>CAIUDG010000144.1 GCA_903897925.1 uncultured beta proteobacterium | reverse complement strand
GCCCATTGACCAGGAAGGGCTGCTGCAATATATCGTCAGCTTTCGCAACCACAACGAGTTCCATGAGCAGTGTGTCGAGCGCATCTTCATGGACCTGTGGAACCGCTGCAAGCCGCTCACGCTGTCGGTCTACGCGCGCTATACGCGCCGTGGCGGCCTGGACATCAATCCGTTGCGCACCAGCCATCCGCAGGCCTTGCCGGCGAATACCCGCACCGCCCGGCAATAAGCACGCCGGTCGGCGCGCCGGGCGTCAGAGCGCGATGCGCTGCGGTAGCAGCCAGGTCTCGAAGTCACCGATTGGCAGCGGCCGCCCGAACAGAAAACCCTGGCAGTGCACACAGCCGTGCTGGGCCAGAAAATCGCGCTGTGCGCTGGTTTCGACGCCCTCGGCTATCACTTCCAGGTTCAGGCTGCGTGCCAGGCTGATGATGGTGTCAATCACCGCCGAGTCGCCGGCCTGCAGGCCAATATTGCGCACAAAAGACTGGTCGATCTTGAGCTGGTCCAGCGGCAGCTGCGTCAGGTAGGCCAACGAGGAATAGCCGGTGCCGAAGTCATCCAGGGCGAAGTGCACGCCCAGGGCGCGCAACTGCTGCATTTTTTGAATGGTGTCGGCGATGTTGTCGAGCACCATGCTCTCGGTCAGTTCCAGCTTGAGCAGATGCGCCTGGGCACCGGTTTCCAGCACGATGGCCTCCACCTGCTGCACAAAGCCGGCATTGCGAAACTGGCGCGCGCTGACGTTCACCGCCAACTGCAGGCCGGCGGCGGCGCTGCCTTCCCAAGCCTTAAGTTGCTGGCAGGCCGTGCGTATCACCCATTCGCCGATCGACAAAATCAGTCCGGTTTCTTCGGCCAGCGCAATGAACTGTCCGGGCGCCACCAGGCCCCGCACCGGGTGTTGCCAGCGCAGCAGCACTTCAGCGCCGATCGGGCGGCCATGTTCCGCCACCTGGACCTGGTAATGCAGCAGCAGTTGTTGGCTCGAAAGGGCATGGCGCAGGTCGCGCTCCATCTCGGCACGCGCGGTGATGGCGGCGAGCATGTCCGGGTCGAAGAAACACAGGCCATTGCGGCCGCTGTTTTTGACCTGGTACATGGCGATGTCGGCCTCTTTGAGCAGCTCGGAGGCTTCCTGGTGCAGCGTGCCAAACAGGGTCGCGCCAATGCTGCAGGTGCTGGTGTATTCGGAATCCAGCAGCTGGTAGGGCCGGTTCAGATGGAGCAGGATCGAATCGCCAACCACCTGGGCCTTGCTGGCGGCTTCCAGCGCGTCGCTGCTGAGGTTTTGCAGCATCACCACAAATTCGTCGCCGCCCAGCCGGGCTACCGTGTCTTCTTCGCGGACGCAGGTTTTCAGGCGTTGCGCCACCTGCTTCAGCAACTGGTCGCCCATTTCGTGGCCAGCGGTGTCGTTGAGGGTCTTGAAGTGGTCCAGGTCGAGGAACAGCAGCGCACCATGGCGCGCACTGCGCACGCTGGCCAGAATGCATTGCTGCAGCCGGTCGTTAAGCAGGCGCCGGTTCGGCAGTCCGGTCAGTGGGTCATAAAACGCCAGCAGTTCGACTTCGGCGACGGCCCGGCGCAGGCGCGTCACGTCCTGGTACACGATCACCACGCCACCGTCCGGGGTGGCGCGCTCGGTGATTTCCAGAATGGTGCCGTCCGGCATGGTGACTTGGCGTGCTTCGTGTGCTTCGTCGAGCAGCACCAAGCGGTGCGCAACCCATTGCCGGCGTTCAGCGCTGCTGGCCTGGGGCATCAGGTAGTCGGCAGTATGTTCCAGCAGGTCGGAGAAGGCGATCTGTGCCAGGACCCGGCCCTCAAGCCAGGGGTGCAGCTGCTCAAAGCGGCGGTTCCAGTTCAGTACCCGGTTTTGTGGGTCGAGCAGGACAAAGCCGCTGACCATTGATTCCAGGGCCTGGTCGAGCGCTGCCTTGGCCCGCCCGATCGACTCCTGGGCGCGCGCCAGGCGCCGCAAATACCACAGTGCCAGCACGCCCGAGGCCAGAATCAGCAGCACCATGATGGCGGCACCGGTGTCAACGAAACGCACTTCGCGCTGCCAGTCCTGCAGCGCTGCGGCAATCGGAATGCTGACACTGATAAAGAGGTCGCGGTACAGGGTTTTGCGCAGCAACACGATGGCCGGTTCACGGCTCAGGCGCGCCAGTGCGTCGCTCGGCGCCGTGCCATCGGGCCACTGGTTCAGCGGCGGGCTCAGCCCGGGCTGGTGGCTATTGCCGGAGATTGGATTGGCGATCAGCAACTGGCCGTCGCCCCGTTCCATGGTCACCTGCATGCCTTCAATATCGGCTCCCTGCACCAGCACGGCGGCGAGTTGTGGAATCGGTACTTCCGCCACGCAGATTACCCGCCCACCGTCGGCCAGCGTGATGTAGCGGCCCATGAACAGCACCAGTTCGGACGACTGAAAGCTGACCACCGGTCGGCTCAAAACCAGCGATGGAGTGCTTTGTTTCAGCACATCGCTAAGGAAGTCGGTGGGTACCGGGTCCAGCGCCAGCGGCGCATTCGCAGCGCTGGAACTGAGCTGGCGTCCCTGTGTGTCGAGCAGGAACAGGCGGCGCACCAGCAGGTTCTGGCGCATGGCGCTCTGGATCAGCCGATCGACCTGCGCCGGATTGATGTCGGCGCTGCGGGTGTGCACCAGGTCGAGCAATGTGTCGACGCTGGCCAGCAGCACGTCAACGCCAAGCAGGCTGCGGTTGATGGCGGCTTCGGCACCATTGATGTAGCGTTCAGCCTGGGCCTGGCTGTTGTGCAGCGCTTCGGTGCGCAAGTTGCGGTTGAGCGAGGCGGCGCTGAACAGCACTGCCAGCACAAACAGCACGATCAGCCCCAGCACAAAGGCCGATACGCGGGAAATCCGGGGCAGCTTCATGGCGCGCTGGCGCTGATGCCACAAACCGGGCCGATGGTTCGGTTCCAGACCTCGGCACAGCGGCCGGCGCAGCGCTGCAGCCAGTTGGGCAGCACGGTGCCGCGCAGCAAGGCACGGCGCAGGCGCTCGTCATCGGCGGAGGCCGGACTCAGCGTCATGCTGGCCTTGTGGCCCGATTTGCAGTCGGACAGGCCCTGGTTGCAGGCCAGGCCTTCGGCGGTTTCGCTTTCGCTGGCGCTCCAGATGGCGGCTTCCAGCCGGGGCAGTTCGTGGCGCAGCAATTTGCGCAAATCTTCCGGCAGGGCGTTCCAGGTCGCCAGATTGGCGCCAAACAGGGACAAGCCCCAGGTAATCGGCATGGCGTGCATGGCGCGGGTGCGCTGGTCCAGCCCGATGGTGTTGCCGGTCATGGCACCAGTGATGGCGCATTCGGTATTGCCGGAGTCCATATTGCTGTTGGTTTGTGCCAACCGGATCAGCACCGGCGTGCCGCCCAGGCCGCTCACCCAATCGGACTGGGTGGCCGACGAAACCCGGACCCGGCGCCCGCTCAGGTCGGCCAGCCGGGCGAGCGGGTTTTTGCAAAACAGAATTTGTGCCGGATAGGTGTAGACCGCCAGCAATTCAATGCCATGTTGTTCGCGCAGATTTTTTTCCAGGTACGGCCGATAGGCGGCCAGATTTTTGCGCAGGCTGGCCAGGTCCGGGTTCAGTCCGGCCAGGTCCGGCGCGGCCAGTTCCGGGTTTTGCGCGGCGATGTTGCTCAGCAGCGCGGTGCCAAAGGACAGCACACCAAACTGCAGCAGGCGCAGCATCTCCGGGCCGGGCACACCCGCCCGGTCAAATGGAACAATTTCGGCGCGGTATTGGCCACCTGTCATGCGTGCCAACTCCTGGCCCCAGAACCGTTCTTCGTGTTGTGTGTACTGGTTCAGTCCACTCAGCCCGCCGACCACGCGCAGTGTTTGTTGCGCGGTGTCTGCAATTTGCGCCCAGCCAGGCACCGCCACCAGCGGCAGCGTGATTGCAATCAGCAGGCGTACGTGCTTGAGCCAATGCAAGCGCATCGCCATCTAAAGACCTTTTATTTTTTCAATCCAACTGCCGCAGTGTATGGCCGTTCGGCGGCTCTGCGGCGCAGCGCGGGACAAAAACCAATCTAAAACAGACTGGCCTCGCGCGCCTGCTCCGGGGGCTGGCTGCTGGACTGCAGGTTGCCGACCCGCACGCCGAGCAGGCGCAGGCGCTTTTGCAGCGGTGCGCGTTTCAGGCATTGGCCGGCATGCTGGCGAATCAGCCGGGCATCGGCGGTGGGCTGCTCAATCGTCAGGTCGCGCGTGACGATCTGAAAATCGTCAAAGCGCAGCTTGATGCCGATGGTTTTTCCGACATAACCCTTGCGTTGCAGGTCGGCGGCAACCTGTTCGCACAGGCGCGTGAAGATGGCGCCCAGTTCGGCGCGGTCGCGCACGGCGTGCAGGTCACGTTCAAACGTGGTTTCCCGGCTCATGCTGACCGGTTCACTGTCAATCACCAGCGGACGCTCGTCGCGGCCATGGGCGGCGGCATGCAGCCAGGCGCCGGTGCGCGGGCCAAAATGGCGTGCCAGCCAGAGCGGGTCGCAGGCGGCCAGCTGGGCAATGCTGTGGATGCCATGCTGCTGCAGTTTGGCGTCGGCCTTGGGGCCGATGCCATTGATCTTGCGGCACGGCAGCGGCCAGATCTTGCTTTGCAGATCGTCTTCCATGACCACCGCGATGCCGTTTGGCTTGTTGAATTCGCTGGCCATCTTGGCAATCAGCTTGTTCGGTGCGATACCGACCGAACAGGTCAGTCCGGTGGCCTGAAAAATGGATTTTTGAATCAGCCGCGCCAGCACCCGGCCGCCTTCGCGCTGGCCGCCCGGGACCGCTGTGAAGTCGATGTAGACCTCGTCCACTCCGCGGTCTTCCATCAGCGGCGCAATGTCGGTGATGATGGCTTTGAAGGTGCGCGAATAGTGCCGGTACTGCTCAAAATCGACCGGCAGCAAAATGGCTTGCGGACACAGCTTGGCGGCCTTCATCAGGCCCATCGCCGAACCGACGCCAAACTGGCGTGCCGCATAGGTGGCCGTGGTGATCACGCCGCGCCCGGTATAGCCCTGCAGGCGCGGGAAAAATTCGACCGGAATGCGGTCCAGGGTGGCGGCCGACCACTCCTGCTCCGGGCGTTCAGTGCGCAGGCGTGCCAGCAAGTCGTCCTCGCGCCGCCGGCCGCCGCCAATTACCACCGGCAGGCCCTTGAGCTGCGGATAGCGCAGCAGCTCGACCGAGGCGTAGAACGCATCCATGTCGAGGTGCGCAATGCGGCGCAGGGGCGCGGGGGCAGCGCTGGGCACAGGCGGGTATCAGGCGCCAGGCTGCGGATAGCTGCCCGGAATCAGGATGCGTTGATCGACATTCTGGATGTTGGTGTGGCCGCAAAACGCCATTGTGATGTCGAGTTCTTTGTGGATGATCTCCAGCGCCTTGGTGACGCCGGCTTCGCCCATGGCGCCCAGCCCATAAACCATGGCGCGACCGATCATGGTGCCGCGTGCGCCCAGGGCCCAGGCCTTGAGCACGTCCTGGCCACTGCGGATACCGCCGTCCATCCAGACTTCAATTTTGTCGCCCACCGCCTGGGCGATTTCGGGCAGTGCCGAAATGCTGCTTGGGGCGCCGTCGAGCTGGCGTCCGCCGTGGTTGCTGACAACGATGGCATCGGCGCCGCTGGCCAGCGCCAGTTGTGCGTCTTCCAGGTCCTGGATGCCCTTGAGGATCAGCTTGCCGCCCCATTGATCTTTGACCCATTTCACGTCGTCCCAAGAGAGCGTCGGGTCGAACTGCTCGTTGGTCCAGGAGGCCAGGGAATTCATGTTGCTGACTTCCGGCACGTGGCCGACCAGATTGCGGAAGGTGTGGCGCCGGGTGCCCAGCATGCCCAGGCACCAGCGCGGTTTGCCGATCAGGTTGAGGATGTTGGCCAGGGTCGGGCGCGGCGGCGCGGTGAGGCCATTCTTCAGGTCTTTGTGGCGCTGGCCAATGACCTGCAGGTCCAGCGTCAGCACCAGTGCACTGCAGCGCGCAGCACGGGCGCGCTGGATCATTTTTGCCATGGCGCTGCGGTCGCGCATCATGTAGAGCTGGAACCAGAATGGCGCCGAGGTGCTTTCGGCGATATCTTCGATGGAGCAGATGCTCATGGTTGACAGCGTGAACGGAATGCCGAATTTCTCCGCGGCCCGGGCGGCGTGGATTTCACCGTCGGCATGCTGCATGCCGCACAGGCCGACCGGCGCAATGCTGACCGGCATTTTTACGGCGTCGCCGACCATGGTGCTGGCGGTGCTGCGGTTTTCCATGTTGACGGCCACGCGCTGGCGGAACTTGATGCGCTGGAAATCGGCTTCGTTGGCGCGGTAGGTCGATTCGGTCCAGGAACCGGAGTCCGCGTAGTCGTAGAACATGCGCGGTACCCGGCGCTCGGCGAGCACGCGCAAATCTTCGATGGTGGTGATGACAGTCATGGAAATTCCTGAGGGTGTATGGTCTGAACGGCTGCGATCGTAATTCCCGATGAGTACTGCGGCTATTGAAATCGGCGTATGCGAGATTGAAATAAATTCTCTGCAAGCGAAGTTTGATAGCATAAGCCCGGCGCCGGGCCTGCGATGCGGTCCGGTTCCTATCGAGCGGGAGTTTTTATGAAATTCAAACCAAGGGTTGTGCCTGCGGCGAGCGTTGGCGTCTGGCTGCTGTTGGGGATCGGGCTGTGCGGCTGTGCCAACAGCCCGAACGAGCCACCGGCTGCGCTCAGCACGGCTGCCGTTAAGTCGGAACTGCAATTTCTGGATGTGCAGAGTTTTGACCGGGAACTGGCGGGCGCGCTGGCCGCGCCGCTGCCCAAAGTCGATGTCAGCTTTTATGACCATGTCACGCCCAGTGCGCTGCCCGAGCGCCTGCAGAACTGGTTGACCTCGGTGGAAGCCGGTGGTGGCACGGTGAAGGTGACGCCACCCAAGTCGGAGATTACCGCCAAGGACCCGTTCTTGCTGGTGTCGCTGGTGTCGTCCCTGTGGTCGGCGACCAAGATTACCAAGGCGGCGGTGCAAAGTTCCCAGTTCCGCTTCGCCCGCAATTACGACGTGGAAGTGGTGTTGAAGGAAGATGACAAGGGGCAGAACGTGGTCGACAAACTGGTGTTCGTCATGCGCGCCCCGGCCAAGCCCTGAAACCGCGGCCTATTCGCGCTCTTGCACCGTGAACAGCGCGGCGCCATAGGCGTCGGAACACTGCGCCGTGCTGGCGTGGTCCTTGCGCTGGGCGCACTGTGGACTGGCGCTGTCCTGGGCCGAGGTCATCAGCGCACCGAGTTGTGCGCGGCCCTGGGCGTCGTTGAGCGAGACCACGAAGGGGCCGGCTTTGTGTGCGGCTAGCGCCGAGAGGTTTCGCGGCGCGTCGGACACCAGCACCAACAGCTGGTCGGTGCCGGCCGGGCCGCCGGCTTTTACGCGCCAGTGCGGGCGCGGCAGGCGCAAGGTCTGACCGGCGCCGATCTGGTTGTTCTGGTCCAGGTCATTGGGAAACAACAGATAGACCGACTGGTTGTCGGAGCCGGCCATGGCCACATAGAGGTAGCCGGGACGGTCGCTCTTGACGCTGAAATCGAGCACGTCGGCGCCAATTTTCAGGGTCTGGGTGGCGACGCTGACCTGCACCTTGCGCTTGCCGTTGCGCTGGGCAAACATTTGTTCCAGGGCTTGTGCGCCGGTCAACGCTGCCGGGCTGGCGACTGGTGCTGTTGCTGTGGTTGGTGTTGGTGTTGGTGTTGGTGTTGGTGTTGCGGTTGCGGTTGCGGTTGCGGGCGCGGGCGCCGCCATGGCCAGTGCCACCGGCGGCGCAGCCACCGGGCTTGCAGCAGCCGGTGCAGCTACCGGTGCAGCGGTCGACAGGCGCACGGGCGCCAGCGACGGCTGGCTGAACCAGGCCGGGACAAACTCGGCATTGCCGTTCAGCACCAGGTGGTGTGCCTGGTAGCTGCTGTTGCTGGCCAGGCGCTGGTTGATCTTTTCCTGCGCGCACTGGCGAATTTCATCAATGCTGATGGATCCGGAGTTGTCCAGGTCCTTGGCGTCGCGCAGCATGCAGTCGCGCATGTACTGCGTCGCCAGACCGCCCTTGGCCTCGTCGTCAAAGCTGATTTCGTCGTCGCGCGAGGCGCTCAGATGGATGATGTCTTCCTTGGCGCCGCCCAGGCTGGTCACTTCAGCGGCCAGGCTGCGTGTCTTGACGTTGCTGGGGCGGCTGCATTCGGCCGCCACGTTGACGAATTTCGGGCGGATTGCGCCTTCGTCGGTGTCCAGCACGATGCCACGGGTGCGCACTACGGCGGCGGTCTGGGCCACGCCACCGGAATGGCAGGCGTCATACATGACGAACAGCTTGTCGACCTTGTTGGTAATGCCGGCCAGCATGCGCACCATTTCATGGTTCGAGATCAGACCGGTGCGTACGCCGTCGTAGGCCAGCAGGGCTTCGACACAGTTGCCGCTTTGCGGGTCTGGGTAGCGGGTGCCGTGGCCGGAGTAATGGATGAAGACCCGATCGCCTTCCTGCACCCGTTCGGTCAATTCGGCGAGCGCCTTGCGGATGCCGTCAGCGCTGGCTTCGCTGTCTTCCAGGTAGCGGATATTTTCCAGCGGTACCTGCATGCTTTGTGCCATCTGGGTCGCTGATTCCCGGTCCAACCGGACCCCCGGCAGTGGCGGTATGGCGGGGTCGGCATACTGGCTGATGCCAATGATCAGTGCGTGCCGGTTGGCGCGCGGCGCCAGGCTGCGCACCCCCAGCGTCAGTGCGGTATTGCCGGCCACGGCACGGCCGCTGGCCAGGCCGCTGGCGGCCGAGGCGGCGGCTTGCCAGTTCAGGGCGTTGGCGCGAATCCAGCCGGTGCTCGGTGTGGTATTGCCTTTGCTGCGGACTTCGACCAAGGCCCAGCCGCCTTCCACGCTGAGCAGGCGTACGCTGGTATCGGCGCCAAGGTTTTGCAGCACGGCGGCACCCGACAGTTTGTCGGCGCGCAGTTCGGTGGCATGGGTCAGTGACAGGTTGGCGTTGTCATTGGCGTGTACGCTGGCGGCCAGCAGCAGGGCGCCAGCCAGTGCGGCGGCGCAGCGCAAGGGGTTCAGGGACATGGCTGGGGGTCTCCCGGGTGAGGTGATTCAATGCGCGACCAGGCCTGCATGCTGATTCGGGCCAGTGTGTCGCGTTGCAGTGGGCCGCTCAGCGGCGTGATCTTGCCATGGGTCTGGGCCAGGCGCCAGACCTGGCCGGCACAGTCGGCGTGCACCTGCTGCAGTGCCGCCTGCGGGCCGACGATGGCGGCGTGCTGTAGCAGTTCGGGCCAGCGCAAACTCTGGAACATCAGCAATTGCACATCCGGCACGACGATGCGCGCATGGGGCAGGCGCTGTTCCACGAAGTCGATCAGGCGGTCCAGTGCTTCTTCGGTCCAGGGTGTGTCGCGTACCAGCGGCCAGAGCGCCAGTGATTGCGCTGGCAGGGTCGCCGGGTCGCACCAGAAATCGCGCCGCAGCTGATTCCAGAAGCGCAGGATCGCCAGGAACAGCATGGCCAGCGCGGCCGACAGGTGCAGGTCCACGAACACCGGCGAGCCATTCAGTGTCAGGTAACTGATAAAGAACAGTCCGGCCGGCAGCGCAAAGGTGAATGGCGTCAGTGAGGAAATTTTGCGGTGCTGGACCCAGGCCGCCAGTGCCAGACACAGAGCGATGGCGATGGCGGCGTTTTGCCAGCGCGCCAGTTCGTACAAATGGCGTTGATTGACGGCATTGTCGATGGCCGTGGCCAGCGCATCGACGCCGGGATGGTAGGCCGCCAGTGGTGTCGGGTGGATGTCGTGCAGCGAGGCCGCAGTGGAGCCGATCAGCACGATCTTGCCGCGCAAGGCTGGCAGCCTGGCATCGGTCTTGCCGCTGTCGGCGGCCTCGAACACGTCAGCGATCGGGTAGTGCGGATAGGCCTGGGCCTGGCGGCGCCAGGCAATCAGTTCGTTCTGGTGCTCGGTTTTGTGCTCCAGTGCGGCCACCTCCCGGGCGTAGGCGGCCGGGTCCACGCTGCTGAGCACACTCATGGCCATCGACTGGATGGCACTGCCGTCGCGCAGTACTTCAAAGCTGCGGTAGCGGCGCAGCACGCCATCCGAATCTACGTAGCCGTTGTTGTAGCCCAGCGGGGCATTGGCCACCGCTGGCAGTGCCGGCGCAATCAGCGCCACGGTGGCGGCGTCGCTGCCGCCCGGAACAGGACGCGGAACCCAGAGTGTTGGCAGTACGTGGCGCGTAATCTGGCTTTGCTGGTCGCTGCTGTCTTGCAGGCGGACCACCGGAAAATGGCTGTGCCGGCTGCGTTGCACGGCGGCATCAAAGGCGGCGTCGCCGCCCGGGCTGAGGCGATCGGCGTCGGAAAACAGCACATCCCATGCGATGGCGGCAGGCTGCTGCTGCTCGACATAGTCGAGCACGCTGGCCAGGGTGTCGCGCGGCCACGGCCAGCGGCCGAATTCGGTGGCCATTTTTTTCAGGGAAGACTCGTCAATGTCGAGCACCACGATGCGCGGGTCGGGGGCGGCCACGAGAATGCGCGCACGCACCATGGCGTCATAGGCGGACTGGGCCATTCCACCAGTGACCTGCAGCTGAAATATGTCGACCAGGACCCAGCAGCAAAACAGCCCGGCCAGACTCCAGATGACGCGGCTGGCACGCTGGGCACCGAGCCACTGGGCCCAGCGCTTGTAGGTGTGCAGCAGCCGGGCGGCCAAGCTCACTCCAGATTGACGATGCGCACCCGGCGGTTTTCCGGCGCCAGCGGGTCGGCCGGATTGGCCGGCTCACTGGCACCCTTGCCCGTGGCCACCAGCTGCTGTGCGTCAACCCCCTTGCTGGTCAGCAGGTCACGTACCGCGAAGGCCCGCTGCTCGCTGAGTTTGCGGTTGTACTCCGGGTTGCCTTTGGCGTCGGTATGGCCTTCTATTGCAAACTTGGAGCCGGCCAGGGCCGGTGAACTCAGTGCGGTGGCCAGGTTGTTCAGCGCGTCCAGGCTTTCCGGGCGAATATGTGCCGAGTTGAAGTCAAACTGGATATTCAGCGACAGCGATGGACGCGGGGCCGGCGCTTGTTCGATGACCAGATTGCGCAGGCTGCGCGTGGCCACCGGGGGCTTCAACTGCTCCACCATTTGTGCTGCGGTAGGTGCCGCCGCGGATGCTGGCGCTGCGGTTTGGCTAAACGCCAGGGCGCTAAAACCTAGCGAAACGGCGATAGTGACATATCGAAGCATGTTATTTTCCCCTGGAGTGGGCACGATTCTACCCAGGCAAGCCGGGGCCGGAGCCCTTCAGCGCTGCAAGCGGCGTTCGACCAGTGCGCGGCCTTTGGAGTCGGTCATCAGGACCAGGATATCGCCGGGCTTGACCAGGTAGCTGACATCCGGATTGAATTGCCACTGCTGGTTTTCGTGGATGGCTACCAGCAGGTAGTCGCGGCAGGTGGGTAGCAGTGATTCGACCCGGGTTGGCAGGAAGTCGGCCGGCACCTGGACTTCCTCCACGCGCAGGCCGTGGTCGCTGCGCAGCATCTGGTCCATGAAATTGACGGCGTGCGGGCGCACCATGGCCGAAGCGATGCGCATGCCGCCGGTGAAGTCCGGCGAGACGATTTCGTCGGCGCCGGCGGTGCGCGCTTTGTTGGTGTTGCGGATGTCGTGCAGGCGCACCACCACCCGGGTATGCGGATTGAGCATCTTCACCGACAGCGCCACCATCAGGTTGTGGCTGTCATCGGCGGTGACGGCGAAGACGCCGGCGGCCTGCCTGACGCCGGCCTTTTGCAGTGCCTCATCGTCGGCCGCGTCGTGGTACAGGTAGAGCGCGTCCGGGTGGTCTTCGAGCCAGCGGTCGAGTGCCGCTCGGTCACTTTCAATCACCACCAGGTTGCGTTGGGTGATCAGCAGTTCGGTCGCCACGTTGGAGCCGACCCGGCCGATGCCGCAGACGATGTAATGGCCTTGCAGTTTGGCGATTTGCTTTTCCATGCGCTTGTTCCTTAATGCGGTGTTGATGTCCGAATCCACCAGCAAGGCAACAAAGGTGGAGAACAGGTAACTCATTGAGCCAATGCCCAGCACGGCAATGAAGACCGTGAACAGCCGCCCTATCGGGTGGTGGCTGAGGTCGATGATTTCGCCGTAGCCGATGGTCGCCACGGTGATGAAGGTCATATAGAAGCTGTCAATCCAGCCGGCGTCGGGGCGACCAATATAGTGGTAGCCCAGCGTGCCCATTACATGCACCAGCAGCAGCAGGCCGCCGCCGATCATCAGACCGGAGGCATGGCGGCTGCGCATGACCCGCTTCATGTGCTCAGCCCAGTCGTGCCTGGTGGCGGGCAATCTGCAGGCGCACCTGGGCTGGCGCGGTGCCGCCCAGCACGTTGCGGGCCGTCAGCGAGCCGCGCAGGCTGAGTACGTCGAATACATCGGCTTCAATCCGTGCATCGAATTGCTGCAGTGCTTCGAGCGTCAGCCCGGACAGGTCAACGCCCTGGGCGATCGCCGTCTTCACGGCGTGCGCCACGATTTCGTGGGCGTCGCGGAAGGCCAGGCCTTTTTTTACCAGGTAGTCGGCCAGGTCGGTGGCGGTGGCGTAGCCGCGCAGCGCCGCGCGTTCCATGGCTTCTGGCTTGACCGTGATGCCGCCGACCAGTTCGGCGAAGATGCGCAGGGTTTCCTGCACCGTGTCGACGGTGTCGAACAGCG
>CAIUDG010000143.1 GCA_903897925.1 uncultured beta proteobacterium | reverse complement strand
GGCCCTATCTATTGATGGCGCCGAGAGCACCGGAATTGACCACCAGAATCCGACGCCATAAATGGCCGCCAGATACGGGCGCCAATTTACACCGCCATTTACTGCCGCCAGATTTATGCGGATTTAGACCGCCGCTAACAACAACCCGGACGACTACGGCGCCGGCTTTCCCAACCATCCGCACCGGGGCTTTGAAACCATCACCTACATGATTGCCGGTCGCATGCGCCACAAGGACAGCGGTGGCCACGAAGGCCTGCTGCAAAACGGCGGCATGCAATGGATGACCGCCGGGCGTGGCCTGGTGCACAGCGAAATGCCGGAACAAGAAGAAGGCGTGATGGAAGGTTTTCAGCTCTGGCTCAATCTGCCAGGCAAGAACAAGCTGTGCGCCCCCTGGTACCGGGACTTCCAAAGTGCCGACATTCCCGAAGTGACCACCGGTACCGAAGATCCGGAAGACCCGCGCGGCGGCGTGCTGGTGCGCGTGATCGCCGGCACCAGCCACGGCGTCCAGGGCGCCATGCAACGCCCGCTGGCCGACTACCCCACCGACCCGCTGTACCTGGACCTGCACTTTCCCGCCGCAGGCGCCAGCTTCAGCCAGCCGATCGCCGAAACGCACAACGCCTTCCTGTTTGTCTACCGCGGCACTGTGCATGTGATAGACAGCCTGGGCCACGCTACACCGGTACCGCGCAACCAGATGGCGATATTGAAAAATGCCGGTGACGCCGTGCTACTGCAATCCGACCCTGCCGGCGAACCAGCCCGGGCCCTGCTGATTGCTGGGCAGCCACTGCATGAACCGATTGCGCAATACGGTCCGTTCGTCATGAACACCCGCGACGAACTGATGACCGCCGTGGAAGATTTTCAGAACGGCCGCATGGGCTAGCGGCCCACGCCGCTAGGCTGGCAAAACTTCCGTACCCAGGGCTTCCATCAGGTCAGGGATCAGTTTGCCGAGTTCGCCGGTGGCAATTGCCACATCGGCGTCAAACTGGTCGTCACTGCCATCCGATGCCAGCGAGGCTGCGGCCTCGAATACCACGTCCAGAATGGCCACTTTCTTCAGCTGCAAAGCTTCGGTCAGGACAAAGGACACGTGGTCATTCCAGGTCATGGCCAGGCGCGTGGGCATCTTGCCCATGGCGATGTGTTGTGTCACCTCTTCGGTGTCCAGCGCGTGGCGCGCATAACGCACCACCGACTTGGACTCATCGGCAGCCTTCAATTCACATTCCCGGTCCACCGTAAATCCGGCCGGGGCTTCCTTGCTGGCCAGCCACAGGGCCATTGCCGCTGCGGGCGACATCTGGGTATTGATCAGTTGCACGGCCAGGCCATCCACCGCCTTGATCAGGCAGGTCAGCACCTCATCGGCACGCGCCTGGCTACCGGCATCCAACACCAGCCGCTGGGCCTTCGGGTCAATCCATACCTTGACCGCGCTTTGCTTGGTAAAAGCCATCGGCAACAAAGACATGCGCACGTCTTCGAGAATCTCGCGCGATTCCTTTTTACCGGGCTTGCGTCCGGTGCTGGCCTCGATCGCCTGAATCTGCTCCTGGGCCCGGCGCTTGACCACCGAACTCGGCAGCACCTTGACCTCAAACTGCAGCTTCAAAATCCATTGTCCGTCGATGATTTCGACCAAAGGCCCGTTTGCCACGCCACGCGGCTCGAGCCAGCCGAGCGATTTTTCCTGCGACGCCGAACAAGGCACAAAACGCCCTTCTTCCAGTGCCGATTCCAGCTGCGCAAGGTCCACCGCCCACGGTGAAACGATGCGATACATCATCACATTCTTGAACACAACAACCCTTTTCGTGAATGCAGCGCTTGCCGCGTAATGCCTATTGTCGTCGCAACACCGCACGCGCTTGCGTCATTCCAGGCAGGCAATTTTTGCACCAACTTTACAATGCACCCACAGATCAGCACACAGCGGTAACAAAGCCAGTTCACACTGCTTTCCCAGTCCACAACGCATTTGCGCCAAACTTTTATAGGAACTTCCACCATGAAAAAACGCATTCTCTCGGTACTGCTTGCCGGCTTGTTGTCCAGCACCGCCCTGATCGCTTTCGCACAGGCTGACGACAGCATGGCGCACATGGGCCACCGGCACATGGATCCGGCAAAAATGGAAAAAATGCACGCCAAGCACCTGGCGCAGCTAAAAGCCAAACTCAAGCTGACACCAGACCAAGAAGGTGCCTGGACCAGCTTTAGCAATGCCATGAAACCAGCAGCCCGTCCGAATCACCCGGACATGGCAGAACTTGACAAGCTCAGCACACCGGAGCGCATCGACAAAATGCACGCCATGCGCAAAGAGCGTATGGCAGCCATGGAAACCGCCATGGACCAACGCGAAGAAGCCACCAAGACTTTCTATGGCGCTTTGAACGCCGACCAGAAAAAAGTCTTTGACAGCGAACATGCACGCCATGCACACAAGATGCATGACTGGATGTCGGGTGCAAATAAGAGCAAAGCTGCAGCAAAACCCTGAGCTATGGGCTGAGATAGCAGTCAAAGACTGCTATCGTTATGCCCATGTCCCGTACTACATCCCACTCTCACGGAATTCGCCCTATCGGCCTGATGCAGCCACTGGTTTGGCTGGCTTTGGGCTGGCGTGATCTCTCTCGCGCTGGTTGGTCCAGCGTATTGCACGGAATAGCCCTCAGCCTGGGCGGTGCGCTGATCGTGGCAATTGCCTACCAGCGTTTCTGGTTGCTCGCCGGCGCCCTGTCCGGTTTTATGGTGGTAGCCCCCGTGCTGGCAACCAGTCTTTATGCCTTGAGCAGGGCCATTGAACGCCATGAAAAAGCCAATTTCAGTGTGGTGCTGCGCACCTGGCTCAATTGGAACCAAAGCCATTTCAACAAATGGACCAGCGATTACTGGTGCATGGTGCAATTCGGCAGCCTGCTGACCCTGGCCGCCACCGGTTGGGTACTCACCTCTGCCGCATTGATCACCCTGTTGGCACCCGTTCCGATCCATACCCCGCTGGATTTTGTTCAGTACGTCATATTGGCCAAGGAAGGCTGGTTGTTCGAAGCCTGGCTGGGCATTGGCGGGCTGATGGCTGCACCGATGTTTGCCTCCAGTGTGATTGCCATGCCGCTGCTGCTGGACCGCCGTGTGTCGGTATTACAAGCCGTTCTTTGTAGCTGGCAAGCAGTGCTGGTAAACCCACTTCCCATGGCCTTCTGGGCGACCCTCATCATGGTACTTACGCTGCTAGGCATGGGTGCCTTGCTGCTGGGATTGATTCCGGTAATTCCCATTCTTGGCCATGCCAGCTGGCATGCCTACCGCGATCTTGTCGATCCTACGCAGTGGGAAGCCCGTGAATCTCTGTCGGCACCCGACAGCCAATTCGGGAACGCATAATGTTTTTTGGTCTTTCAGAAGAACAAATCGCCACCTTTGGTCTGACCTTCGGCGTGGGCGGCTTCATGCTCTACATGCTGTTCATCATAGGACACCTGGCATGGGAATCCAAAGCAGGAAAGTTTGGCACCTTTGTCATATTTTTAGGTCTGGCCTTCGGCATGGTCGGCTTTGTTGCCAAATTCATTATTCAATGGGTCCTGACGCGCTAATCCTGACCTGCTGACGCGCCAGCTCAGGCGCTTACGACACGATTTTTACCCGAACGCTTGGCCAGGTACATGGCTTCGTCAGCACGGCGAATAGCGTCCATGCCTGCTTCGTCCGGACTCAACTGCGCCACACCCGCGCTGAAAGTGATCAGCAATTTTTCGGTGCCCGCCATGAAAAACCGTTTGGTCAGCTCGCGTTGCAACCGGGTCATGGCTTCAACGCCTTTTTCAAACGGTGTGTCCGGCATCAGCACGACAAATTCTTCACCACCATAACGGGCCAAAGTGTCCTGAGGACGCATACATTCGCGCGCTACCGTTGCCAGGTGGGTCAATGCGTTATCACCCTGCGCATGGCCGAGTTGGTCATTGAGTTTTTTGAAATTGTCGATGTCCAGCATGGCCACAGACAATGGTGTTTCCTTGCGTCGGACGGTGGAAATTTCGCGCTCCAGCGCTTCTTCCAAGCCCTTGCGATTCAAGGCACCGGTTAAAGGATCATGGCGTGCTTGGGTGCTTACCCGATCCAGTTCCTGGTGCAATTTGGCGATTTCAATCTGCGTACTGGACGCCTGTTCCCGCATATCGCGCAATTCATCGCGCGCCACCAGGCTTTCGTTGGCCATGGTTTTGGTCGCGCCCACCACTTCCTTCAAGACCGGTGCAATGTCTTCCAGCGATTTTGCCTGCTCAATCAGGCGCGCACTTTCTTCCAATTTGCCGTGAAAAGTGCCCGTAGATTGGGCCATTTGCGACAAACGTTCAATAAAAGTCGCCAACATCTGGCGCATTTCATCCTGGGCTTCCACCGTCTTTTGCCGCGCATCTTTCTGCTTGGCAATCACATCTTTCAAACGGCGTTCCACATCATCAAGACGGCGCAAACTCAATGGCGGTTGAGAAACCTGGCGCAAAGCGTCCATTTGCCCAGTCAGCCATTGGTCATCCGGACTGATCTCACTGATGTTCTCAAACACCAGATGCAATAGCTTCAGCAAACCATTTTTGATTTCCGACTGGTCTTCCGCCACAAAGGACAAGCGATGGCTGTAATTGATCAGCAGTTGCTTGACTGCGGTTACATCGCAATTGGGTTGCTTCAGG
Source organism: uncultured beta proteobacterium (assembly GCA_903897925.1). Classification (GTDB taxonomy): domain Bacteria; phylum Pseudomonadota; class Gammaproteobacteria; order Burkholderiales; family Burkholderiaceae_C; genus Allorhodoferax. Next base: position 18,053 of record CAIUDG010000143.1, on the reverse strand, counting down.
GCCTTCAGCAACTCCGTTGTCTGAATGACAAAACGCTCATCATCCTGGCCCAAAGCTGGCTGGGCATATTCAATCAAACGCCCCATTTGCGCCAGAAATTCATGTGTCAGCGCTGGTGCTGACCGAACGGGTGAAACTTCGCTGCTGACCGATGCTTGCAAACTGCCTTCCCCAGCAGTAGCTTGTGTGGGAACGAAGCCGCCATACGCCACCAGGGCAGCGCGCACCGCATCCCAGTTCATTTTGTCAATTGCCGATTCAAACAAGGCCCGTTGGCGTTGTTGTCCTGGCGTCTTGGCCGGCAAGGCGTGGGCAATTACACGCAGTTCCTGGGTGGGAAATGGATCTACCGAGGGAATCCCACCAATTTCGTTGTAGATCGATTTGTAATTGACGGGCGTTGGAGCAAGCTTGCGGGTAGTCAGCTGCTTGAGCGTTTCCCTGGCAATCTCAAAAGGTTTCTTTTCACTCATCAGATCAATTTCCGCTATATTTTTTATAGCTAATAAGCCAATCCGGATCGGGAAATTACTGTTTTTTTGTCCGGAATCAGCCCGCAATTTAACATTCTTCTCTGTCCAGCGGTAGGACTTTAAAAACACAGCGCAATTTTCCGGCAGCGTCAAGGTACAAAGCTGTGCATAGACCCAGCACAACTGAAAGCTTATCCACAGGCTATTCGCTATTCAAAAACTTGTCCCTGTACAGCGGACAGCAGAAAAGCACACTCACCCACATCCGTCAGAAGCCGCTAAGTTATTGATTCATAACAATAAAAGCTGCTTGTCCACACAAACCAGCAAACACCTACTATGACTACTACTGGTATTTCTTTAAAAAAAGAAGATAGAAAGACAGAACTCCCCCTCACAGAAAAATTTGCTTGATAAAAAAGCCCGGAATGGTAGGCCGGATCAAGTAAGATTTGCCTTCTTTCGAACCAGCCTCAGGCTCCATTGCATCCCCATGTCCGTTTCACCTGCAGGCAAAGCCAACGCTCCTGCCAGCCTACATTTTGAAATCAAGAGCGCACAGCTACCCATGGTGGCATTGCTGCTGAAGTCGCTGAACTGGGACGATGTCAGTGCTGACCTGCTGCAACAATTTGGCCCTGAGGGCGAGAGTCCAGATTTTTTTGAACACGATCCGTTGGTCATTGATTTTTCCCAAATCGATGCCAATGCCGACTACCAGGATCCGAAGCCCTTGTTCCAGGCCTTGCAGGCATGCCATTTGGTTCCTGTAGCGTTTCGTTCGGAACCAGGCAACTGGAAAGCCGCATTGTTAAAAAAAGGCTTGGTGCAGGCACCTCTGGAAATCAATCGACCGCGTTCCGCTTCTGTAACGCCAACCGAACCGGTTCAAACGGTGATTCGCGAAGTGGTGCAGGAAGTGATCCGTGAAGTGCCTGGTCCAGCCACCATGGTGATCGACAAACCGTTGCGTTCAGGGCAAAAAGTTTATGCCCGCGGTGCCGATCTGGTGGTACTGGCAATGGTGAACCAGGGTGCTGAAGTGGTAGCAGATGGCAATATCCATGTGTATGCACCCTTGCGTGGTAAAGCCATGGCCGGAGCCCGGGGCAATACCCAGGCGCGCATATTTTCGTTGTGTCTGGAGCCCGAGTTGATTTCCATCGCCGGGGTCTACCGGACCAGCGAAAATCCCTTGCCTGACAACGTGGCTGCAAAACCAGCACAGGTTCGCTTAAGTCTGGACGGCCAGGACAAGCTATTGTTTGAGCCACTGAAAAGCTGATCAGCGTGCTTCATGAATCGTTTTATTAATTGGAAAGAATAGTATCCATGGCAAAAATAATCGTGGTTACCTCAGGCAAGGGCGGGGTTGGTAAAACCACCACCAGCGCCAGCTTTGCGACCGGTCTGGCACTGCGTGGTCACAAGACTGCAGTGATCGACTTTGATGTGGGTCTGCGCAATCTGGATCTGATCATGGGTTGTGAACGCCGTGTGGTGTATGACCTGATCAACGTAATCAACGGTGAAGCCAATTTGAATCAGGCCCTGATCAAGGACAAACAGTGCGAAAACCTCTATGTGCTGGCGGCGTCGCAAACCCGTGACAAAGACGCCCTGACCCAGGAAGGTGTGGAAAAGGTTTTGAATGACCTGGCAGCAATGGACTTTGAATATGTCATTTGCGATTCGCCTGCGGGTATTGAAACCGGCGCCCTGATGGCCATGCACTTTGCGGATGAAGCGTTGGTTGTGACCAATCCTGAAGTGTCTTCAGTGCGCGACTCCGATCGCATTCTGGGCATGCTGTCGAGCAAAACCAAACGGGCCAAAGAAGGTTTGGAACCGATCAAGGAGCATTTGCTGATTACCCGCTACAACCCGGCACGGGTCGATCAGGGACAAATGCTGTCGCTGGAAGATATCCAGGATATTCTGCGCATCAAATTGATTGGTGTAATTCCGGAAAGTGAATCGGTATTGCAAGCCTCGAACCAGGGTGTACCAGCGGTGCACATGCAAGGCAGCGACGTATCTGAAGCCTACAAAGATGTGATTTCACGTTTTCTGGGTGAAGACAAGCCCATGCGCTTCATTGACGCGCCCAAACAAGGGCTGTTCAAACGCCTCTTTGGAGGTAAATAACACAATGTCATTTCTCTCTTTTCTGCTTGGCGAGAAAAAAAAGACGGCCAGTGTTGCCAAAGAGCGGCTGCAAATTATTCTTGCGCATGAGCGCAGTGGACGCAATGCGTCCGACCCAGACTATCTGCCAGATTTGCAAAGAGATCTGGTGGCGGTTATTTCCAAATACATCAAGATCAATCCTGCCGATATCAAGGTGAATCTTGAACGCCAAGACAATCTGGAAGTTTTGGAAGTCAAGATCGAACTACCCGACGCGCGTTGAGATTTTCTCGGCGCAAATACAGTGCTTTCAAGAGGCAGGGCGTAAAACGCCAAGCTGCTTTTCCTTTTGCTGCAGGTTTGCATCAGAGTCCGTATACAGTTCTGCAATAGCCTGAAATTCTGCTTGAATTTCCACAAAAGCATCCACCATATCCGGATCAAAATGCGTTCCTTTGCCGCTCACAATGGTGGCAACGGCTTGCGCATGCGGCATGCTGGGTTTGTAAATACGCCGGCTGATGAGTGCATCGTAAACGTCAGCAACCGCCATCAAACGGGCTGAAATGGGAATAGCCTCACCGCGCAAGCCTTCCGGATAACCGGAGCCGTCCCATTTTTCCTGGTGGCTGTAAGCGATTTCCTTGGCCAGCGCCAGAAAATCAACTTTCAGGCCCAGTGCATTTTCAGCTGCCTGAATGGCATCACGACCGAGTGTGGTGTGGGTTTTCATGATTTCAAATTCATCGGCATCAAATCTTCCTGGCTTGAGCAAGATTCGGTCTGGTATTCCGACCTTGCCTATATCGTGCAAGGGTGCGGAACGAAACAACAGATCCATAGTGCTGTCGTTTAAATAGTCTTGAAAGCGTGGATGGGTACGCAGTTTGCTTGTCAGGGCTTTGACATAAAACTGGGTTCGGCGAATGTGGTTACCAGTATCGGTATCACGTGTTTCGGCCAAAGATGCCATCACCTGAATCGTGACATCTTGAATGACCGTCAGTTCACGGGTTCTGCGGGCGACTTCATTTTCCAGATAACTGGCTTTACCGGCCAAAAAGTCGGAATATTGCTTGGCGACCAGATGGGTTTTTACGCGGGCTTCCAAAATGGGTGGACTGATGGGCTTGGTTATGTAGTCGGAAGCTCCCAGAAGGAGTCCCTTGCGTTCATCTTCGACTTCTGATTTGGTGGTCAAAAAAATAATCGGAATGTGTGCTGTGGCAGTGTTTCCTTGTAGCTTTTTGCAGACCTCGTAACCATCCATTCCGGGCATCATCACGTCGAGCAAGACCAGATCGGGTGGCGTTTCGGAAAATGCAATGCGCAAGGCCTTTTCGCCACTGATGGCAACCCGTACCCGGTATTCATGCTTGAGTAAGTTGTTGACCAGAGTGAGGTTGTCAGGGGTGTCGTCAACCACCAGAATGGTGGCAAGTTGCTTGCTGTTCATATTTAAGCCCCGATGCGTGATGACGCAACTTATTTGCCAGAGTAGGCAAATTCATAATGATCGGAAGCCGCTCGCTTTAGAAGCGCAGAATGTTCTGCCCTTGCCAAAAAGGACAAAAAAAAGCCGCAAAGCAAGCGCTTGCGGCAAACAGTCAGTGGACCCAAACGGCACGTAACAAGTCTGGTAATAGTCCAAACCGAAAGTTAAATTGGTTGAAATTGTTACGCCGGGTGCAGCATGCCATGAATAGTGTTCTGTCAGCTGGCAATGTGGCGCAAATCAAACGAAAAATGCAAAGTCTGGCTCGGGCCTTGCGGTCCGTAACTTTGTTCCAGGAACTGTACCGAACTTTTGGTCATGCACACAATGCTGCTGGCGCGTGTTCCGTAGTCGGACTCGGCAATAAAGATAGCGCTTAATGCATGCTCCCAAGTACGTTCGATGCCCGTATTTGGAAGGCTTTCCCAAGGCGCGCGTTGTGGATTTTGCAGCAGAGGCAAGTAGTGTTGTGCTTCGACAAAAGGATGCAGCAGCTCTTGTTGCAAAGCATTTTTCAATTGCAACAGTTTTGGCCAGGAGGTACCAAAATCCGCGTTGGAAACAGCGCCTATCCCCGGTGCCACGGCAAAGACGCGTTGATGGCGGCTTTCCAATCCCATCAGTTGTTTTCCGTCATAGACCAATAAATTGAAAGGCTGGAATGCGTCCATGCGCTGTGCCAGCGATTGCAGATAACTGTTGGCATCCACGTCAGAGCGCAAGAAATCGGCAACCAATGTGCCGCGCGATGGACGCATAGCAGTGTCGGGAACAGGCAAACGGTAATTGGTCAGTGCCGCCAGGCGCCCGCCAGGGCTGATACCTAGCCACGTGCCGCCGGCTTGCAAATCACGGCCCGCCAGTATTTGGTCTGTGTTCCACCAATGGGCCGCCTGCGTTGGACGAGCATAAAACTCATCCCGGTTTGCCAGCAGCAGCAAGGGCGTGCTCTGGGTCGGTTGCCAGTTCCAGGCAAGGATGCACATGGCAGGCCTATCAAGCAACTGCCAACGCAGTTTTGTCGAGCACGCGGCGCAATACAAAGCTGGAATGCACGCCGGTAACACCCACAATGCGGGTGATTTTTTCCAATAGCAGTGACTGGTAATGGTCCATATCACGTACCGCCACCTTGAGCTGGTAATCCGCGTCCTGGCCGGTGATCAGCAGACATTCCAACACTTCAGGCAGGAGTCCGATCGAGGTTTCGAAATTGGCAAAACGTTCAGGCGTATGCAAATCCATGGAAATATGCACCAGCGCAATCAAGGTCAAGCCCAGCTTGCGTGCGTCCAGCAATGCGCGGTAGCCCAAAATCAGTCCTGATTCTTCCAGCGCCCGTACCCGCCGCAGGCAGGGAGACGGCGACAAGCCAATGCGATCGGCAAGATCCTGATTGGCAATCCTGCCATCACTTTGCAAGATTTCCAGAATTTGCCGGTCATAACGATCAAGTTGCATATTGAATCCATGATCTGAATGAATATTGGCAGATTATGCCAAAAGCAAGGCGTGTTAACGCAATAACGCAATCATCTGCCTCAGGCATCGGCCTACACTGGAGCCCTGGTTCAACACGAACTGCAGCCTGACAGCCCACCCGGTTCTCATGCCCCAAGACGGCCCCATAAGGGCGGTACTTGCAAACTCCAGGCCCAGCGCTTTACCGGCGCTGGGCTTTGCTTTGGTATAACCCAGGCAAACCAACACACTTCACCATGCGCCACGAACCACGATTAAGCAAAGCACTGCGTGCCTTGTTACAAACGCAGCGGGTTGCTGCATTGGGCACCCTGTCGGGCGATGGCAGTGCCTTTGTGTCCATGGTTCCGTTTGCAATTGAACCTGAACTCGGCAGTATCGTGATTCATGTCAGCGGTCTGGCAGCACACAGTCAGAACATGCAAAACGCAGCACAGGTGTCCTTGCTGGTGATGCAGGCAGAAGTAGCTGGCGAACCGGTGCATGCCTTGCCCCGGGTCACACTGCAGGGACAAGCCATGGTGCTGGAAACGGGTAGCACGGACTGGAGTCGGGCGCGTAACGCCTATCTGGCACGATTTCCGGAAGCTGAACCCATGACGGCCTTGGGCGACTTCCGTTTCATGGCCATTACGGTACAAGCAGCACGCCAGGTGGCTGGATTTGGCGCGGCGCGCTCTATCGATGCAGAGGAACTGATGCAGGTACTGCGCCAACCGGAATAACTTAGCTGCGCTCGACAAAGGCCCGCATCATGCGGGCAACGTGCAGACCGTCGTGGGCCTGTGTCAGGCTTTGAATGGCCCGGATGTAGCGGTCTTCACCCAGCGCCATGCGCCGCTTGCCGAGCAGAAAAGCGCTGTATTCCGGGACAAATTCGGGGTGCCCCTGCACGCAGAATATTTCTTCACCGACGGTATAGGCGGCGATTGGGCAATGTGCGTTGCTGGCCAGCAACTCTGCCTGGGGCGGAAGCGTCAGCACCTGGTCCTGGTGGCTGGCGAGCAGCGCCATGGTGGACTGCTGGGGCGGAAGTGGCAAATTCGTTGGCTTCCAGTCATAGTGCATGCAGCCAACACCCCAGCCATTGCCGGAGCGCGCTACCTGGGCGCCTAAACACAAGGCAATCAACTGGTGACCAAAGCAGATGCCGAGCATTTTTTTCTTGTCGGCCAGCAGCTGTTGTACGTGGCCGCGCAGCGCCAACACCCAGGGCTCGGTAGAAAATGCGTCGGCCTGGCTGCCGGTGAGCAGCACCGCGTCATAGTCCGCATAGGACACCGGAAATTGGCCACTGGGGGTATGGAAAATATCGAAGGACCAGTGGCCTGCCCCGGCCTTGTGGAACAGCTGGACAAACATATTGCCGTAGCCGATGTACTGGGGCTGGATCTCAGGTGCCAGCGTGTCGTTTTCAAGAATGCAGAGTTTCATAGGCGCTTATTCTTACCATGAATTGCCAAGCGTGTTACATTAATGCACTGCGTTAGGCAAACTGACTGTGCAAGTCCGAAAAATGCTCCCCAAAATGCTCCCCACATTGGCAAGAGCGTGAATTTGCACCAAACCCCCGGTAAAGCGGTTGTTGATTCTGTCCGATCAAGGCAGTCTGCTTTGAATCCACTGTAGCTCTCAATGAAGCCACTTTTCAGCATCCAGTACCCTGTTGCATCGGGCAAGGTCTTGACTGGGCGCACGCAAGTACACGACACCAGTGAAGAACCAACGATAATTCGCAGTTAAAGGATTGCACCATGGCTAAAGAAGAACTGATTGAAATGATGGGCGTTGTCAACGAAGTGCTGCCCGACACGCGTTTTCGCGTCACCCTGGACAACGGTCACCAGTTGATTGCGTATTCCGCAGGAAAAATGCGCAAGAACCATATCCGGATTCTGGCGGGCGATCGCGTATCGCTGGAACTCTCGCCCTATGACTTGAGCAAGGGCCGCATTAATTTCCGCCACATTGAAGGCCGCGCGCCGATTACGCCGCGCCGTTGATTTTCGCCATGCCTTAAAAGCCGCTTTTCAAGCGGCTTTTTTTCTGTCTCCCAGGCGCCTAGCGTGTGTGCTGACGCCGGGCACGCACTGCCTGAGCCAGTTGCTCCAGCACGGGAATGGTTTGCTCCATGCTGATGCAGGCGTCAGTGATGGACACCCCGTAGCGCAGGGGCTGGCCCGCCACGATGTCCTGCCGCCCTTCATTCAGGTGGCTTTCAATCATGATGCCGGTGATGCGTTGGTCGCCGGCCGCAATCTGTTGTGCCACTTCGGACGCCACACTGATCTGGCGCTGGTACTGCTTGCTGCTGTTGGCATGGCTGAGGTCAATCATGACCTGTTCACGCAGCCCGGCACTTTGCAACAGGGCGCAGGCCGCGTTGATGTCGGCCTGGGCGTAATTCGGCTGCTTGCCGCCGCGCAAAATCAGGTGGCAATCGCTGTTGCCACGGGTTTCGAAAATCGCCGCCTGTCCCATCTTGGTCATGCCCATGAAAGCGTGCGCAGCCCGTGCCGCCAAAATGGCGTCGCTGGCGACCTTGATGGCACCGTCGGTGCCATTCTTGAAGCCCACCGGGCACGACAGACCGCTGGCGAGCTGGCGGTGGCTTTGGCTTTCCGTGGTGCGCGCGCCGATGGCGCCCCAGCTCACCAGTTCGCTGATGAATTGCGGACTGAGCAGGTCCAGGAATTCGGTGCCGACTGGCAGACCCAGCGCCAGAATGTCGAGCAGCAAACGCCGCGCCATTTCCAGTCCTTGGTTGATCGCAAAGCTGTCGTCCAGGTGCGGATCATTGATATAGCCTTTCCAGCCGACCGTGGTGCGTGGTTTCTCGAAGTAGACGCGCATCACGATAAGCAACTCGGTGCTGAGTGCTTCCGCCTGGGTTTTCAGCTGCGCCGCATAGGCCATGGCCTGGTCATGGTCATGGATGGAGCAAGGGCCGACGACCACGATCAGGCGGTCATCCTGGCCTTGCAGCACGCGGGAAATGGCATTGCGGCTGGCTTCTACCAGGGCTTGTGCGGCGGCTGGAATTGGCAGGCGTTCTTCCAGCAGGGCCGGAGTGATCAGGGGGCGGACGGCGCTGATGCGGGTGTCATCAATGCGCGTACTGTCGTGGGTGGTGAGGGCGGCAGAAACGGAGGAGTTCATGCGCGCCCATTCTAGTGGCTGATGCCGCCGCGTCAGTGGCGTGGGTTGCGCCGTGGTTGCAGCAGGCGTGCGATGTCGCCCTCGGGCATGCTGGCGCGCAGCAGTGCAATGGCCTGGGTGTGCAGCTGCGAAATGCGGGCTTCAGTCAGGTGCAGCTGGCGCGCGATCTGCAGCATTTTCAGGTCCTGGATGTAATACATCTGCAGAACTTTTTGCATTTGTTTGGGGAGCTGCGCCACCGCCTGCGCCAATGCCTCCTTGAGTGCGGCGCGTTCCAGTACCGCCAGCGGGTCGTTGCGCTCCTCGGCGCAAAGTTGAAAAAACGATTGCGCATCATCGCCTGCGAGATCGTGCAGAGAGATCAGCATGTAGCCGTGGGCGTCTTGCAGCAGTTGCTGGTATTTGTTGAGTGGCATCGCCAAAGCGCTGGCAATTTCACGGGGTCTGGGGGGGCGCCCCAGGGCGTGTTCCAGTTGCTGAATGGCGCGTTCAACCTGGCGCATCTGTTTGCGCACCTGGCGGCTGCCGGGGTCCAGGGCGCGCAACCCGTCGAGCATGGCGCCTTCGGCGCGTTGCGCCATATAGTTCTGGAAATGGGCACCGGTGCTGGTGCGGGTCCAGCGCAACAAGGCCTCCATCAGGCCGACCATACCGTCTTGCAGCAGATCGTTGCGGTCCACGTTGGCCGGAAGTTTTCGCACCAAACCGTTCGCAATAACCTTGACCCGGCCTAGTTGCGTTTCAATCAGCAACTGGTCCTGGGCGTTGAGCGAACTTTTGAGAATTGGCATGGTTTAACAATTGATGCTCCGGTACGGTAACACTTTTAGCGGCGCCGGTGCGCCCGGAAAAAGACCCTGTCTCAGGCGCTTGTTTGGGCTACTGCTGCGTGGTGCCACCGGTCCTCTGCAACAATGCGGGCCTGTTAAATCGGATTTGAAGCATGCACAAAGACTTACCCAATCGCCCGCATTGCGGTCAGGTGACCCTGGTCGGCGCCGGGCCGGGTGATCCAGAGTTGCTCACGCTCAAAGCCTTGAAGGCGATTCAGGCGGCCAGCGTGCTGCTGGTGGACGACCTGGTGAACCCCGAAATTGTGGCCCTGGCGGCGCCCGGCGCACGCGTGGTGCATGTGGGTAAGCGTGGGGGTTGCAAGTCAACGCCGCAGCACTTTATTGAAAAGCTGATGCTGACCGCAGCCCTGGAAGGCGAGAACGTGGTGCGCCTCAAAGGCGGGGACCCGTTTCTGTTTGGGCGTGGTGGCGAAGAGGTACAGCATTTGCAGGCCATGGGCGTGCCGGTGCGGGTGGTGAATGGCATTACCGCCGGACTGGCCGCCATCAGTTCCCTGCACGTGCCACTGACGCACCGGGAAGCGGCCCATGGTGTGCTGTTCCTGACGGGCCATCCGGCAGCCGGTCCGCACGCCACCAACTGGGCGTTGTTGGCACACACCGCCCAGCAGGAGCGCCTGACCCTGGTGATCTACATGGGCGTCAGCGGTGTGGCGCATATCCAAAGCGGCTTGCTCGGTGGCTTGCCGGCCAGCACGCCGGTGGCCATTGTGCAAAATGCCAGCTTGCCGCAGCAGCGGCAGTTGCTCTGTTCGCTGGGTGACATGGCGCTGGAATTGCAGCAGGCTGGCATCACCAGCCCGGCCGTGATTGTGGTCGGCGAGGTGCTGTCGCTGAATCCGGCGCTGGCCTTGCAACTGGCCACACAGGCGCCCGTGGCGCAGCGCAGCGGGGCCTGATTCTGGCGTGCTCCGGTATCGTATAGTGGCTGCTGTTCGCAGCTACCGTTCAGAATCATGCCGTACGTTCGCCGACAGTTTCTTGGCACCCTCGGTGCCCTCGCCGCCAGCAGTGTGCTGCCGCCCCTGGTTTTCGGAGCCGATGGTGCCGCCAGCGGTATTCAGGCCCCGCGCATCGGGCTGGTGATTGGCAACAGCAGCTATGCCGGTGCGCCCCTGACCAATCCGGTGAACGACGCCAAAGCCATTGCCGATGCGCTGGGTGAGCTGGGCTTTCAATGCCAGTTGCTGCTGGATGCCGGTGTGCATGACATGGCGCAGGCTATCAGCCAATACGGCGCCTTGCTGGCGGAGAAACAGGCGGTCGGCCTTTTTTACTATGCCGGACATGGAGCCCAGCTGGCCTGGCGCAACTACCTGATTCCCGTAGACGCGCGTATCCGGTCCCTGAACGACATTCCCCAGCAAGCGCTGGAGTTGAATGCGCTCTTGTCGGCACTGAAGCATGCCGCCAATCCCATGAACGTGATTATTCTGGACGCCTGCCGTGATAACCCGTTTGGCAACAGTGTGCCGACCGAACAAAAAGGTTTGAGCCAGTTTGACGCGCCCAATGGATCACTGCTGTCGTATGCCACCGCGCCGGGTAATACCGCGAGTGACGGTGACGGCAAGAATGGGCTATTCACTGAAAATCTGCTGCGTGAAATGCGGGTGCCTGGCGCCAAGCTGGAAGATGTGTTCAAACGCGTTCGCCTGAAGGTGCGTTTGAAATCGCAAGGCTTGCAAGTGCCTTGGGAAAGTACCTCGCTGGAAGAAGATTTTTATTTTGTGCAGGACAAGGCTTCGGTGGCAACGTCGGTTGCCTCGGGAGACGACAAGGCCAAGCACTTCAATGATGAACTGGAGCACTGGACTTCGGCACAACAAAGCGCTACGGTGCCCGCGGTCGAGGCTTATCTGGTGCGTTATCCGAATGGCAGTTTTTCGCAATTGGCGCAGGCCCTGCTTGACGCCTTGCTGCAGCGCAGTGGTGAGAAAAAGGTCGAGGTGGTGAACTCCACCAACAATCCCTTTTCCAAAGGCAGTGCCAATGCGGTAGGCACCTATACCCTGGGTGATCGTTACCAGTTCGAACGCCGTGATTTGTATTCTGGTGCGGTGGACGCCGTGGTTACCGACGTTGTTTCCGATATCCATGACGACCAGATCATTTTCAATGGTGGCGATCTGATTCTGGATTTGCTGGGCAATGAACTGAAGTCCCGCAATGCCCGCTTCCTGTCACCGGCCCAGTTCTATCCTGCGGAATACGGGGTTGGATACAAATGGCGAACCCGGTACGGATGGCTGCGCCGTGACGGGGTTCCTAGCGAAATGGACGCGCAGTTCCGGGTGGTTGGCCGTGAGCGCTTTAGTAACAGCGCCGGCGACTTCAATGCCTTTGTGGTCAGCGGTGTAGGCTATGTGTCGGGCGGCGGCGGCAACAAGATCGACTATCTGATTGATCCTGATAAGTGCCTGCGCCCACTGCGCACTGACGTTGTGGGACGCAATGGAAAAGGCAAGGTCATTGTTGCCACGCGCACTGAATTGATGATGTTCTCGCAGCAGCGCAGCCGTTCTCAGGCCTGAATGGGCCCGCTCAGGCAGCGTTCTGGTAGACCAGAATGGCGGCGGCCAGGTCCTCCAGAGCGCTACCGACCGATTTGAATACGCTACGGCGCTGTCCATCCAAAGCCGCATCAGCGGGGCTGCGGCACAGTGCGCCCAGGGTATGGCTGCTGTCGCCGCGCAGTAGCACGCCGCGTTGCATTGGGCCGAGCAGATCGCCACTTTTTTCCCAGGCTTCTTCGTTGTCGACATACACCGTTGCATCGCCAAAGCAGGCATCGTCCGTTTCGCGCATCTGCGGCGTGAAGCTGCCGATCAGATCCAGATGGCAGCCCGGTTTCAGCCAGCTTCCCTGGATCAGGGATTCATTGGCCAGCGTTGCGCAGCTGACGATGTCGGCCTGGCGGCAGGCGCTTTCAAGATCGCCAACGGCACGCGCCGGGATGTTTTGCTGGCACAGCTGTTGTGCCAGGCTGGCGGCTTTTTTCGGGTCGCGTGCCCAGCATTGAACTGTGTGGAGCGGACGCACGGCGGCATAAGCCGGTGCCAGCTGTGCGGCCACCCGCCCGGCGCCCACTAGCAGCAGGTTTTGGCTATGCTTCGGCAGCAGCAGCGAGGCCGCCAGCGCCGAAGTGGCGGCAGTTCGACGGGCCGTGATTTCGTTGCCGTCCATAGAGGCCAGTGGCTGGCCGGTGGCGGCGTCGCAGAGTTGGTAGCTGGAAAACAGACCGGGCAAGCCGCGCTGGTGATTGTTCGGGAAGATGGTGACGGTTTTGATGCCCAGATAGCCATCGGCACGCCAGGCCGGCATGATCAGCAGCGTGCCCTGGCGACCGTCTGGCGCATGCACCGTGTGGGTGTGGCGCTTGGGTACTTCGCAGCCTTGAATAAACATGTCGCGCAAGGCCGGGATCAGGCGGGTATACGGCAAGGCCAGGCGGGTTTCGGCGGCGCTGAAAGTTTTCATGTGTGAAATGGGTGGACCCCCGCATGATAGGGCGAACGCCAGAAGAATCGGCGCTATAATGCACGGCTCGATCGGTGTGTGGCGCAGCCTGGTAGCGCACTTGCATGGGGTGCAAGGGGTCGAAGGTTCGAATCCTTTCACACCGACCAGTAGACAGTTTAAAGGCCGCTAGGTATCACTACTTAGCGGCTTTTTTCATTGGGAAATCAAGCGCTTAGCCTATAGCAGGCACTAATGGGCACCATTGACTGCCAAGCCGTTGCGGGGGTACAAACGGGGGTACAGGCAGAGGAATTCATAAAAAGCGGGGGTACAAGTCCGTTTCCCCAATGAAAACCACTGTTTTTGCACCCCCACCACCGACCCGGAGCTGTACCCCCATGCTGACCGATGCCCAATGCAGAAACGCAGTTTGCCCACCAGAGCGCAAGCAAGCCCGCTTTCCCGATTCCGGCGGCATGTACCTGCAAGTTAGCCCGGCAGGGTCGAAACGCTGGTTTCTGAAATACCGGGTAGGCGGCAAGGAAAAGCAGTTAGCCATGGGCAGCTATCCAGACGTGAGCCTGACGGCAGCCAGAAAAGCCCGCGACGCAGCCAAGCTGCAAAAGGCGGCAGGCGCTGACCCTGTGCAGGTACGCAAGATCGAAAAGTTGAAATCCACGACCCCGGCGGCAAACACATTCAAGGCGACGGCGCTGGAGTGGTACGCATTGAAGCTGGATAGCTGGAGCAGTCACTATGCCATTCGGGAAAAACGGAATCTTGAAAAAGACCTTTTCCCATTTTTTGGGGATCGCAACATTGCGGACATTGAAGCGATTGAACTACTGGCGGTTGTGCGCAAGGTGGAAGAACGTGGGGCGCTGGACGTGGCGCACCGGGTTCAGACAACCGCCGGGCAGGTATGGCGCTATGCCGTCGCCACTGCACGGGCACCCCGTGACATAAGCGTAGACATTCGCGGCGCTTTGAAGCCCCACCACGGTAAACACTTTGCAGCGATTACAGACCCGGCCAAGTTGGGCGAATTGATCCGGGTGATTCGCGGCTATCAGGGCGGGCCGATTGTGCGGGCGGCGTTACAACTGGCCCCCCTGCTATTCCAGCGCCCCGGCGAACTGCGGGCGGCAGCATGGGCAGAGTTTGACCTAGACGCGGCAATGTGGACGATCCCGGCGGCACGCATGAAGCGCAGCGTAGACGGCAAACGCAACGGTGACCCCCATCAGGTGCCGTTATCCACCCAGGCCGTAGAAATACTTCGCAAGCTGCACCCCATCACCGGCCACAGCGCACTTTGCTTCTATGGTGAACGCAGCCACGACCGGCCAATCAGCGACAACACCCTGCGCGCAGCATTGATGACTCTGGGCTATGGGCCAGACAAGCAGAGCGTGCACGGATTCCGCGCCACAGCACGCACGCTGCTGGCGGAGGAATTGAACATTGATCCGCTGGTGATCGAAGCGCAGCTAGCCCATGCAGTGAAGGATGCCAATGGCCGGGCCTACAACCGGACGCAGTATCTGAAACACCGCACGGCGATGATGCAGCAATGGGCTGACTACCTGGACAAGCTGGCACGTGGCGCTGACGTGATCCCGTTCAAGGCGGCATAATTTTTGTGCCACGCCTAGCTATCGGCTGATCGCCGATGGTGAAAACCGGGAACCTCCGCCCCGGCTGGCGCTGGCACTTATTGGGCGGGGCGCATCGGGGTATGCTGTGGACGAGTTCGAAGAAATAAGCCCCATGTGGGCGTTGAACGATGATCTGACCGTGCGAGACGCGGCGGCTTTGGTTGCGGGGGTTGATCCAACATGTGTCGAGTACGACCAGGACGAACCGTCGCATTTCAGGGATCCCGTAAGCAACTTGACTTCAAATGGTCCGGCCATTGTTACTGTCAAGGCAGCACTTAAGGGAATTACCACCGCCATCAACAGCGGCAAACTGAAGGCCACGATCCGGCGCGACGCTTGGGTAACTGGGTGGGGCGGAGAAGATGAGGATTACGAACAGGAGCAGCCGAGCTACTTACGAACAAAAAGTATCAAGTTGGACGAAGGTGACGGCTGGCCGGATAGTGAACGGCTTAAGGTCAAGGTACAGGGAATTACCTACCGGGCCAGTCCGAACTGGGCTTTGACTACGGTTGATCGTGAAGACCTGATAGGCTGGCTCAGAAGTCGGGGCTATGCCAAAGGGTATCTATTTCCAGACAATAAGCCAACAGGTGTGCCGGACTACCTAGACCCCAAAAACCCACGCTATGCAGCCAAGCTGGAGGCAGCAGTAAAAGTATGGCTTGCGATGGAGGATGAGAACCTACGACGTGGCAGGACACCAGCCCAAGCAATGATCGCCTGGCTGGAATCCAGATATGCACAGTTTGGCTTGATCCATAAGCAGTCAGGCAAGAACTCGAACGGCGAAACCACCTACAAAATCGGAGAAAGAAACGACGGTGCCATAAAGGAAGTCGCAAAAGTTGCGAACTGGGAAAGCGATGGGGGGGCACCAAAGACCCCCGGGTAGAACCAACCTATACCCCCTCCGAGTGAACCTACCTACCCCATGAAACCCGCATGGCTGCTGGCTTCTCGGACTCCTTGATGGCATTTTGGACACTGGGTGCGTGGATAACCTCCCTCCCCATGTCGTGGTTTCTGGGGGGAGGTTTTCTCAACCTGCTTACCTATTCGAACTGGTCTGTAGCCGGAAAAATTCGCCCCATCGACAGGCGCTGACAGGCAGCGCTAGCGAATCCGAAAGGGGCGAAGTTATGCAAATATTGCGAATGCCGGAAGTGAAACGCCGTAGGGGCCATCGTTCTGATGCGTCTATTTACAACGAGATCAGAGACGGCCTATTCACGACGGGAGTCGCGATCGGGCAGCGTGCAAAGGGCTGGCCAGATTACGAGTGTGACGCCATCAATTCAGCGCGTATTGCGGGCTGCAGTGATGCCGAAATTCGGACATTGGTAAATCAATTGCACCAGTTGCGTGTTGAGGGTTTCGCTCAATTTGCGGCGCAACCGAGCTTTGCGGGGCTTTATGCAAAGTGATACGAACCTGATTGAAGAATTTCGCGGCGCGATGGCTGAAAAAGGTATCGTTACCGTCGATGGAATAATCGCTGACGGAAAAATTCATCGCGTGCATGTTGAAGGTGATCGCAAAAGTCAACGCAATGGTTGGTATGCGTTGCACATAGACGGCAAGCCTAATGGCGTGTTTGGCTGCAACAAGCGCTATGGTACCGATTGCAAGTTTACGTGGTCGGGCAAGGCTGCAAAGCCATTTACGGTTGAGGAGCGTAGTGCGTTCCGCGCACGAAATGTGCGTCAACGTGCCGAGCGGGTCGCAGCCGAAGTTGCTGCCCGTGCTGAAGCCGCCACGCGAGCGGTGTCCATATGGGAGTCAAGTGCGATATGTACAGAGCACCCGTACTTGACACGAAAAGGCGTGCGCAGCCACGGCTTGCGCGTTGGTGTTTGGGAGAAGGTGGATCAGGGCACAGGTGAGGTGCGAGTTATTACAAATCAGGCGCTTTTAGTTCCGATCCGTGACGCCGCCAAGCGTATCCATAGTCTGCAAGCCATTTTTCCCGGTAAAGTGTTATTTGGTCGCGACAAAGATTATCTGACTGGTGGAGCAAAGCATGGCTTGTTTTATTCCATAGGAAAGCCTCAAGCAGGCCCAGATGGTCGCCCAGTGATCTTGATTGGCGAGGGCTTTGCGACGGTGGCGAGCGCCCACGAAGCGACGGAGCACGCAGCGATCGTCGCGTTTGATGCCGGCAATTTGTTGCCAGTGGCCACAGTCATTCGCAAAAAATTTCCGATGGCCGTTATCGTTTTGCTGGCGGATAACGATCAGTGGACTTATGGCAATCCTGGCTTGACCAAGGCAACTGCGGCGGCATACGCAGTTGGCGGGATCCTTGCAGTGCCGCCATTTGCTGTTGATGAGCCTGACAAGCCGACGGATTTCAACGATTTCCAAGCAATGTGCGGCCAGGAAACGGTGCGAGCGGTGTTAGACGCCGTTATTCAACAAGGGTTAAGCCATTTTAAATCGGGCACTATTTCGGCAAGTGGAGATGAGTTGATGGCTGGAGCTCAGGAAGCTCGTGTTGATTATTTGGACTCGGAACAGGTTGAAATGTCATTGGTCTGCCCGCAGCCAATCAATGCGCCGATGTACAGCGAAGATGCAATTGCAATGCAGTTCGTTGAGCGTGCTTCCAGCTTCCGTTGGTCGCCCGGTATTGGTTGGATGGTCGACAACGGAATTACGTGGAGACATGACGATCTCATGCGGCGATTTGATCTGGCGCGGCGCGTATGCCGTGCGGTGGCTTCTGTCTGTGAAGTTAAGTCAGAGTCGGAGGCAAAACGCATTGCATCGATTAAGACGGTAAGTGCAACTGTGACGTTGGCGCAGTCTGACCCGAGGATGGTCGTCGCTATTGCAGATTGGGATGCGGATCCCATGCTACTCAACACGCCTGGCGGTGTTGTCGATTTGCGGACCGGTCACGTGCGCCCGCGCGGTGTTGAGTTTGTCACTCAGGCTACGGCAGTGGCACCCGACTTTTTCGCAAAATGTCCGGCATGGATACAGTTTTTGCATGAGGTGTTTTGCGGAGATGCGAGCATGATTGAGTTCATGCAGCGCTCAATGGGTTACTGGCTTAGCGGTAGCGTACGTGAGCAGGTAATTCACTTTTTCTATGGCCAAGGTGCATATTCCGCGTGATCGCGGACACGATTCCACGCTGATGGCGGGCAGCATTCCGCTGTGATGGCGGACAGCATTCCACACGATCGCGGACAGCGTTCCGCGCTCATGGCGGACACCATTCCATGCTGATGGCGGACAGTCGACGGTTGTTCTGAGTGACCTTTAACCGGGCATAAGCTCGCCGGTTTTCCTACCGGAGCCGAGCGATGCCCACACCAAGGGTCCCCAT
>CAIUDG010000142.1 GCA_903897925.1 uncultured beta proteobacterium | reverse complement strand
GCCCTGGGCGCGCCCTTTGCCGACGACCAGGATGTGATTGCCGCCGCCGATGTGGCCGGGGTGAGCGAATTTGCCAACCGGCATCCGCGTGGCTTTGACATGCTGATTGGTGAACGCGGCGAATCGCTTTCGGGCGGGCAGCGCCAGTCGGTGGGCATTGCCCGGGCGGTGCTGAATGATTCACCGATCCTGCTGCTGGACGAACCCAGCAGTGCCATGGACCACCAGAGTGAAGAGGCGCTCAAGCAGCGGCTGCGCCAGTTCACGGTGGGCAAGACGGTGGTGCTGGTGACGCACCGCACCGCGCTGCTGGACCTGGTGGACCGGCTGATCGTGATTGACAACGGCCAGATCATGGCCGACGGCCCGAAGGCGCAAGTGATTGAAGCGCTGCAGAGTGGCCGCGTGGGCAAGGCCAGCTGATGACCGCGCCAGACCGCACGCTCCCGGACCCGGACCCGGCGCCGCAGCCGGCCACGCCGCCCGCCGCCGCCGCGCAGGCGCAGGCCGCGCCAGCCCCGCTGGCTCCACTGGCCCCACTGGACCCACAAACGGCACCCAAGCTGCCCGCAGACGCAGCAGCGCCGCAGCCACGCTGGCTGCAGCACTGGAACCGCTTCTATGCGGTCTGTTCGGTGCGCATTGACGCCGTGCTGCAGCATCTGGACCGGCACCACCAGGACATGGACCAGGACTTTGATGCCAACGCCGACTGGGCCATTGCCGAACAAACCCCGCATGGCGCGCGCATGTTTATCTGGTGCAGTCTGGCGGCGGCACTGGTGCTGCTGCTGTGGGCGCATTTCGCGGTACTGGATGAAGTCACGCGCGGTGAGGGCAAGGTCATTCCTTCGCGCCAAGTGCAAGTGCTGCAGAGCATGGATGGCGGCATTGTGTCGGACATTCTGGTCAAGGAAGGCCAGACCGTGCACATTGGTGACCTGCTGCTCAAGGTTGACCCAACCCGCATGGTGTCTTCCTTGCGCGAAAACCGTTCCCAGTACCTGTCCCTGCTGGCCAAGGGCGCGCGCTTGCGTGCGCTGGCCGAAGGGGCGCACTTCATTCCGCCGCCCGAAGTAGAGCAGGAAGCGCCGGAAATTGTGGCGCAGGAGCGCGCGTTGTACGAGTCGCGCCACGCCGAGCTTGATGCCACCGTGGGCGTGGCACGCCAGCAGCTCTCGCAGCGCACCCAGGACCTGGAGTCGATGCGCGCCAAGCGCGAACAGGCGACCCAGAGCTACAACCTGACGGCACGCGAACTGGAAATGACCCGGCCGCTGGCCAAGACCGGCGCCATTTCTGACGTTGAATTGCTGCGCCTGGAGCGCGATGTGGCGCATTACCGCGGCGAACGTGACAGCGCCAACTCGGATATTCCGCGACTTGAATCGGCCATTTCCGAAGCCACGCGCAAGATCCAGGAAGTCGATCTGGCCTTTCGCAACAGCGCCCGTTCCGAGCTCAGCGAGACCAATGCCAAGTTGGGCGCCTTGTCCGAAGGCAGTACGGCGCTGGAAGACAAGGTCAAGCAGACCGAGATTCGCTCGCCGGTGAATGGCACCATCAAGCAGCTCAAGATCAATACCGTGGGCGGGGTGGTGCAGCCCGGCAAGGACTTGATAGAAGTGGTGCCCTCGGACGATGCACTGGTGCTCGAAGCCCGCGTGTTGCCACGCGATATTGCGTTTCTGCGCCCGGGCCAGAAAGCGCTGGTCAAATTTACGGCCTACGACTTTGCCACCTACGGCGGTATTGACGCCACGCTGGACAGCATTGGTGCCGATTCGGTGGTGGACGAAAAGGGCAACGCCTTTTTCATTGTGCGGGTGCGCACGCTGACCACCAGTCTGGGCGCCCAAAAGCTGCCCATCATTCCCGGGATGGTGGCGGAAGTGGACATCCTGACCGGCAAGAAGTCGGTGCTGAGCTATCTGCTAAAACCGATTTTGCGCGCCAAAGCCAAGGCCATGACGGAACGATGACCGCTGCTCCTGCGTTGCTCTTGGCAAGCCGTGACCCCGGATTGATTGCCCACTGGAAGCGTGCCTTCGACGGCCAGGGCCAGGTATTGCGCGTGGTGTCGTCTTTTGCCGAGCTGTCGGCCTGTCTTCAGGGCAGCCCGCTGACGGTGTGGCTGGACCTGGATTTGCCGGGCACGCCGGCCTGGAAGGATGCCCAGTGGCAGGCCTTGCTGCGCCAGGAGTCGCTGCGCCTGGTGGCAACGGCTTCCAGTCCGAACGATGAGGCGGCAATTGCGGCGCTGGATGCCGGCTGTGTCGGTTACTGCCATGCCTTTGCCGATGTCGCCACGCTGGCGCAGGTGCTGCAGGTGGTGCAGGTCGGGCAGGTCTGGGTCGGCAAAAATCTGATGCATCGGCTGCTGCATGGCGCGCGCGCGCTGGCCCCGAGTGGCAAGCCCGCCGTGCAATGGGACCAGGGTTTGACCCAGCGCGAGCGCGAAGTCGCGCTGTTGGCCGCCAATGGCGCCTCGAACAGTGATATCGCGACCGAATGCGGAATTTCCGAGCGCACCGTGAAAGCGCACTTGACGGCGGTATTCGCCAAGATCAACATCACCGACCGTTTGCAACTGGCGCTGCGCGTGCACGGCATCAGCTGATAGCGTGCACGGCGCCGGGCCGCAGCTTCAGACCGGTTCCTGGATCGCCGGTCCGGTGGCGCCGTCAAAGCCGAGCGCGCCCAGGGTCTGCAATTCGGCCTGGCTGGTGACACCTTCAGCGATCACCTGCAGACCGATACCGCGCGCAATGCTGGCCAGTCCCTTGAGGAAGGCCTGGTTGCCCGGATTGCTGTCCAGGCCGCGGATAAAGCTGGCGTCGACCTTGAGGTAATCCAGTCCCAGGTCATGGAAGCGGCCAATTTCACTGAACTGGCGCCCGAAGTGTTCGACCCCGAGTTTGCAGCCGACATCGTGCAGTTCCAGGCACAGCGCGCGGAAGGCCGCGAAGTGCGACTGCACGCCGGATTCGGCCACTTCCAGCCACAGGCGGCGTGCCTCCGGGCGGTGCCGCAGCAGCTGCGCCAGCTGGGTCCGGAATTCCGGCAGTTCCAGGGAACTGGCGGACAGATTGATCGCCAGGCCGGGCAGCGCCGCTTGTGTTTCCAGTTGCTCCAGCCCCAGCGCCACTGCGGCCAGGTCGAGCTGCGGCGTCAGGCGCAGGCGTTCGGCAGCCGGCAGGAAGCGGCCCGCCGGTTGCCATTCGCCGGCCGGGTCGAACATCAGACGCAGCGGGCACTCGCGATGGATCAGGCTGCCGCCGAGCGTGCTGACCGGGAACGAGACCAGCCGGACCCAGCGCTGGTCCAGCGCACGCTGGATCAGGGACGACCACTCTTGCGCACTCTTGGGGCTGTCGTCGTCCTGGCGCATATTGATCACGCGCAAGCCGTCGTGGCCTTCGGCTTGCACCGCTGCCAGCGCCGAATCGACCTGCGCCAGGATGGTGCCGGTCTCGATCCCGCGCGGGAAGTGGCCACAGCCGAGCCAGGTGCTGGACTGGTCGGGCAGGAAGCGCGAGGCGACCTGGGTCAGCGCGCCCAGCAGCGCTTCGGCGGCGACCTGCGGTTCGGCCAGGTCCGGCACCAGCAGCGCAAAATCGGCGCCATTCAGGCGTGCTGCCAGCGCGTCGGGGTAGCGGCTGGCGCTCTCCGTCAGCACCTGGCCGTAGGCGCGCAGGAATTCGTCGGTGGCATCGCGCCCGAGGCGCTGGTTGACACTGGCCAGGTTGGCCAGCCGGGCGATGAAGATGGTGCCACCGGTGGAGTCGTCGGCCGCAGTGGTTTCGCGCAGCTGGGCCATGAAGTAGCTGCGGTTGGCCAATCCGGTCAGGGCATCGCAATTGGCTTGGCGGCGGACCGCTTCCAGGCGTTCGGCTTCTTCGTCGAACATCGCTTTGAGGCGGCCCACGGTGGCATTCATGGCCACTGCCAGCTGGCGCAGCTCTGGCACCCGGGGTTCTGCAATCGTCACGAAACGGCGCAGCGAAATCGCCTTGGCCTGGTCGATGACGGCGTCCAGCGGCCGTTTCAGCCGGCGCAAGACCAGGGATCCGAGGTAACCGCCAACCAGCCCGGCCAGCGTCAGCGCCAGCACCATTTTGTAAGCGCTCTCCCACAGGGCGCCGTAGGCATAGCGGCTGTGGCTGATCAGTGTGACCGTGCCAAACTGTTTCCAGCCGCTGCTGATCTGCGCTTCGCCTGGGGTTGCCTTGATCGGCAGCGCATGGGCAAACCAGGCCGGGGCGCCGAGCTCGGTGTCATCCGAGACCCGCTCGACCATGGTGCGGCCCATCGGGTCGGAGACGCGAATCAGCTCATAGTGGCCGCGGTCAAACAGCGAGGCCACCACCAGCTCGGTAGTCACCGGATCCGGGTTGCCCTGGCTTAGCAACAGCGCCAGGGCGGCGGCGTTGTCGGTGTTCTTGACCGAGAGTTGCGACTCCAGGTAGCTGCGTGCACTGAGCATCGAAGCCACCATGCTTCCCGCCAGCGCCAGCAGCATGCTGGTGATAATGGCTAACCAGAGTTGTCGGTACATGGACATCGTTATTTCCTCGCTTTTCTGCAAATCATTCAAAACCTTCAGCGCGTGCGCGCTTGAGCAAGTCTTCCCAGCGTGACAGCCGCCCGACGCCGGCAGCCGGGGTGCTGTCCTTGGCGGATACGCCAGCATATATGCCGGCGCTATTGAAACTGAAAACCGGCACCAGATCGGGCCGCCGTGAGGCCGGCCGGATTTCGCCAATCAGGTTGTCCAGCACCAGCGGTTCGGCGTCGGGCTGGGCGTAGTAGGCCAGCACCATGTGCGCCACGGTCGGGGCGTTATCGGTGTAGCTGTTTTTCGCGCGCACGTAGATGAGCCGCAGTTTTTCATTGCTCACGCCCATTTCACGCAGCGTGAAATACTTGGCAATCACAAAATCTTCGCAGTCACCGGCGCCCTTGCCGATGGACTCCATCGGCGTGGCCCAATAGTCCAGCTGCCCCCAGATACTCATTTCGTCGCCGAACTGCATTTGCCGATTGAAAAAGTCGTTGGCTTTTTTCAGCCGCTCGGCGTCCGGGGCCGCGCTGGCTGCGGCGATCAGGGCGCGCCAGGCCTGGAACTTGGGTACCGGGGTATTGCCCCAGCGCTGGGTCAGCGTGCTGAGCAGGCGGTCATAGTCGGTCGCGCCGCGGGCCAGGCTGCCGAGCCAGACCAGGGGCAGGCACAGCAGCAAGGCGCCGAGGCGCTTTCTGCTTGCTGGGTTATTTGACCGTGCCACAGTGTGTTTTGAAGGTGTGGAAGCCCGTCACGCAGGCGATTTTGTTGCGAAAAAGTAATACCCAATCACTTTTTTACTGTCTCTTTGTACCTTACAAGACATGTAAGCTTGATGCGGATAATTTCAGGCGACAATAACCGGTTGCCCAGGCCGCCCGAGATTAGCACGGCCGCCGGGTCATGCCGCTTGGCCGTGGATCAAACTTTTGCGTGAATTGATGCAGGGAACATGAAAAAAAAGAACTTTGCGGGTCGAGCCCTGGTGCTCACAATGACCGTCCTCAGTGCCGCTCTGGCTTGTGCCCAAGTCCCTTCCAATCTGAAAGATGCGCTGGCGCAGGCGATTGACCAGAACCCGGAAGTCAGGCTGCGTTTTCACAACCTGCAGGCGGCGGTCCAGGAGCGCAAGGCGGCCGAAGGCGCCTGGCTGCCGAGCCTGGATCTGGAAGTCGTCAATGGCAATTACGACACCCTGCGGCCGGACCTGACGGCGCCCTATGGCTATGACGGCAACCGGGCCTCGCTGCAGTTGCGCCAGGTGTTGTTTGACGGTATGGCCACGGCCCGCGAAGTCCGGCGCCTGAGCTACAGCCAGCAAGCCGCGTATTTCGATTTGCTGTCGATCAGCAACTCCACCGGGCTGGAAGTGGTGCGCGCCTATCTGGATGTGCTGCGTTACCGTGAACTGGTGGCATTGGCAGCCGCCAACTTCAGCGCGCACCAGGAAGTGCAAGACCGGCTGGCGCAGAAAACCCGTGCTGGCGTTGGCCGCAAGGTCGATCTGGAGCAGGCCACGGGCCGACTGGCCTTGGCAGAGTCGAA
The DNA here is from genome assembly GCA_903897925.1 of uncultured beta proteobacterium. Lineage (GTDB taxonomy): Bacteria > Pseudomonadota > Gammaproteobacteria > Burkholderiales > Burkholderiaceae_C > Allorhodoferax. The sequence goes on along the minus strand of CAIUDG010000142.1, from coordinate 12,067 downwards.
CTGGGTCACCGAAGTCAGCAACTTGCACGATGTGTCGGCGCGCTACCAGCGCCTGGTGGGCGCGCTGCCGGCCGCCGATTTGCCGCCACTCAGCGTGGCCAAGGTGGACAGCCCATCGGGCAGCAGTTACCTGGCCGACGCGGTGCGCCGCAACCCGGATTTCCTGGGTGCGGTGGCAACCATCCGGGCCTACCGTGCGGATGCCTCGGTGCGCCGTGCCGGCTATTACCCGACGCTGGAATTGCGCGCGCGCCAGAGCACCGAAGTCAACCAGGCGGGTGTTACCGGTGACTACCGCGATAGCTCGCTGGAACTGGTGCTCAACTACAACCTGTTTCGTGGTGGCTCCGACAAGGCACGTATCAGCCAATACCGCTCCAAGCTGGACAGCGCCTTCGATCTGCGTGACAAGACCTGCCGCGACCTGTGGCAGACCGGCCTGATCGCCTACAACGACTACCAGCGCATGGGCAATCTGATTCAGCTGCTGGCCCAGCACGAACTGTCGACCGCCAAGGCACGCCAGGCCTACCAGCAGCAATTTGAAATTGGCCAGCGTTCCCTGCTGGACCTGCTGGACACCGAAAACGAGCTGTACCAGGCGCGGCGCGCCCTGGCCAATGCGGAGTACGACCAGCAGTTGGCCGGCTATCGCCTGCAGGCCAACAACGGCACCCTGCTCAGTGCGCTGAACGTGCAACCGCTGTCCATTGATGACAACGAGACGCCCAGCGGCGGCACCGACAGCGATGACGACCTGATGCAGTGCAACAGCCAGATGCCGGACCAGCCGACACTCGATCGCAGCCTGGAGGTGCGGCCGGCCCCGGTGGAATTGCCCACTCCGGCACCGTTGCCGGCGCCCACGCCGACCCCGGTGGCGGCACCAGTGCCCAAGGCGCTACCCAACGCCTGTAGCCAGCTGGGCGATGTGGTGCAGGGCTGGATTGGTTCCTGGAATGCCAAGCAGACCGGCAACTATCTGGGCTATTACGCCAGCAACTTCACACCGGCCCTGGGCCTGAGCCGCCAGGCCTGGGAAACCTTGCGCAAGAAGCGCATCAGCAAGCAGGGCGATATCAAGGCTGTGATCACCGACATCAAGCCGCTGTCCTGCGATGCCAAGAGCGCCGAAGTGGCGTTCAAGCAGGAATACGGTTCGCTCGACTACCGCGACAGCGTGGAGAAAGTGCTGTCGCTGCAGCAGGTCGACGGCGTCTGGAAAATCGTGCGCGAAACGGTCACCAAAGGTCGCACTTTCTGATCCGCGCGCAGCTTACGGCGCCAAGGGCAGTGCGCGGCTGCGGTATTCGGCCGGCGGGCAGCCGGTCCAGCTGCGGAACGCGCGGATAAAGCTTTTTTCGTTGCGAAATCCGGCCAATTCGGCCACCTGCTTGATCGGCCGGTTGCTGCGCGCCAGCAGCTCGCAGGCGCGCGCCTGGCGCACCTCGTCCTTGATGGCCTGCAGTGAAGTGTCCTCATCACGGAGCTGGCGGTGCAGGGTGCGCGAAGACACATTCAGCAGTTCGGCCAGGGTCTCGGCATTGTGGATCAGTGCCGGATGGTGGCTCAGGGCCTGGCGCACGCGCTGCGCCAGAATGCGGTCGCGCCGGTAGGGCAGCACTGTGAGTGGCAGCGCGTGCTGCAGCATCTGTTGCAAGGCGGCTTCGTCGCGGCGCAGCGGCAGCGCCAGATAGCGCGCATCGAACTGGATACCGGCCTGTGCGGCGCCAAAGCGCGTGGGGCCGGGGAACAGCACGCTGTAAACGTCTTGGTGCGCTGGCGCCGGGAACGGAAAGCAGGCGGCCTGGAGCGGCAGGCGTGAATCGATCAGCCAGCAGGCCACGCCGTGGATATTGCGCAGCACCGAGACCAGGCAGAACTCGCGCAGCACGCCGAGATCGCGGTGTTCGGTAATCGACAGCGTGGCGGTGCCCGCGCTTTGGGTCAGGCGCAGCGCAATGTCGTCGGCGATCAGCCCGTGGTGGCGGCACCAGCGCTTCAGTGCCCGTTCCAGCTGCGGTGCGCTGATGGAAGCGCGTGCCAGCATGCCATAGCTGCCCCAGGGCAGGCGCCGGCCAAACCAGCCCAGCGCTTCATCGTCGAGCTCTTGCATGGCCGCTCCCGAAATGCGCTCCATTTGCGCCGCAGTGATGCGCGTGGCGGGATTGCTTAGGGAAGATGTCGCAATTTGTGCTTTTTCCAGTGCTGCCTTGGGGTCCATGCCGCGGCGCCGGTAGGCTTCCACGATGGCCAGCACAAAAGCGATGGGTGTCAGTGCAGGACCGCTGCGAGGCGGCGGCAAGGCGGGCGGCTTTCGGGGGCTGGTGCGGTGCATGGCAGTGGCGATTTTGAAGCCAAGTGGCGCAATTTGCAACCTAAGTGGCCGCCGCCGCCATGCGCAGCTAAATATGCTCGCAGGCAGCGATTCGTGAATCAGCCCCCAATACATTCTGAGGAGAGACAACATGACAGCCAATGTCGGTAGCGCGGCGGCCACGCCTGCGCTGATGCACAGCATTTCCGCTGGAGCGACGGATGTGCCACTGATTGAACAGACCTTGGGCGAATTTTTTGACGCCATTGCCGAGCGCTTGCCGCAGCAAGAGGCACTGGTCAGCGTGCACCAGGGCCATCGCTACAGTTACCGGGCCTTGCAGCAAACTGCCAACCAGCTGGCCAGTGCCCTGCTCGGTCTGGGCCTGCTGCCCGGCGACCGCATTGGGATCTGGTCGCACAACAACAGCGAGTGGCTGCTGATGCAGCTGGCCACCGCCAAAGTCGGTCTGGTGTTGGTGAATATCAACCCGGCCTACCGCGTCGCTGAAGTCGAATACGCCCTGAACAAGGTGGCCTGCAAGGCGCTGGTGACAATGGCGCAATTCAAGACCAGCGATTACGTTGGCATGCTGCGCGAACTGGCGCCGGAGCTGGCCACAGCGGCCCCCGGCGCTCTGCACGCCGCACGGCTGCCGCATTTGCGGGATGTGGTCTGGATCGATTGCGCCGGTCAGGGCGCAGAATTGCCCGGTGTGCAGCGCTTTTCCGATCTGCTGGCACGCGGCAATGCCGCCGATCCGCGCCTGGCCACCCTGGGCGCCACGCTGCGCGCCACCGATCCGATCAATATCCAGTTCACCAGCGGCACCACCGGTTTCCCCAAGGGCGCCACGCTGACGCACCGCAATATTCTGAACAATGGCTTCTTCATTGGCGAAGCCATGCAGCTCAGCGCCGCGGACCGGCTGTGCATTCCGGTGCCGCTGTACCACTGCTTTGGCATGGTGCTGGGCAATCTGGCCTGCCTCACGCACGGTGCCACCATCGTCTATCCCAACGATGGTTTTGATGCACTCAGCGTGCTGCAAACCGTGCAGGACGAAAAGTGCACCGGCCTGCATGGCGTGCCGACCATGTTCATTGCCGAGCTCGACCATCCGCGTTTTTCCGAGTTCAATCTGTCCAGCCTGCGCACCGGCATCATGGCCGGCTCGCCTTGCCCGATTGAAGTTATGAAGCGCGTGGTGCGCGACATGCATATGTCGCAGGTCACCATTGCCTATGGCATGACCGAGACCAGTCCGGTGAGCTGCCAGAGCACCACCACTACGCCGCTGGAAAAACGTGTCACCACCGTTGGTTTGGTGCACCCGCATCTGGAGGTCAAGGTGATTGATCCGGGCACCGGTGCGGTGGTTGCGCCGCTGGTGTCGGGCGAGTTGTGTACGCGTGGCTATTCGGTGATGCACGGCTATTGGGATGACCCGGCGCGTACCGCCGAGGCAATTGATGCCGAGGGCTGGATGCACACCGGCGACTTGGCCACCATGGACGAACAGGGCTATGTGAACATCGTCGGCCGCATCAAGGACATGGTGATTCGCGGCGGTGAAAATATTTATCCGCGCGAGATTGAAGAGTTTTTGTACCGTCTGCCGCAGATCCAGGACGTTCAGGTGGTTGGTGTGCCGGACCACAAATATGGCGAAGAGCTGTGCGCCTGGATTGTGCTGAAGGCGGGCCACTATCTGACGGAAGAAGAAATCCGGAGCTTCTGCAAGGGCCAGATTGCACACTACAAGGTGCCCCGCTACATTCGCTTTGTCAGCAGCTTCCCGATGACTGTGACGGGAAAAATCCAGAAGTTCAAGATCCGGGACGAAATGAAACAAGCGCTCGGCTTGCAAGAAGACAAAACCGCCTGAAAGAAACAACATGCCTCAACTGGATACCCAACTCAATGCCCGCTCGGCCGACTTCCTGGCCAATGCCAGCGCCATGCGCGCCCTGGTGAACGGATTGAACGAACAAATCGCCAAGGCGGCGCTGGGCGGGGGCGAGGCGGCGCGGGCCAAGCACACCGCCCGCGGCAAGCTCTTGCCGCGTGACCGGGTCGCCAATCTGCTTGACCCCGGCACGCCGTTTCTGGAGCTGTCGCCGCTGGCGGCGATGGGCATGTACCCAGACCGCGACGGCAGCGACAGCGCGCCCAGCGCTGGTGTGATTGCCGGCATAGGTCGCGTCAGCGGCGTGGATTGCATGATCGTCTGCAACGACGCCACGGTGAAGGGCGGCACCTACTATCCGATGACGGTGAAAAAGCACTTGCGGGCGCAGGAAGTGGCGGCGCAAAACAAGCTGCCCTGCATCTATCTGGTCGACTCGGGGGGGGCCAACCTGCCGAACCAGGACGAGGTGTTCCCGGACCGTGACCACTTTGGCCGCATCTTTTTCAACCAGGCGAATATGAGCGCCGAGGGCATCGCGCAAATTGCCGTGGTGATGGGCAGTTGCACGGCCGGTGGCGCCTATGTACCAGCCATGAGCGATGAGACCATCATCGTGAAAAACCAGGGCACCATTTTTCTCGGTGGCCCGCCGCTGGTGAAGGCAGCAACCGGTGAAGTGGTGAGCGCCGAAGACCTGGGCGGTGGCGATGTGCACACGCGTCTGTCGGGCGTGGCCGACCACCTGGCGCAGAATGACCTGCATGCGCTGTCGCTGGCGCGCACTGCGGTGGCCAACCTGAACCGTGGCAAAACCATCAGCATGCAGCTGCGCGAAAGCGTCGCGCCCCAATACCCGGCAGAAGAACTGTATGGCGTGATTCCCACCGACACGCGCAAGCCCTTTGACGTGCGCGAAATCATTGCGCGCATTGTTGACGGCTCCGAGTTCCATGAATTCAAACCCCGTTTTGGCACCACGCTGGTCTGCGGCTTTGCCCATGTTGAAGGCATGCCGGTCGGCATCATTGCCAACAACGGCATTTTGTTTTCCGAGTCGGCTCTCAAGGGCGCGCACTTTATCGAGCTGTGCTGCCAGCGCAAGATTCCGCTGGTGTTCCTGCAGAACATTACCGGCTTCATGGTCGGTCGCAAGTATGAAAACGAAGGCATTGCGCGCAACGGCGCCAAGATGGTGACGGCGGTGGCCACTGCCAGCGTGCCCAAGTTCACCATCATCATTGGCGGCAGCTTTGGTGCGGGCAACTACGGCATGTGCGGCCGCGCCTACAGTCCGCGCTTTCTCTGGATGTGGCCCAACGCGCGCATCAGCGTGATGGGTGGCGAGCAGGCCGCCAGTGTGCTGGCCACGGTGCGCCGCGACGGCATTGAAGCCAAGGGGGCCAGCTGGAGCATGGAAGAAGAAGAGGCCTTCAAGGCGCCGATCCGGCGCCAGTACGAAGAGCAGGGCCACCCCTATTACGCCACTGCACGGCTGTGGGACGACGGCATCATTGACCCGGCAGACACGCGCCGGGTGCTGGCGCTGGGACTGTCGGCATCGCTGAACGCGCCGATTCCCGATACCAAGTTTGGCGTGTTCCGGATGTAAGCCATGGCCACACTGCAAATTTCCCAACAGGGCGCCGTGCTGCGCATCACGCTGAACCGTCCGCAAGTGCGCAACGCATTTAACGACGAAGTCATTCAGGAACTGACCCAGGCCTTCCAGGACGCCGGCCAGCGCACCGATGTGCGCGCCGTGGTGCTGGCTGCCGAAGGCCCGGCCTTTTGCGCCGGTGCCGACCTGCACTGGATGCGCCGCATGGCCGATTACACGCGGGCCGAAAACGTCGCGGACGCCGCCGCGCTGGCGACCATGCTGCACACCATCTACACCTGCCCCAAGCCCACCGTGGCGCGGATACAGGGCGATGTGTACGCGGGCGGTGTCGGTCTGGTGGCGGCTTGCGATATGGCCGTCAGTGTTGACAGCGCCAACTATTGCCTGAGCGAGGTCAAGCTCGGCCTGGTGCCGGCGACCATCAGCCCCTATGTGATCCGCGCCATGGGCGCGCGCGCTGCGCACCGCTATTTCCTTAGCGCCGAACGCTTCAGCGCGGCCGAGGCGCTGCGCCTTGGTTTTGTGCATGCGCAGGTGCCGCTGGAGCAGCTCGACAGCACGGTGGATGCCATGCTGCAAGGTCTGCTCAGCGCCGGTCCGGCGGCGCTGCGCGCCTGCAAGGCCTTGTTGCACGAGGTGGCCGAACAGGAGATCGATGCGGCGCTGATCGCGCGCACGGTCGAGGGCATTGCCGATATCCGCACCAGCCCCGAAGGCCGCGAAGGCGTGCAATCCTTTCTGCAAAAACGCCAACCCAGCTGGTTGCTCTAAGTTCTCAGGAATCCCCTATGTTCAAAAAAATTCTTATTGCCAACCGTGGCGAAATTGCCTGCCGCGTCGCCGAAACTGCGCGCCGGCTGGCGGTGCAGACGGTGGCGGTGTATTCGGATGCCGACGCCCAGGCCAAGCATGTGGCTGCCTGTGACGAGTCGGTCTACATCGGCGGCAGTGCGCCCCGCGACAGCTATCTGCGCTGGGAAGCCATCATCGAGGCGGCCCAGGCCACCGGCGCGCAGGCGGTGCATCCGGGCTACGGCTTTCTGAGCGAAAACGAAGACTTCGCCAAAGCCTGTGCCGCCGCCGGCCTGGTGTTCATTGGCCCGCCGCCTTCGGCGATTCTGGCCATGGGTCTGAAAGCCGAGTCGAAACAACTGATGGAAAAAGCCGGCGTGCCGCTGGTGCCGGGTTACCACGCGGCCGACCAGGACCCGGCCCTGCTGCAGCGCGAAGCCGACCGCATTGGCTATCCGGTGCTGATCAAGGCCAGTGCCGGGGGTGGTGGCAAGGGCATGCGCGCGGTGGAGCGCTCTGAAGATTTTGCTGCCGCCCTGGCCAGCTGCAAGCGCGAGGCCATCAACAGTTTCGGCGACGACGCCGTGCTGATTGAAAAATATGTGCAACGCCCACGCCACATTGAAATCCAGGTATTTGGCGACAGCCATGGCAACTATGTCTATTTGTTCGAGCGCGACTGCTCGGTGCAACGCCGCCACCAGAAGGTGCTGGAAGAAGCCCCGGCACCGGGCATGACCGAGGCCATGCGCGCACGCATGGGCGAAGCTGCAGTGGCGGCGGCGCGTGCCGTGAACTACGTCGGTGCCGGTACTGTCGAATTCATTGTTGAACAGACCGCCTACGACCAGCCCGAATCGATGAAGTTCTACTTCATGGAAATGAACACCCGCCTGCAGGTCGAGCATCCGGTGACGGAAGCCATCACCGGGCTTGATCTGGTGGAATGGCAGCTGCGCGTGGCCAGTGGCGAGCCGCTGCCGCTGGCGCAGGCCGATCTGCAGATCCAGGGCCATGCGATTGAAGCGCGCATTTGCGCAGAAAACCCGGACAACAATTTCCTGCCCGCTACCGGCACCCTGCAGGTCTATGGCCTGCCTGTGTGCACCAGTTTCGAACGCGCAGCGCATGGCGTGCGGGTGGACTCCGGCGTGCGCGAAGGCGACACCATCAGCCCGTTCTACGACTCCATGGTGGCCAAGCTGATCGTGCACGGCAAAACGCGTGCAGAGGCGTTGGCGCGCATGGATGCGGCACTGGCGCAAACCCATATCGTCGGCCTGGCGACCAATGTGCAGTTTCTGCGCCACGTGGTCACTTCGACGGCGTTTTCCAAGGCCGAGCTCGACACCGCCCTGATTCAGCGCGAAGCCGCGGCACTGTTTGACCAGACCAAGTTGGGTCTGCCGATGGTGGCGGCAGCGCTGTTGTCGCACCTGATGGACAGCGAGACCCGGGCCTTTGAAAAGCGCGACGCCCGGGGCTGGACCGACCCCTGGGCGCGGCGCGACGGCTGGCGCTCGCATGGCCCCTCGCTGCGCAGCTTCATGATGCAGTTCCGCGGGGCACCCCACACCGTGGTGCTGACGCGCGCCCATGGCGGTGTGTTGCAGTTGCTGATTGACGGCAGTTCCTACGCGCTCAGCTTCGCCAGCACCGCCAGTGGCGCGTTGGATGTGCGCCTGGGCACGCAACGGGCACTGGCCCGGGTCTACCAGATGGGCGAGGTGGCCCATGTGTTCACGGCCCAGGGCGCAGCCGAAATTACCGTGGTCGATGCACTGGCGCATGCCGGCGAAAGCCGTTCCGATGCCGGCCGTCTTACCGCACCGATGCCCGGCAAAGTGGTGTCGTTCTCGGTCAAGGCCGGCGACCAGGTAAGCAAGGGCCAGCCGCTGGCAGTGATGGAAGCCATGAAGATGGAGCACACCATTGCGGCACCAAGCGACGGGGTGGTGGCAGAACTGCTGTACGCCCCGGGCGACCAGGTGGCCGAAGGGGCTGAACTGATCAAGCTGGAGGCCGCATGAATATTCCAAGCCGCGTCAAACTGGTGGAGGTCGGTCCGCGCGACGGACTGCAAAACGAGAAGCAGGCGGTGCCGGCGGCGGTCAAGATCGCGCTGGTGCATCTGCTGCAGGACGCCGGCCTGACCGAGATTGAAGTAACCAGCTTCGTCTCGCCCAAGTGGGTGCCGCAGATGGCCGACAACGCCGAAGTGATGGCTGGTATTGCGCGCCAGGCCGGGGTCCGCTATTCGGTGCTGACGCCGAATATGCAGGGCTTTCTGGCGGCCGCACCGACACGCCCTGACGAGGTGGTGGTATTCGGTGCCGCCAGCGAAGCCTTCAGCCAGAAGAATATCAACTGCTCGATTGCCGAAAGCATTGAACGCTTTCGCCCGGTGGTGCTTGCCGCCAAAGCCGCCGGCATGGCCGTGCGCGGCGCCATGAGCTGTACTGTGGGTTGCCCTTACGAAGGCGAGATTGCACCGCAGCGCGTGGCCTATCTGGCCGGTCTGATGAAAGACATTGGCGTGGACCACGTGGGCGTTGCCGACACCATTGGTGTGGGCACGCCGCGTAAGGTGCAGCGCGCGCTGGAAGCGACGCTGCAGCACTACGACATCGACCATATTTCCGGCCACTACCACGACACCTACGGACAGGCGCTGGCGAATACCCTGGCCAGCCTGGAACTGGGCGTGTGGAACTTTGATACCTCGGTCGCCGGGCTCGGCGGCTGCCCCTATGCCAAGGGTGCCACTGGCAACGTGGCCACCGAAGACGTGGTCTATTTGCTGCACGGCATGGGCATTGAAACCGGCATTGATTTGGACAAGCTGATCGACGCCGGAAAATTTATCAGCGATGCGCTGGGGCGCAAATCGCTGTCACGTGCGGCCAATGCGCTGCTGGCCAAACGCCTGGGCTGAACCCCAGGACCGGCCAAACCCATTGATACATACCAAGGAGAAGACCATGAACGGAATGCCAGGACTGAATTTCCAACTCGGCGAAGACATCGACGCTTTGCGCGACGCCGTGCGCGACTTTGCCCAGGCCGAAATTGCACCGCGGGCGGCAGAGATTGACCGCAACGACCAGTTTCCGATGGACCTGTGGCGCAAGATGGGCGACCTGGGCGTGCTCGGCATCACGGTAAGTGAACAGTACGGCGGCGCCAATATGGGCTATTTGGCGCACATGATTGCCATGGAAGAGATTTCGCGCGCTTCCGCCTCGGTGGGGCTGTCGTATGGCGCGCACAGCAATTTGTGCGTGAACCAGATCAACCGCAACGGCACACCGGAACAGCGCCAGAAGTACCTGCCCAAGTTGATCAGCGGCGAGCACATCGGTGCCCTGGCCATGAGCGAGCCAGGCGCTGGCAGCGACGTTATCAGCATGAAGCTGCGCGCCGAAGACAAGGGCGGCTACTACCTGCTCAACGGCAACAAAATGTGGATCACCAACGGCCCTGACGCCGACACCCTGGTGGTCTACGCCAAGAGCGAACCCGAACTCGGCGCGCGCGGCGTGACGGCGTTCCTGATTGAAAAAGGCATGCCCGGATTTTCCATTGCACAAAAGCTCGACAAACTCGGCATGCGCGGCAGCCACACGGGCGAACTGGTGTTCAACAACGTGGAAGTACCGCTGCACAACGTGTTGGGCGGCCTGAACCAGGGCGCCAAAGTGCTGATGAGTGGTCTGGACTATGAACGTGCCGTGCTCACCGGGGGGCCGCTGGGCATTATGCAAAGCGTGATGGACAACGTGATTCCGTATATCCACGACCGCAAGCAGTTTGGCCAGAGCATTGGCGAATTCCAGCTGATCCAGGGCAAGGTGGCCGACATGTACACGGTGCTGCAGGCCGGTCGTTCCTTCGCCTATACCGTGGCCAAAAATCTGGACCTGCTTGGCAGTGCGCACGTGCGCCAGGTACGCAAGGACTGCGCTTCGGTAATTCTGTGGTGTGCCGAGCAGGCCACCCGCATGGCCGGCGACGGCGTGCAGATATTCGGCGGCAATGGCTATATCAACGAATACCCGCTGGGCCGTTTGTGGCGCGATGCCAAGCTGTATGAGATTGGTGCCGGCACCAGCGAAATTCGCCGCATGCTGATCGGCCGCGAACTGTTTGCGGAAACCTGCTAAGGGCCGGTTCGCTGAAGCAGCTTAGCCAATAACACGGGCCGGACACCGCCGCAGGGCGATGCCGGACCTGCCGCGCTGGCTTACAAAATTTGCGCGACCTCGTCGAAGCCGAGTCGCGCATTGCGCGGGCGGATGGCAGCCGGGTCGGCCAGGCCCAGGTTCACCAGGAAGTTGGCGCGGTAGCGGCCGTCCGGGAAGAAGGCTTGGTTGACCAGCTCCGGATTGAAGCCGGACTGTGGGCCGGCGTCGAGTCCCAGTGCGCGTGCTGCCAGGATCAGGTAGGCCCCTTGCAGGCTGCTGTTGCGCATGGCGGTTTGTTCGGTGAGTTGGGCATTGGCTTCGAACAGTGGCTTGGCGTCGTAGGCCGGGAACTGGCTTGGCAGGTGTTCATAGAAGCGTGTGTCTTGCGCCACGATGACGGTAACCGAGGCGGCCATGGTTTGTGCCACGTTGCCAGGTGACAGCGCGGGTTTGAGTTTTTCCTTGGCTTCGGCGCTGCGCACGAAGACATAGCGTGCCGGCTGGGCGTTGAAGGCGGTGGGGCCCCATTTGAGCAGGTCGTACAGGGCGTGCAGGGTGGTGTCGCTGATGGGGGCGTTTTGGAAGCCGTTGACGGTGCGGGCGTCGGTGAAGAGTTGTTTGAGAGAAGCTTCGGGTAGCGCTTGGCGTTGGGTCATTGTGTTCGATCCATGAAGGTGAATGGGTTCTCGATGGCTGGTCAGAGCGGCGCCCTTGAATTCGAGTATCCGAATTTCGTCCGACTGATAAGCCTGGGGGATCTTACCTACCGGCGCTTGTTTTTGCTGTGCTCTTCTGTTTTTGTCCCTTGCGGAGCGCTTTGCTGGTTCGCGCTGCGTCGCGCGTCTGCTTTTATGCTTTTTCGCCTGCTGCGTTGCTGGTCCGCTTCTGTTCTTTGCCTCCTGCGTTGTTGGCGTTCGTTGCGTTGCTGGTGCGCTTCTGTTCTTTGCCTCCTGCGTTATTGGCGCGCGCTGCGTTGCGCGTCCGCGGGCTTACTTCTGCCGCCTGCGTTATTGGCGTTCGTTGCGTTGCGCGTCCGCGGGTGGGCGAGGACTGACGAAGCGGGCACCCGTTCTACGGTCCACGCTCGCTGACCAGTGCTTCTGGGAAACCTGCCGCACTTCACAAACACCTTGGTTGGCGCCACCGCTTGGCCTCAGCAGCGAATGGGACCTACGCCCGGATACCCGCTTCGCCAGTCCCCAGATATTTTTGTAAATATTTCAAGGTAAAAAATACCAAAT
>CAIUDG010000141.1 GCA_903897925.1 uncultured beta proteobacterium | reverse complement strand
CTGTCTGCACAAGAACGAAATGCCATGCCCGCACGCCAATTTGCATTTCCTGCCGAGCGCAAGGAACCTTTGGAAAATGCGAGCCACGTACGCAATGCCGTCGCACGGTTTGACCAAGTAAAGGGCGTGAGCGACGAAGAACGCGATCTGGCCTGGATTCACATGGAGACAGCCGCAGCCCGCTACGGCGTGGTATTGCATGAGGCCCCGGATCAAAGCCCAGTGCATAGCTTCACGGCACCAGCACGGCCGCCCCTTCGAAGCGACCCGTGCGTAAATCTGCCAATGCTTCGTTGGCCTGCTTCAGTGGGTAAAGCGTCGTTTTCGTCACGATTCCCATGTGGGGCACCTGGTGTAAGAAGTCGATTCCATCCTGGCGCGTCAGGTTGGCCACCGAGAGCAACGCGCGTTCCTCCCACAGAAGGCTATAGGGGAAGCTGGGGATGTCGCTCATGTGGATGCCAGCGCATACCACCCGCCCACCCTTTCGCACAGCTTTCAGTGCCATCGGCACCAGCGCACCGACGGGTGCGAAGATGATGGCTGCATCGAGCCGCTCAGGGGGTGTCTCGTCCGAACTACCGGCCCAACTGGCGCCTAGGCTGCGCGCGAAGTCTTGCGCCTGGTGGTCTCCCGGCCTGGTGAAGGCAAACACCGACCTGCCCTGCCACCGCGCCACTTGCGCCAGGATGTGGGCCGCTGCGCCAAAGCCGTACAGACCCAGGTTCCTGACGTCACCCGCGATGGTGAGCGCGCGCCAACCGATCAAACCGGCGCAAAGCAGGGGCGCCAGCGATGCATCACTCCACTCTTCCCCAAGTGGCAACGCAAAGCGCGCATCGGCAACTGCGGCCGTGGCGAAGCCGCCATCGCGCGTGTAGCCGGTAAAGAGAGGGTGGTCGCAGAGGTTCTCGCGTTGCAAGGTGCAGTAGGGGCACACGCCGCAGGTATGGCCCAGCCAGGGAATGCCCACGCGCTGTCCGCATTGCAAACCCTCCACACCGGCACCGATGGCGTCAATGCGGCCGACGATTTCGTGCCCCGGGATGATGGGAACCTGTGGTTGCGGGAGCTCGCCAGCGACGACATGCAGGTCGGTGCGGCAGACGCCGCAGGCCGCGACCTGTACGCGGATCTGTCCCGGTCCGGGTTGCCGGTCGGGTAGTTCCGTCCATTCCAGCGGTCTGCCAATCTGCTTCAATACCATGGCATGCATCAACGCTCTCCCCATGTTTTGGCGGGTTCAGCACCCATCCGTGCCAGTGCGCGAAAGACCCCAGGCAAACGATCGGGCAAATCTTCAGCCAGCAGTCCCGGGCCAAAATCGGTGGCGGCAGCACCATGCATCCAGACGGCAGCACAGGCCGCTAGAAAGGGCTCCATGCCTTGCGCCAGCAAGCCCAGCACCATACCGCTCAGCACGTCTCCCGCGCCAGCGGTGGCCAAGGTTGGCGGCGCGTTGGCGTTGATGACGGCGCGGCCATCCGGTGCGGCAATCATCGTGTCGCTGCCCTTTAACACGACGATGGCACCGCTTGCCTGTGCGGCAGCACGGGCGCGGCTCAGTTTGTCGCCATGCGTGTCAATCACGTTGTCGAAGAGGCGGACAAATTCACCGTCATGCGGCGTCAGCACACAAGGGCCCGCAATGGCACCGAAAAGCGACAGCGGGTCGCCCTTGAAGGTGGAGAGTGCATCGGCATCGAGCACCGTGGCGCGGCCCGTCTTCAGCATCGCCAAGATGCGCGCACGGGTGTCGGGCCCTATGCCCGCGCCAGGACCGATCAGCAAGCCGCTGTAGCGGCTGTCGGCCAACAAAGCCTGAAGGTCCTCGGGCCGCACAACCGGGTGCACCATCACGCTGGTCAGCGCGGCGGCGTAGACCGACAAGGCAGCCTCTGGCACGGCTACAGTGGTCAGGCCCGCACCCACTCGGGCGGCTGCGCGTGCGGCCATGCGCGCCGCGCCCGTGGTGGGCCAACCGCCCCAGACCAGCGCATGGCCCCGGCCGTATTTGTTGCCATCAAGCTGCAACCCGGGCAAGGCATCTGCCCATAACGCAGGATCATTTTCAAAAGTATCCGGTCTGACTTGGGTGAATACCGATGCTGGCGTGCCAATGTCGGCCACCACCAATTCTCCGCACAAACATCTGCCCGGCTGCAGCAGATGGCCTGGCTTTTTGCGAAAACAGGTCACGGTTAATACACAGGGCACCGCACCCACATTGGCACCCGTGTCACCCATCAGTCCGCTTGGCACATCGACCGCAATCACCGTCAATTTGCGTGCCGCCGCCTCGGCAAGCGTTTGCAGCGCCGCACCTTCCAACGCCCGGCTCAGGCCGGCTCCGAAAATAGCATCCACCACCAGTTCCGCCCCCTCCAGCGCAGCCGGTGTCAAGGGCTCGATCGGCCCAGGCCACAGCCCTGCGTGATGGGCGGCCGCGCCGCGCAGGTCGGTGCGCGGCACCAGCAAGGCCACCCGCACCGGCCAACCGGCCTCGGCCAGGCACCGCGCGGCCACGAAGCCGTCGCCGCCGTTGCTGCCGGGGCCGCACAGCACCAGAACAGGACGCGGCGTCCAGCGTTCCATGATGGCTTGTGCCACCGGACGCCCGGCATTCTCCATCAACGCGTTGTTGCTGATGCCAGACTCCACTGTCAGTCGGTCGGCTTCTGCCATTTGCACGGCGCTGAGCAGCGCCGTGCTGCAGTCCAGCTCTGGGGGTGCAAAGTCGGTCAAGCGACGGCGCCTTTCTTCGGCTCGGGAAAGTCAGCGGCGCGCGCGACCGCCTCGCCCGCCGTGAACTGTGTGCGCAATTCGTCGAGCTTGGCCATGGCTGCGTCGATGGCGTTGTTTCCAAGTAGCAAGTGGTGCGGCGGATTGCCCGACGCCACTGCCAGGATGATCGCGTTGGCGGCGCGCACGGGGTCACCTGGCTGATTGCCGGACGATGCGCGCACTGCCGAGCGCATGGTACCGGCAGTGGCCATGTAGTCGTCGATCTGGTGCGAACTTTCGTCGGCTGAGCGCCCGGCCCAGTCGGTGCGAAAGCCGCTGGGCTCGACCACCATGACCCGCACGCCCAGAGGCTCCACCTCCTGGCGCAAGGCCTCTGACAAACCTTCAACCGCGAACTTGGTGGCGCAATACTGCCCGAGCGAAGGCATACCGCGTATCCCGCCCAACGACGAAAGGTTAACGATGCAGCCTCTACGGCGCTTGCGCATGCCGGGCAGCACGGCCTGGGTCATGCGGGTCAGGCCGAAGACGTTGACTTCGAACATCTTGCGCACCTCGGCGTCCACGCCCTCTTCGATGGCTGCGAAATAGCCAATACCGGCGTTGTTCACCAAGACGTCAATTCCACCAAAGCACTCTTCTGCAGCATGGATGGTGGCGGCTATCTGGTCGGGTTGCGTGACGTCTAGCTTGAGCACGAGAACGTTGTCGGTTGCGCCATAGCCTTGCAGTTTGGCGGGATCGCGGGCAGTCATCACGGTGCGGTAACCGCGGTCGATGGCCTGCTTGGCAAGCTCCAAGCCGAAACCGGTCGAGCACCCCGTGATAAACCAGACCGGCGGCTCCTTGACAAGGGATGTGCCAATGTGCGTATTCATGAAAATTCCTTTGAGATCGGATGGGCGCGGCAGTGACGGTTCAGGCGGGTGCCGTGAAGTCACCGGTGCGCACCAGCTTCTTGTTGACGAACTCCTGGATTCCCATGTTGCCCAGTTCACGACCGTAGCCGGAATATTTGATGCCTCCAAATGGCAATTCCGCATCCACCCAATGGATGTTGTTGATGAACACCATTCCGGTATCAATCTGACTGGCGATGCGCTTGCCACGCGCTT
>CAIUDG010000140.1 GCA_903897925.1 uncultured beta proteobacterium | reverse complement strand
GGCCCTATCTATTGATGGCGCCGAGAGCACCGGAATTGACCACCAGAATCCGACGCCATAAATGGCCGCCAGATACGGGCGCCAATTTACGCCGCCATTTACTGCCGCCAGATTTATGCGGATTTAGACCGCCGCTAACACACCCAGGCCGATGGGCGCTGCGATGCGCAGTTCACCTTCGGGTTCGTCGCGGTGGCGGACCAAGGCCTGTTCGGCGCTGCGCGCCGCCGCAACCATGGCGGCACAGCCCTCCAAATAGCGTGTGCCCGCCTCGGTGAGTGTGAGCTTGCGGGTAGACCGGTGCAGCAAGGCCAACCCCAAATGGCTTTCCAGTGCACGCAAGTGCTGGCTGACGGCGGAAGGGGTCATTCCCAAGTGCCGCGCCGCTGCGCTCAGCGAGCCAGCATTGACCACCTCGGCAAACAGTGCCATGCGCTTGTATTGGTCCATGTCTATCGAATTATTGTGAAGTACAGCTTCATTGTCCTGGAATATTTTGCCGTCTATTCAAAAATTCGTGAAGTATTCAGACTAGCGGCTTCTTTACACAGGAGTTTGAAATGAATGTTGCATTGATTGGCGCCACCGGGTTTGTCGGGTCCCCGCTGTTGCTCGAGCTACTGGATCGCGGACACCAGGTTACCGTGTTGGCGCGCACCCCCGCCAAAGTGCTGGTTCGCGCGGGTGTCTCGGTACAACAGACTGATGCGCTGGATGCGGTGCAAGTTGCCAAGGCAGTAGCGGGCCATGATGCGGTCATTAGTGCGTACAACCCGGGCTGGACCGAGCCGAAAATATACGACCTATTTATGCAAGGTACGCAAGCCATTATTGCGGGGGTGAAGCAGTCTGGCGTGAAGCGTCTGCTGATCGTTGGCGGCGCGGGCAGTTTGTACGTGGCACCGGGTGTGCAGTTGGTCGATACGCCTCCCTTTCCTGCGGAATACAAGCAAGGCGCTCTCGCTGCACGCGACGCTTTGGCGCTGCTTCAAAAGGAAAATTCTCTGGCTTGGACCTTTCTGTCGCCTCCTATCGCATTGGCACCGGGCGCGCGGACCGGCATGTACCGAACCGGGGCTGACCATTTGTTACCGGGCGTTGGTGATTTGCCCGCAGGCATCTCTGTGAAGGATTTGGCGGTGGCCATTGTGGATGAGCTGGAGCAGGCACAGCATGTCCAGAAACGCTTTACGGTAGCCAACTGAATCGGCCAGCCGAGTGCTATTCGTTTCCGCCGGAACAGCGCCCCCGCGCCGTAGCGTCCAGTGGAATGGCATTGGCCGGTCAGGCCAGGTCCCTGTGATCAGTGGGCGCAGCCTACTTGAAGCGGCACGTCAGAGGCAATGGCGCTGAGCGGCGCAGCACATCTTCCCGCAGCCACAGTCCGCTGCGCCGTGCGCGCTGGGCCACGAAGGGCGCTGGCAGCTGCAGGTAGTCCGCGTTGTGGACGGCAAAAGTGTAGTTGCCCTGGTAGCCCATGGCATCGAGGCGCAGCACCAGGTCTGCCAGATAGTCAGTGTGCACACCTTCTCCAGGAAAAACACTGGGGCTAGATGCGATACCGTGTTGCTGCTGCGGTGCGTTTTCTGCGTCACTCCATATGCGGTCTGATAGCTGGACCAGATAGATTCTGGAAGGGTCCAGATCTTCCACTGTGTCGATGGCGTCCATTGCGTCAGTCGACGTCTCGGCGGCATGCATTGGGAATGCCGCCAAAGCCAATCCAAGGTTGGGACAGTCGGCCTGGCACACGGCGTCATAGGCGCTTGCATGCGCGTTGATGCTGCGCCCCTCGGCCACTGCGCTGTAGGCCACCTGAATACCCAGCGGCAGCGCCAGCATGGCGAGCTTGCGCAGGTCTTTCGCAATCACGTCCGGATCGCTGCTGGCATGTGGGTAGGTGGACGAACTGGCCAACAGCAGCGGGCTGCCCAGTGCCTGGCAGGTTTCCAGCATGGACTTGGCAATAGCCACCTTATAGTCATGCAGCGAACCGGCCAAGCCTTCGAACGCATGCAGCGTCTGATAGCCAAGGGCTTGCAGGCCGCTGCTTTGCAGCATCCTGGCCACTGCCGATGCGCCGCCAGGATGGCTGGCAACGTCGGCTGCGCTCAACATGACTTGCGTAAAACCGGCGTCCGCCATGGCCGAAAACCTTGACTCCAGGGGGCCGACCAAGGTATCGCTAGCCATTCCAAATCCAGAAAGGATGCCCATGTGATGTTTCCTTTTAGAGCGCTCTGTGTACCAACTCGAACGATACCGAGCCGAGCTTGGTGCGCGTCAGTGCGCCCCGGTCCTCTGGGTGCAGCAGGCGCGATTCCACAAACTCGACGCCATGGGCCTTGAGGGCGGCTACTGCCGAGGGGACATCGGCGCAGCCGAGTCCGATGCGCTGCATGCATTCGGCGGAGCTGTCGTCGTCCATGGCGGGGTCTGGTTCCACCAATTGCCACAGAAAAGTGCCGCACGGACTGCGCATGAGTTTTCCTTTGGGCAAGATGCCAAAGCGCAAGTCATCAGGAATTTCCGTGAAGCCAAACAGGTTTTCGTAATAGGCCATCCAGTCGGCGGACCGTCCGCCGCCGATGTACTGCACCAGTCCGAAGTACGACATCCCAGCCAGTGCCGGGGGCTGCTGGTCCACGCCGGGAATCGGCAGGAAGTCGATGTCGTAAATGGAGAACTCTTTCCATCGATCGACGAAGTAAAAGCGGCTGTTGCCTGGGCCGCGAATCGCCGGAATGTGCAGCTCCATGGCAGCTGCTCGGCTTTGTACGTCCCAGGCGCCCAGCTCCAGGCAGCGCGTGTGTGCCTTCAGCGCATCTTGCACCCGCAGGGCCACTGCCACGATGGCGGGGCTTTTGTTGGCGCCGGCCCCGGCGGCGCAATCCTCTGCAAGGGCGCTGACCACCAGATTCATGCTGCCCTGGCGATAGAGCAATACTTCGCGCGAGCGGTGCCGCGCCACCGGGTGGAAGCCCAGTGATTCCAGCAACTGTCCCAGTGCCTGTGGCTTGGCAGAGGCATATTCAATGAACTCAATGCCGTCCATGTCCAGTGGATTGGTCACATTGGGAATAGATTCGCGTTGCAGCGTGGTAGACGTCATGTAAATCCCTTTCACTCCTGAGTCAGCGCAGCTGCGCTGCAAAAAATAGGCGATAAGCAGACCAATAGCTAAGCTTCAACTGGCACCGGTGCACCCAGCATATAGCCATGCACAGTGGGCTGGTGGGAGACGTATACATTGATAGCTTTCCAGGCGCTGCCAGTACTGTAGTAACTGCTATGTTTGTCAAAACGGGGGTTAACCCTGTGTTGGGCGTGTTCCATTAGTGCGCCGGCAGCCACTGCGCTGGCAGCAGCGCCAGCCAAAGCGCAACCGTTATGAACGAGGTAATCGTCGCTCCCAGCAAGGCGGCAGAGCACAGGCGCTCATGGCCGTGGCGCTGCGCCAGCACCGGATAGATACTCATCATCGGAACCGCGGCAAATAGCACAGCAGCGGTGCCCAGCAGTGGGTTGGATGGCGGCATCAACAGCACCAAACCCAGCACGCACAGCGGGTGCAGCAGCAGTTTGCCCAAAACGATCAGCACAATGTCGCTGCGAATGCCGCGCAGTTCAATGCCCACCAGTGAGCCGCCGATCACGAACAAGGCCACCGGCGATGTCGCATTGCCAGTCACGGCGATAAACCGCTCCAGTACTTCTGGCAGGTGCAAACCGGATGCGGCTAGCAGCAGTGCGGCCACCATGGCAACAATCATCGGATTGCGCACCAAGTTGTAGAGGGTGGTGCGCACCATGCGCCCGAAGTGGCGCTTACCTCCGTCGACCTGCAGCTCCATCAGCGCCAGCCCGAGCGGAATGATCAGCAGATTTTCTACCAGCATGCACAAGGCCAGCGCCAGCCCGGCCACGGGGCCGAGCACCTGCAACGCA
This sequence comes from uncultured beta proteobacterium, assembly GCA_903897925.1. Classification (GTDB taxonomy): domain Bacteria; phylum Pseudomonadota; class Gammaproteobacteria; order Burkholderiales; family Burkholderiaceae_C; genus Allorhodoferax. The sequence goes on along the minus strand of CAIUDG010000140.1, from coordinate 9,545 downwards.
ATCGGGTAGCCCAGGAACAGGCTGTTCGATGTTGAAGCCCCCAGCCCCTCCAGCGCGGCAAGGGACAAGGGGCGGCGCAGAATGCGTGTGGCAACCAGAAGCACTGTGCCCATGGCAGCCAGCGACCCCAGCGCGTAAATGAAGAGATAGTCGGGGTTCAGCACGGAGCCCGGGCGCTGGTGCGCGATGGATTTGAACAGCAGCGCCGGAATCCCGATGCGCACCGTGAACTTCCCCAAGGTCTTGACGTCGCTGCGGTCCAGCCAGCCCAGGCGTACTGCGATATAGCCCAGGGCCATGCCCAGGTAAATGGGCAGGGTCGTCGTAAATATGTATTCCATCAGTGCTTACGGGTGTGCCGTTTCAGTATTTCAGCATGGCAACTGCACGCAACTCTTCCGGCGAGGTGCTCGGCAGACCAAAATATTCCAGGTAGGCCGGGATCTGTTCGAACAGCATGTCGGACCCGATCTGGAACCGGCAGCCGCGGGATTGGGCGGCTTCCAGAAAGGCGGTCATCTCGGACTGCATCACCACTTCACCGACAAAGGTGTGGGCGGCAATGCGGCTGACATCCATTGGCATCGGGTCGCCGTGGTTCATCCCCATGGGCGTGGCGTTGACGACCAAATCAAAGCCGGCAGGATCATTGCTGCCGGTGCGCACGTCCAGCAAGGGGTAATGCCTTTGCAGGCGCTGTGCCAGCCCGGCCTGTGCCGCCTCCAGCGGGTCAAACAGCGCAATAGCCGCAACCCCCGCCGCCGCGAGTGAGGCAGCAATGGCCGAGCCAACGCCGCCGCAACCCACTACCAGCGCACGCGCACCGTCAAGCACGCAACCTTTGCGCATGACACCGCGTACAAAGCCCTCGCCATCAAACATGTCGCCTTGCAACTTGCCCTCGGCACTCCGTCGCACCGCATTGCAGGAACCGGCGATGGCGGCGGTCGCAGACACTTCATCGAGCAGTCCCACTGTGGTGACCTTGTGCGGCATGGTGATCAGCGCTCCGCGAATATTGGATAGCCGGAATACCGAGCGCAGAAAATCCGGGTAGTCTTGCGGCTTGCAGCCCATAGGCACCACTACGGCGTTGACCTTGCAGCGCACAAACCAAGGGTTGTAAATCATGGGCGCCTTGAAGGCGTGCGTGGGATAGCCAATATGGGCAATCAGTTCGGTGTTGCCATTGATGTTCATGGTGATTTGCATTCAGGAAAATGAATCGGGCGCGCTGGCTTCGCGGTCGCGCAGCAGGGCCATGGCGGCCAAACGAAACGGCGCGTTGGCGGCGCCGTATCCGCTGTACCCGCCACGGCGTTGCGTGAATTCAAAATGGAACAGGTCTTCGAAGGGCGCAACGTAGAGCTGAAAGAACTCCGCGCCATCCGCTTCCCGGTCGTACAGGATGCCGAAACTGCGCATATCCGCCAGCAAGGCGGGTTCAAGGTCAAACTTGGCCAGCAGATCTTCGTAGTAATTGTCTGCAATCGGCAGCAGTGTGGCGCCCAGTGACTGCAGTCGGCGTGCAGTGGCCACAATGTCCGTTACCGACAGGGCAATCTGCTGCACGCCGGCACCGCGAAAGCGGCTCACTGCGCGTGCTACAGAGGTGTTGTCGCGGTCCGAATTGGTCACCGACACCCGCACGCGCCGGTCGGCGGATTCAATTTCCCTGCTGCGAATCACGCCGTAGGGATCGTGCAGCACGATGCTGCGCTGTGCGGACAATCCCAATACCGCACGGTAAAACAGCACCCAGGGTTCTACCTGGCCACCAGGAACGGCTTGCACGATATGGTCGATGGTGGCGTGCGTGGCCACGCTTTCCAGTGCTGCAGTGTCCAGAAGAAAGTCCGACTCAAAGGGATGACGCTCCGCACTGGGCGAGGCGCAGAAATAGACCAAACTGCCATCGGGCGCTCGCACTGCAGGAATTGCCAATTCGTCATTGCCATGGCGCCCATCCACCCGTGGGCACATCAGCGCCTCGGCACGAGCAAAGGCGGCGCCGCTATCGGTGGTGGCAATCGCCAGCGCGCAGGCCGAAGTTCCGTGCATTTCAAAATGTGCGCGGGCGCTCGAGTCTTCCTCCAGGTTCAACACAATGCGCACCGCGCCCTGGCCGTACAGGTCCACGTTCTTCGATTTGTGCTGTCCAATGCGGGCAAAGCCCACGCTATGCAACCAGGCGCCCAGGCGCGCGGCAGTGGCCGGATCTGCGGCGAATTCGACAAAGCTCCAGCCGTCAAAAGCGGGTGGCGCAGGCGGGTCGAACAAGGGCGCCTTGTAGACCGGTGTATTTGCGCTGCGGGCCAGCCGCACCTGTTCTTCCAGCCACAGCAGCGAGCGTTTGGCGTCCACTGCATTCGAGCGTGCCGGCGCCGAGCGGAATTCGTCGTTGAATATTTCCAGCGACAAGGGGCCGCTATATCCGGCGTCCAGTGCGGCCTTGGTAAAGCGCGTCACTGCAAATTCGCCCTGGCCCGGAAAGCAGCGGTAGTGCCGGCTGTGTGATAGCACATCGGTGTTGACCCAGGGCGCATCGGCCAGTTGCATGAAGAATATTTTGTCGCCGGGCAGCTGGGCGATGGGATCGGGGTCATCGCGCAGCGACAGGGTGTGAAAGCTGTCCAGTGCCAGTCCAAAACTGGGGTGATTCACCTGCTGCACCACTTCCCAGGCCTGTGACCAACGGCTTATCTTGCTGCCCCAGGCCAGGGCCTCGTAGGCAATGCGAATACCACGCTGGGCCGCCAGCTCCGCCAGTTGCAGGAATTGTTCGGCCAGCAAAGCCGGCTCTCCCAAAGCATCAGGCTGCACATTGGAGCAGACCAGCAGGAGCGTCGTTCCAAGCTCATGCATGACATCGAACTTGCGCTTGGCGCGCTCCAGATTGCGTTGTACCTGGGCCTGCGAGATGCCATCGAAATCACGAAACGGCTGAAACATGTCGATGGCCAGACCCAGGTCGTTGCAAAGTTGGCGTACTTCGGCCGGCGGGCCGGGGTATTGCAGCAGGTCGTTTTCAAAGATTTCGACGCCATCAAAATGGGCCGCTGCTGCAGCCCGCAGTTTTTCGCGCAGCATGCCGGACAGCGAGACGGTAGCGATTCCGTGTTTCATATTCTGGCCTTTCGCGGCATGGAAGTTAAGCGGCCTGGATGGGCGCAATGGGCAGACCCGGCACTGGCAGAGCCGGCCCGTGCCGCCGTCAGCAGTGGCGTGTCGAAAATCAAGGAAGTGTTTGCCATTGGTCCTGCCGCGCCGATGTAAACAGTGCTTCAATGGTCTGCAAGGTGCGCTGCGCATCTTCGATCGGCCAGTGCGCAACCGGATGTCCGAGCAGAAGTTGCGAAAACCGTTCGACTTGCAGCAGGTAGTGATTCACCGGTTCAAAGGCATAGGTCGCGGTCGGAAAGGCGCCCACGCTGCTGCTGTCGCCGACTTCAATCTGGCAGTGGCTTGGGCGCGCATGGGCAAAGGCAAAATTCATGCGCAGCCAACCCTGCGACCCCAGCACCTCGAATTGCTGATGTGTGCCCCAGGCGTTGGAGCCCGACTGCGTTCCTACCGTCAGCGTGGCATGGCGCTCGCCGTAATCCAGCAGTGCGCTGGTCAGGCGGTCGGTGCCGAATACCGGGTCACGGTCCATCGCCGCTACCACGCGCCTGGGCTGGCACTGGAACACCATATTGCAGGCGCTGATGGCATAGGAACCCATGTCATAGAGCGCACCGCCGCCTGCTTGCAGCTGGTTGCGCACGTCGGCCGGGTCAAGAAATTGCTTGGCCAGCGTGCAGTGCACCGCACGCACTTCACCAATGGTGCCGCTAGCCATGATCTGCGCCAGTTGGGCCCATTGCGGGTGGTTCCGAAAAGCGAAACCTTCTTCAATGTGTTTGCCGCTGCGGTCACGCTCTGCGCAGAGTTGCGCTATTTGTTCGGCGCTGATGCACAAGGGCTTTTCACACAGAACGTGCTTGCCCGCCTGCAGTGCGCGCATCGACCATTCGAAGTGCAGCTGATTGGGCAGCGGCACGTAGACTGCGTCGACCTCGGGGTCGGCCAGCAGCGCTTCATAGCTGGCGTGCAGGTGTGCAATACCAAACTCCGCTGCGACCTGGCGGCCTTTGGCCGCGTCACGCGAGGCCAGCGCCAGCAGCGTGGCGCTGGGGGCCTGGCGTATCGCCGGCATGGTGCGCCCGATGGCGATGGCGGCTGCACCCAGCACGCCCCAGCGGATGGTAGTGTTCATGTGGCGGTGTGCGTTCTGTAGCAGCGGCCGCACGGGCGGCCGGCTGCTATCGGCTTACTTTTTGTCAGCGTCCTTGACTGCGGCCTGGATGCCGTCAATCAGCTTGGGATCGATTTTGGTTTTCAGAAATTCGATCACCGGCGGCTGCGCCGCGGCGCGGAACTGGGCCAGTTCGGCAGACGTTGGCGTATACACCGTCACGCCTTTGTCGGCCAAGGTTTTGTTGCCGTTGGCGGTGAATACGCGGTTGGCCTTGCGTTCTTCGTTGCAGGCCAGCTGGGCTGCGTCGGTGACAACTTTCAGCAGGTCGGGTGGCAGCGCTTTGTAGAACTTGTTGCTCAGCACAAACCAGTCAATGCCGTAGTTGTGGCGATCCAGCGTGACGTGTTTCTGCACTTCATACAACTTGGCGAAGATCATGGTCGGCACCGGATTTTCTTCGCCATCGACTACACCGGTCTGCAGCGCTGTATAGAGTTCCGAAAATGCGATGGGTGTAGGTTGCGCGCCCAGTGCCTTCATTTCCGTGATGTAGAGCGGAGTCTCCTGCACGCGGATTTTCATGCCGGCCAGATCTTTGGGCGAATGGATTGGCGCCTTGCCGCTGCTGAAGTTGCGGAACCCCACCTCACCGAAGCAGAGATTGTGCATACCGGTAGCTGCCTGGAAATCCCCGGCCAGCTTCTGGCCAAAGGGACCGTCCATGACCTTGTCGGCAACGTCATCGCTGGGAAACAGGTACGGAATATCCGTGACCATGGCGCTCGGGAAATAGTTGGCGATCACGCCAGACGCAAAGCCGGCTTGTATGAAACCGTTCTTGACACCTTCGACCAGTTCGCGCTCGCCACCCAGTGCGCTGGCAGCGAACACCTGGACTTCAATGCGTCCGCCGCTCTTGGCCTTTACTTCCCTGGCGAAGGCGTCGGCCATGACGGCTTTGCGCGAAGTGGCCATGTCGGGCGAATCGGAATGTGCCAGCTTCAGGACGAATTTGGTCTGCGCAAATGCGCTCGTGCCGGCGCAGAACATGAGCGCGGCTGCGGCGATGGCGGACACCCGTTGGGATGTGGTTTGCATGTGGGGATCTCCTGTAATAGTTAATAGGGGGGACGGCGGGAACAGTGGGCAGCGAGGAAAAGGGTGGCGGTCAATGCAGGTTGAAAGCATGCGGCAAGGCCAGACTGATGGCCGGGAACACGGCGATCAGGACCAGTCCGATAAGCAATACCGTGAGGTAGGGCAGAAACCGGGGGGTGACTTTTTCCACCGATGTATCCATCACCGAGCAGGTGACGAAATAGCACACGCCGAATGGCGGAATAAAGGTGCCGACGCCCATGGCAATGATCAGCACAATGCCGAAGGCCATCGGATCAATGCCATAGCTCTTGGTCAGTTGCAGCAACATGGGGCCGAAGATCAGCAATGACGGCAGCCCTTCCAGGATGGACCCCATGATCACCATCAGCACCATGGAAAAAGCGATAAACGCAAAGGCAGAGCCGCCGAGCAAGGCCAGAAAGTCCGCCACCACCGACTGCAGGCCACTGACCGCAAGGGTCCAGGAAAAGGCGCTGCCGGCGCTGACCATGAATAGCACCATGCCGGCCATGGCGCCGGAATCGGCCAGGGTGGTAATAAACGTCTTGAGACGCATGCCGCGGTAAACGAATACCGAAACCAGAATGGAGAAGACCACGGCAACGGACGAAACTTCCGTGGTGGTGGCAAAGCCGCCAACAATGCCGATGATGAGAGTCACCGGCACCATGAGCGCCGGAATGGCACGCACGCTCACCTTCGCCCGCTCGGTCCAGGTTTGCGCCGGGCAGCGTGGCCAGTTGTGCTTTTTTGCGCGGCGGGTGATGAGAATCATCAGGCACAAGCCGAGCACGGCGGCAGGCAATACGCCGGCGACAAAAAAGGTAGCCACTGACAGGGTGGTGATGGAGGCCAGCACCATCATCACCAGGCTGGGCGGAATGGTTTCGCCCATGATGCCTGCGGCCGACAGTACGGCCGCACTTTCCGCTGGGTCGTAACCCTGTTCCTTGAGCATGCCCTTGAGAGTGGTGCCCACGGCCGCCACGTCGGCGATCTTTGAGCCGGAAATGCCCGAGAAGATGTACATGGCAATGACCACTGCGTGCAGCAAGCCACCTTGCATGCGCCCGACCATGGCAGTCACCCAATCCGCCAGCGGTTTGGTCAGGCCGCCTTCGGTCATTACATTGCCGGCCAGGATAAAGAAGGGCACGGCCAGCAAAATAAAGCTGCTGATGCCGTTGGACATGGCCAAAGACGCTGCCATCGGGTCTTCGCCGGAACTGAACAGCAGCACATAGGCAGTTACCGACAGCACGTAGGCAATCGGGATTCCGGCAAATACCAACAGCAGCAGCAACACCAGTGCAAAGCCAATGCCGGCGAAGCCCAGCCAGGGGCCGCTGAAGTTTTGCGCCAGCAACCAGCACAGGGTCACGCTACCGACCAACAGCGCGGCAACGGCGTTTTCCTTGGCCGTATGGCGACGCAACTCTGCCAGCGCGAAAATCACCGTCAGGCCCATGCCGATAAAGAAGGGCAGCAGGGTCCAGGACTTCGGAATCTGCAGCACCACCGTCAGGCTGGTCCAGGAATCGTTCCACATTGGCAGTGCGTAGTACAAACCAAGCCCTGCCACGGCGATGACGAAATAGTGCCTGGCGCACTCCACGGTTTCCCGCATGCGTTGCGGTAGCTTGTCGATGCCAAAGCGGACCACCAGGTGCAGGCCGCGGTGGTAGGCGACGGCACCGCCTATAAATGCCAGACTTGTCAGCGCATATTCCGCCACCTCGTTGGCCCAGACCAGTGACACACCGAACAGGCCGCGCATGGCGGTGTTGCCGAACAGCAGTAGCAGTTCCAGGAAAAGCACCAGCGCCAAAAAGATGTCGAACGACTGTTCTAGGCGCGGCGCGAAACGCTGGTGCGGCAGGTCAAGGCTGGCCGATACATCAATGCCAATAGCGTGGTGTTCCGGTGTTGCCGCAGGCTGGTTCATGGTCCGGCTCCTCGTTGGATTGCTTTTTTTCTATGGACTTGCAGTACCGCCTGTTCTGCTGAGTCCGATGCTGACGTATTCGCGCACGCGCGCTGCAGATAGCAATGTCTACAGCTGCTATTCGTGTGTCAAGTATTAATTGTACTAACCGGTTAGTTTTAACTTCGCAGGGTTAACCCTAGAGCGCCATTCCGCTCCCGACTAGCTGATATACCGTTTTGCTTTAACGCGCCGTGCAGCCCCTTGGGCGCACCCGTATCAGGCCGCTACGAAGCGAATAACCATGTCGCTAATGCTGGCCCGCCGCTGCGCTGCGGCGTCGTCGCTTTTTACCCGATTCTTGAAAATCAGTCCGAACGTATGCTTGTTCGAGACATTGAAAAATGTCAGCGCGGAAATCGATGCATGGATATCCACCGGATCGAGCCCGGCCCGGAATACGCCTTGCTGAACGCCGCGTTCGTATAGCTGCCGGATGGCTTCAATCGCCGGAACATTGAGCTCGCGAATGGTCTTGCTTTGCGTCAAATAGGCACCCCGCGCGATATTTTCATTCATCACCAGGCGGATGTAGTCTTCATTGCTGCTGTGGTGATCGAAGGTGAACTCGACCAGCGTACGCAAGGCCTGCATGGGCTCCAGGTCCTGCAGGTTCAACTCGGATTCGATCTGCCGCATGCGCCGATAAGACTCCTCCAGCACCGCAAGGTATAGCCCTTCCTTGCTGCCGTAGTAGTAATAGATCATGCGCTTGCTGGTGCGGGTGGCCTCGGCAATAGCGTCGATGCGGGCGCCACTCAGCCCCTTGCTGGCAAACTCTTCCGTAGCTACCTTGAGTATCTCGGCCATGGTGCGGGCCGGATCATTCGTGCGCGTAGCCACCGCCTTTTCTTGGCGGCAGCGGGCTTGCCCCTGGAATTCGCGCGTGCGATGGAAGGTGCTAAATCGGACATCGGGCGAGTATAGACTTCGCTCTGGCTATTTACGCAGCAGCGCAATGGGTCGGGTATCCCAGCATACGCGGCGTCGCTTGTTGGACCGCGCAGCCCCTTGGTCTTGCGCTGCGGAAACCCGCTATTCCAGATAGATCGGGTTCGAGTTGGGGCCAATCGATTTGTTAAACAGGGAATCGACGCACAGGGATTGAATCAGCAGCGCACCCTGATTTGCCTTGATCAACTGGTGCACCAGTGCCGTTTCCTGGTTGGCAAAAAAGGGCGAGCGCATGATTTGCCGGTCGCTGAATTCCTGTACATCGTGGAGCTCGTCGACCAGCAAGCCCAGGCTGCGCCCTGACTTTTCCAGCACAATAATTTGCGAATCATTGGGCGAATCGGAGCCCTGCTTTTGCAGCAAACGATTGAGGTCAAAGACCCAGACCGGTTTGGCGCTTTCGCCTTTGTGTCGCATGTCCAGCAGGCCTACGCGCGATTTGTGCGCGCCCATGGGCACAGTTGCCAGGCGACTGGCACTGACGGCTTCCATCACATGGGCGGCTGGCAGCGCAAAGAGCACACCATTGGAAATGAAAGTGGCATATTCGGTGCGCTCGCCGAGCACGATTTCAGGTGCGATGGTGGTGGCCGCGCGGGTGGCACTGGCCATCTGCTGGCGCACCGGGCCAATCGGTTCAAACACAATCGCCAGCACATCTTCCTTGTATCCGTCGGAAGACTTGAATTCCCGGTAGCCACTGGAGGCGCAGCAGCCCATCACGGCATAGTTGCCGTCGTGCTCCACAATGCGGGACATTTTTTTTCCGGCGCTGAGCTGTTGTACTTCCAGTTCCAGCGGCAAACGGCTTCCTACCGGACGGCTGCTGTCCGAACTGGAAATAATGCGTCCGGTGCGGTCGGTATAAAAGCCGGACATGGCGCTGGCGTTGCCCATGCCACCGCGCAGCATCATCTCCAGCTCGACCGCGCTATTGAAGACAATGCCAACACCGCCGACGACCCGTTTAGCGCCCTGGTCTGAATGGATGGCGGCATGGTAGACGTAGGTTGGCGCTCCCTCATACAAAGCGCTGCTTTCGAATGGCGTTACGTAGTAGGACTGGTCCGAGTTCAGCTGCCGCACCTGGGCCACCGTGTGCGGGTCAATAAAGGTTCCGAGGGCCTCCGGATCGTCATTGCCAAGGAGGGTGCTGGCGACAATTTCGCCATCCATGTTGTAGATCACCAGGCGCGTATAGACCGTGTATAGCGAGTTGATGTATTTCAGAATTTCGCACAAGCG
>CAIUDG010000139.1 GCA_903897925.1 uncultured beta proteobacterium | reverse complement strand
CTGGGGCTGGCGAAGTGGGTGTGCGAGCGCAGGCCTGGATTCGCCGCTGTACAGAGGTGGTGCGCCAGTAACGGTATTTGTGCGGGGGTGTTAGCGCACCAGAAGCAGACCCCGGCGACCCGAGGCCGGAGAACGTACACCCACTTCGTCAGCCCCTGCCCAACCGCAGGCGCGCAACGCAACGAGTGCCAACGAAGCAGGAGGAAAAGGGAAAAAGCAGGCGCGTAACGCAGCGAACACCAACAAAGCAGGAGGGAAAGGACAAAAGCAGGCGCGCAACGCAGCGAACGCCAATAGAGCCGGAGGAAAAGACCACGAGCAGACGCGCAACGCAACGCGAACCAAGAAAGCGGGAAGCATAAGAACGCCAGCACCGCCGGCGCCAGAAGTAAGCGACATGCCACCACGAAATAGGCACACGCAACCCCGTAAAAAACGGCTATTGAACTTCAATGTGCCGCTTGAGCACCGCCTGCAAAGCAGCCGCCTGGAACGGCTTACTCAAATGGTCATCCATACCGGCATCCAGACAGGCCTGACGATCCGCCGCCATAGCATTCGCAGTCATCGCAATAATCGGCGTACGCCGCCCGCTTTCACTGGCCCGTATCAAACGCGTAGCCTCCAAACCGCCCATCACCGGCATTTGCATATCCATCAACACAGCATCCCAGCGCTGGCTAGGAAACAGCAAAACCGCCTCCTGCCCATTCTGCGCCAACACCACCTGATAACCCCACTTCTTCAGCAAGGTAGTAGCCAGCATCTGATTAATCGGGTGATCCTCCACCAACAACACACTCTGCGCAGACGGCGCCTGCACTTCCGGCGCCAACACTTCGCGGGAACTGGCACTGGGCGCCATCGGCACCCCAACGCTGGCCGCAAGCTGCACCTGAATCGTGAAATGGAAAGTACTACCCTGCGCCGGCTGACTTTCCAGCCACAGACGCCCGGACATCAACTCCACCAGCCGGGCACAAATTGTCAGCCCCAGGCCGGTACCGCCAAATTTGCGCGTGGTGGAGGCATCGGCCTGGCTGAAAGCCTCAAAAATACCCTGCTGCTTGTCTGCAGGAATACCCATGCCGGTGTCGCGCACCGCAAAGTGCAACTGCAAACTGCTGGCGCTGCTGGACTCGACATCCACCTGCACCACCACGCCACCGTGTTCCGTAAACTTGATGGCGTTGTCACACAGATTGCTCAGCACCTGCCGAATACGCACCGGATCGGCAATCACCCGTTCTGGCAAATCTGGCGGCAAATGGCAGTCCAGTGTCAGCGACTTCCGACGCGCGCGCGCCGTCAGCGTTTTCAAGGTGTCACTGAGCAGGGATGCCAAAGAAAACTCCACCGCCTCCATCTGCAACTTGCCGGCCTCGATCTTGGAGAAGTCCAGAATGTCATTCAGGATCACCATGAGTGACTGGGCGGAGTTCTTCACAATGCCCAGGTACTCGCGTTGCTGCGCACTCAGATCGGTGTCCAGCGCCAGGTCGGTCATGCCGATGACGCCATTCATCGGGGTGCGGATTTCATGGCTCATATTGGCCAGAAAATTACTTTTTGCCTGGTTCGCCGCCTCAGCCGCACGCTTGGCTTCGCGCAAGGCCTGCTCGAAACGGTTTTTCTCGGTGATGTCCAGAATCGTTCCGACCAGTCCAGTACGGCGCCCCTGGCTATCGGTCAGGGGCGCCTTCCAGTACAGGCCAGCGCGCACTTCACCCGTGGTGCGGTTATGAAAGCTGGCTTCATAGGTTTGTGGCGCTCCGGTAAGGAACAACTCCTGGTCTTTGGCGTCCATCATGGCGCCCTCGCCGGGAACCAGTTCAAACACGGTTTTGCCAATCCAGTCGGCGCGCGAAATACCAAACAACGCTTCAAACGCCTGGTTGAAGCGCAGATAGCGGCCCTGCATGTCCTTCAGATAAATCGCCGTTGGCGTGGCCTCCAGCAGCACTTCGACAAACTGCAGTTGTTCCGCCAGTTTGGCTTCAAAACTCTTGCGCTCGGTAATGTCGGTACGGATCGCAATGAACTGCTCCGGCAGACCGTCACCACCGAGCAGCGGAACAATTGTGGCATCAACCCAGTACAGCGCACCGTGCTTGCTGCGATTGCAAATCTCACCGCGCCAGACTTGCCCCTGGCCAATGGTGTGCCACATCTGCTGAAACACTTCCGGCGCGTGCGTGCCGGAATTCACAATGCGGTGGTTGACACCCAGCAGTTCAGCCTGGGAATAACCGCTGATTTCGCAGAATTTTCCGTTGGCATAGGTAATGACGCCCTGCAGGTCGGTGATGCTGACAATGGCATGCTGGTCGAGTGCAAATTTCTGGTTGTTCAAGGCGCGGCGACCCAACTCGCGCTCGGCCACCAGGGCCACCACACGCTGGGTCAGGGAATCCAGGTCATCGGCCTCCAGCGGCATAACTTCCGACGCGGTCGAGAAGTTGGACAGCACACCACGCAAAGACTCCAGGGCGCGCTGGCGCATTTGCAACGCATTGCGCAACTGCTGGTCCAGCGCATGCTGCTGCGACACATCGCGAAAAGTCAGCACATGCCCGGACACGCTGTTGCTGGACGAATAGATGGTCGCCAGGGTGGTGTCCAGAATCATTTTTCCACCCAACGGCGCGGCCACTTCCAGGCGCCGCACCTTCCAATCCAGCGCCGAACCGGTTGCCAAAAATGCATCCGGCAACAAGGCCCTCACATCCTGCCCGACCAAGCGCTGGCCATGCAGACCCAGCATGTGTTCGGCCGCCGGATTGCTGTAGACCAGCCGGTACGCGGCATCGGTCGTCAGCACGCCGTCGGTGATGGCGTTCAGTGTTACCGAGGCTTCTTCGCGTTGCGCCGACAGACGCCCTGCAGCCCGGCTGATGATGTCAAACGTATGGCGGATTTCCACCGGCGCATCCGGGTCCAGCAAGGCCTTGATGTCGATGGCGCCGTACAGAATGTCGGCTTCATGCAGGCGCACGCGGTCAAAATTGTCGAGCCAGCGTTTCAATGGAATGCGAATCAGCAGCGCCCCCAGCAGCAAGGCCCCCAGCGACAGCCCAAGCGAATACAAAACCACCCGCCACAAGGCACTGGCCACCGCCGCATCGGCGTAGCGCAAGCGCAAAACGCCGTAATCCTTGCCGCCAACTTCTATGTTGTGGTTGATGTCGAACAGCTGCTGGCGCACCCAGTCATCGACCCAGGCCGGCGCCACCAGCGTTACCGGAACCCGGTTGTTCGCCGTGATCACCCCGCCATCGGTATCAATGAACTGGGCCTGGGAAAAATTGGAGCGGAAAATGGCCCGGTCCAGGGTTTTGGCGATGGTGTCGTAGTCCCCGATGATGGCGCTGTCGCCCACCGACTGCGCGGCCACGTTCATCAACATCTCGCCCACCAGTTGCTGGTCCTCGATTTCCAGCGTGAACTGGTAATGCACAAACACCGCCAGTCCGACCACCACAAACAGTACCAGGGAAGTCGCATACAGCGAGAACACGCGCTCCACCAGGGATTGCGGCAATAGGCGGCGAAGGTAGTTCATGCGCGAACCGGATCAGCGCAATGCCAGGGGCGCACTCTGGTAGAAGCGCCTGTAGGCGGCGTAGTCGGCACCACTGGCCGGCACAAAGCGGGTGTCCTGCGGCAAGCCAATCACGCTGGAGGCCTGCGCCAGCACGTCCCGGCCCCGCGCATCCTTGGCCATGTCGAAAAATGCGTTGGCCACCTTGCGCACCACGGCATCGGGCACCTTGCTGGAGGCCATCAGGGCCAGGTCCTGAAATGGTTCGGAAGTCCACAACACGCGAAAGCGCTTGCCTTCACGCCGGGTATAGCCCTCTACCAGCTGGCTGCTGCCGCCGGTGGCCGCCACCCGGCCCGAAAACAACTGCGCAAATGCAGCATTCTGGTTGCCGGAAAACACCACCTTGATATCGATATTTTTCGCCAACAGGTGCGCATAGGGCACCTTGTAGACAATCAGTGCCTCAGGTCCGGCAAAGGCGACTTCCTGGCCGCGCAGCTGGGCCACATCGGTCAGCGCCGAATCTTCGGGCACCACAATCTGGCCCTGCAATGCGGGGGTGTTGCGACGCCCGAACACCTTCCAACCCAGCTTTTCGCGTTCCGGGCTGAACAGGTGATTGGTGAAGACAAACTCCACCTCTTTGGCCAGCACATAACTGGTGGTGTCGGCCGAAGTCCGGCCAATTTTCAGATTCAGCTGAACGCCGCTCTTTTCAGAGACATAGGCAATGATGGGATTCCAGTAGGCGGCGGTCAGGGCAATGTCAAACTGGTTGACCGGCGAGAAGTTGTACACCGTCGGCTCGGCCTGGGCCACAGCAGACAAGACCAGCGCCAGCAAGCCGGCTGCCAAAGCTCGAACCTGGTCCCTCATGGCGTTTCCTTTGTAGTGGTGTTTTGTTTCAGGCAGGCATGGCGGCGACGCGCTGGGCCAGCGCCACGTATTCAGCCACCGGAATTTCTTCGGCCCGGCGTTGCACATCAAAGCCTTCGGCGGCAGCACGGGCCTCCAGCCAGCGGCCCAGGGTGTGACGTACCAGTTTGCGGCGCTGGCTGAACGCCACCTGGACGATTTCGCTGAGCAAATCGACATTCACCTGCGCGGGCTGGCTGCGTGGCAGCATGCGCACCACCGCACTGTCAACACGGGGTGGAGGGTCAAAACTTTCTGGCGGCACGAACAGCACGTTTTCCATCGCATAGCGCCATTGCAGCATCACGCTCAGGCGCCCGTAGGCCGCCGTGCAGGGCTGCGCCACCATGCGGTCAATCACTTCTTTTTGCAGCATGAAGTGCTGGTCTTCAATGCAGTCCACCTGCTCCAGCAGGTGAAACAGAATCGGGGTCGAAATGTTGTAGGGCAGGTTGCCAACCACGCGCCATTTGACGCCGCCCTGGGCCGGCACCGGCGCAATGTTGCGCAGGTCCACCTTCAGCACGTCCGACTCGATCACGCTCAGCTGGGCGTGGGCGCGCAGGCGCTGGGCCAGGTCGCGGTCGAGCTCGATCACGGTCAGGTGGCCAACGCGCTCGACCAGTGGTTGCGTCAAGGCCGCCAGACCGGGCCCGATTTCGAGCATGCGCTGGCCAGCCTGCGGAGCAATCGCGTCAACAATGGCGTCAATAATGCCGCCGTCCGAAAGGAAGTGCTGACCGAATCGCTTGCGCGCTATGTGCTTCATGGATTGGCAGGAGGTTCACGGAACTCGACAAACGCGCGCTCGCGGATGTCCTTGGCCCAGTTGGTATAGGTTTCCTCGAGCTTGGCTTCACGCAACTGGTTGCGCACCTGCTCACGCACATCACGTTGACTCAACTCGACTTTGCGCCGGTCGATCAGCTGAATCAAATGCACCCCAAAGCGCGACACCATCGGCAAACTGATTTCGCCTTCATTCAGATGCGACATCACTTCTTCAAATTCGGGCACAAACATGCCAGGACTGGCCCAACCCAGGTCCCCGCCCTGCGCCGCGCTGCCGTCCTGGGAGTTTTCACGCGCCAGGGTCTGGAAATCGGCCTTGCCTTGCAAGATGCGCTGGCGGAAATCCGCCAGCTTGGCCAATGCGGCTTCCTGTGTCAGCTGCGGACCCGGGCGCAAAAGAATATGGCGCGCCCGGCTTTGCACCACCGTGCGCACCAGTTGCTTGGGCGCCTGGCGCGTCAACACCTTGAGAATATGAAAGCCCGCTGGCGAACGCAGCACATCGGCCACCGCGCCCACCGGAACGTCCTGGGTGGCACGCACAAACGGCGGTGGATAGCGGTCAGCACGGCGCAAACCCATTTCCCCGCCAGCCGTCCGATCGGCGCCAGAATACTGTTTCACCAAAGCCGCAAAGTCCTCGCCAGCCCGGGCCCGTTGCAACAGCTGTTGGGACTGCTCCTGCAGCTTGGCCACCTGGGCAGCGTCCGCATGCTCCGGAATGGCCACCAGCAACTGGGCCAGGTTGATGTCCTGGGCGTAGGGATCGGAATTGGCAGCCAGTTGCTCGGCAATCGCGCGGTCGACATCCTGGTCCGAAATCTTCACGCGGCCGTCGACATCGCGCTCGCGCAGGCGGCTCAGGGTCAGTTGCTCACGCAATTGGCTGCGCAACGCCTGCACACTCAGGCCTTCCTTGATTGCCTGCTTGTGCAAGTCTTCCACGCTGACCTGGCTTTGCCGGGCCAGATTTTGTTCCGCCAGATCGACGGCCGAATCCTCAATCCGCACGCCATACTCGTTGGCATATTGCAGCTGAGCCTTGTCGCTGATCAGGCGCTCCAGAATTCCCTGGCGCAACTGCGCCGCTGGCGGTACCGGCTTGCCCTGGGCTTTCAACTGTTCCGTCACGCGGCGCATGGCCAGGTCGAGCTCCGAGTTGGTGATCGGTTCCGAGTTGACCAGGGCGACGATGAAGTCGGCCGTGCTGGCGGCGGTACTAGCAGCCGGGGTGGTGGCCGGGCTGCTGGTCTGCGCCAGGGCGACCGGACCCACACAAACCGCTGCCAACAGCAGCGCCGAGGTCGATCGGAAAAAACGGAAAAAATGCATAGTCGTTCAATCTAATTGCTGTTGCGGTCCGTACCCGTACTGCCGGTATCACGCAAATTCTGGTAGCGCGAAATGCTCTGCTTCAAGGTTGCCAGGGGATCAATTCCCAGACGTGAGAAGCCGACAAACTCGATTTGGAACATGACCCGCTGAATCGCAGTGGACGGGCTGGTCTGGGTCCGTGCAAACACCACCCGTCCCAGCCAACAGCCCGCATCGTACTCTACGCCCAGAATCGTATCCACCATGGCACTCTGGTCCATGCTGTAGTTCATCCGCCCCAATGCGTAATAGCGCCCGGGCCCCTGTCCATTGCCACTGCCCAGGTCCTGGCCCCGATCACCCCACAGGTCATTGATCGGCCACTGCCAGCTGACGTCCAGTTGTTCGCTGACATCGCGCTGAAACCGGTAGGCCGCGCTGATCACCCGGTAATCGCTGGGGTTGTAGCGCGCCGATACGGTGGAGCGCACCGATTGGTCCGTCAGGGGGTTGTACTGTGCCGTGGAATCCAGCGCCCAGCGCTCGTTCAGATTCAGCGCTGCACCCAGCAACAAGTCGCTGATACCGGTCTGCGCGGGCGGCGTGACATTGTCGATAGTCACCTTCTGCTGCTCAAAGCGAATCCGCTGGGCAATACCAAAGCGGGCATATTGGGCACCGGTGTCGGAGTCCAGAAAACGGCTGGACAGGCCCAGGGTCAAAAGATTGTTGTCCGAAATCTTGTCATTGCCGACGTAGGCGTTTTCGGTATAGATGCTGGCAAAGTTGAAATCTGCCTGGCCGGTATCGTAATTGGGCAACATGCTTTGGTTGCGATACGGCGTGTACACATAAAAGGCGCGCGGCTCCAGCGTCTGCAGGAAATTGCGGCCCCAGAGCGTGGTATTGCGTTCAAACATCAGCCCGCTGTCCAGACTGAAAGTGGGCACCGTGCTGTCGGCCGACTGGCTGCCGTCGGCCAGCAGCGCATCAAACTGGTAACTGGCGGTGTGCAGTTGCAGCTTGGGCGTGATGAAGCCCTGCGGTGCCAGCCACGGCCGGCTGATCTGGGCCAGTGCGTAGCCGCGCTGGGCATTGGGCTGACCCGTGAGGCTGGCATCGGCTTCAAACTGGGTGAAATCGCCTTCGACCGACCAGTCAAAGCCGTTGACATGGTTTTGCTCATAGCGCGCTGTCAGTTGCGGCAGCCGGTCATACGGCGGAATGATCGGCGAATCCACCGCCTGCAAGGTTTGCCACTTCAGCACATGCACCGAGGCACTGGCGCCATCATGGCTCCAGGTCGCCTGCACATCGCCGGGCAACAGGCGTTCCGTCAGCACCGGATTGGTTCCGGTGAAATCCTGCCAGTAGTTGTCGTCGCTGACGCGGTTGATATTGAACGCCAGGCCGATATTGCCAATCTCCGGCACGTCGGTCTTCAGTACATTGCTCTGGGTCCAGGACAGGCCCCAGCGATCTGCCTGGCGCAACTGGTCCGCCGCCATGTAGTCGGCGTGCAGCACGCCGTTGTACGAAGGCTCCAGATAACGGAATTCCAGCCCCAGATCGACCCCGCGCGCGGTCATCATGGTGGGCGTGATGGTGGCGTCGCGGTTCGGCGCAATATTCCAGTAATACGGCTGCGCCACCGTCATGCCGTTGAGGCTGTTCAAGGGGTCGATCGTCAGCGGCAACAGCCCGGACTTGCGCTTCTCCGACAAGGGAAAACTAATGGGCGGCACCGGCACGATGGGGACGCCCTTGAAATCGAGGTACGCATCGTTGGCAACACCAACTTCTTCATCGTTGTCCAGACTGATGGTGCCGGCGCGCAAGATCCAGTCCGGCATCCAGCTCGGTCCGGGCAGGCGCCGGCACGTGGTGTAGGTGGCGTCATGGATGACGGTATGGCTCTCGTCCAGGAAGTCGGCGCGCGAGGCATCGCCGTGTGCATCGCCCTGCTTGAAGTGGTATTCGGGTTGCTGAAAAAAGCCTTCGAAAGTCTCGACCTTGATTTCCAGCAATGGGCCACTGTATTCATTGCCCGCCCGGCTGACCCGCACATTGCCACTGGCCCGGGCCACATCACTGGGCTGGTAATACTCCAGCCGGTCGGCCTCAATCGTGGTGTCGCCCTTGCGCAATTGCGCGTTTCCTTCAATCACGGTGTCGAGCTCGGTGTGACCGGAAATCCGGTCACCCTGCAGGTACGTAGGCGCATTGCGCTCTGCCATGGCATCCACTGCCGACTGCGCCCAGGCGCCGCCCGCCGCCATGGCCAGCGCCCCGGCAAGCAGCAAACCTTGCAGCGCCGGCAACGCGGCACGCCGCTCAGAACCGGTCCTGACGGCAGGGCTCGTCGGCAAATGAAACACGAAGAATGGTAAAAACACGCTGGCGCGAAACCGTAATCAAGAGGGCGATGGAGGTGGCTCCAACGGGGCTTTGTAGAATCGATTATCCATGAGCACCCCCACCCCACCGGCAAAGCCGGATTCCACCCCAGCTATCAGCGCCCCAAGCTGGTCCGACCCACAACGCGAACAGCACTTCAAGCACTGGCTTACGGCACTGCAGCCGCGCTTCCAGCTCGATCCCGAGACCCTGCGCGCTGCCTCGGCCGACGCCAGTTTTCGCCGCTATTTGCGCATTGAGGCACCTGGGCGCAGCCTGGTCATCATGGACGCGCCGCCGGACAAGGAAGATTGCAAACCCTTTGTACACGTCGCCGCGCTGCTGCACGCGGCGGGTATCCGGGCGCCCGAGATTCTGGACTGGGACGCGCCCCATGGCTTTATGCTGCTGTCCGACCTGGGCGCCAAGACCATGATGCAATGCATTGACCCGGCAGCAGCACCGCCGCTGGCGTTGTACCAGCAGGCAGTGGACATTTTGATCCGCTGGCAACTGGCCTCCCAGCCCGGCCAGCTACCCGCCTACGACCAGGCCCTGCTGCGCCGCGAAGTCGAATTGCTGCCGCAGTGGTACATCGGCCAGCACCGCCAGTTCACGCTCAACGAAGCCCAGCAGAAAACGCTGAACGATGCCTTTGACTGCATTATTCAAAACAACCTGTCCTGGCCCAGCGTTTACGTGCACCGTGACTTCATGCCCCGCAACCTGATGCTGTCCGATGCCGGCATGGGCGTACTGGATTTCCAGGATGCCGTGTTTGGCCCGGTGACCTACGACATTGCCAGCCTGATGCGCGACGCATTCCTGAGCTGGGACGAGGACTTTTGCCTGGATGTGACCATCCGCTACTGGGAAAAGGCACGCAAGGCCGGTCTGCCCGTGGGTAACGACTTTGGCGAGTTTTACCGCGGAGTCGAATGGATGGGCCTGCAGCGCCACCTCAAAGTCACCGGCATCTTTGCGCGCCTGACCCTGCGCGACGGCAAGCCGCAGTACCTGGCCGACACGCCGCGCTTCATCGCCTATATGCGCGCCACCTGTGGCCGCTACCGGGAACTGAAGCCGCTGCTGCGTCTGATCGAGACCATCGAGGGCATCGAAGTGCCCAATGCTTTCGCCTTTGGCCGGGTCTGAGCCCCTACCGCGCCCACCATGCCCCGCTTTTTTTGCCCCGCCCCGCTGAGCACCGGCAGCCTGCTCGAATTGCCCGCGGGTGCCGCGCGCCACGTCCAGGTGCTGCGCCTGCAACCCGGTGCTGCGATCACCTTGTTCAACCACGGTCCGGGCTGGGACGGCCCACGTAGCGGCGGCGAATTCACCGCTACCGTGACGCGCATGGGACGCAGCGATGTCCAGGTAGAAGTCGGTGCCCACCTGGCAATTGAGCGGGAAGCTGGCCGCGAAGTCCATCTGGCGCTGGGCATGCCGGCGAATGAACGCATGGACTGGCTGGTCGAAAAAGCCGCCGAACTCGGCGTGCGCAGCATTCAGCCGCTGATGACGGAACGCAGCGTGCTGCGCCTGGCCGATGCCCGCGCCGAGAAGAAAATTGCCCATTGGCAAAGCGTTGCCATTTCCGCCTGCGAACAATGCGGCGGCAACCGGGTACCGCTGGTACACCCGGTACGCACGCTGGCGCAATGGCTGGCGGGCTATCGCCAGGGCCTGCCCGACAGCAGCGCCGCACTGCTGCTGTCGCTGCGCGAAGGCACGCAAAGCGTGCGCCAGTGGGTTTCCAGCAGCCAGCCTGTGCTGTTTCTGTCCGGCCCGGAAGGCGGCCTGAGTCCGGCCGAAGAAAACAGCGCGCTGGCCGCCGGTTTTCAAGCGGCAACGCTGGGCCCCCGAGTGCTGCGTTCGGAAACTGCGGCACTCACCGCACTGGCACTGCTCACCTAAGCCGGTAGGCGGCACGCCTCAGGGCATGCGTGCAATCACGTCGGCCACGGCTGCGGTCAGTTTCTTGGCGTAAGGCAGGTCCAGGAATTCGTTCGGACCGTGCGCATTGCTTTTCGGACCCAGCACACCGCAAACCATCATCTGCGCCTGCGGAAAGCCTTGCGACAGCATGTTCATCAGTGGAATCGTGCCGCCCTGGCCAATGTAACCACAGGGCGCACCAAAGTGCGCCAGCGAAGCCGCTTGCAGCGCCGCGTCAAACCAGGGCGTAGTGTCCGGCGCATTCCAGCCGGTGGCATGGCCGCTTGGCGCGAAAGTCACGCGCGCCTGGTAGGGCGCATTGTCTTCCAGCAAGGCCTTGAGCTGCTGCACTGCCTGCTCCGCCGGCACCAGCGGCGGCAGGCGCAAGGACAGCTTGAACGCGGTATAGGGCCGCAGCACATTGCCAGCGTCGCGCATGTTGGGGAAGCCCTCGGCACCAATCACGCTCAGGGTCGGCGCCCAGGTTTGGTTCAGCAGACCCTGCACTGGATCGCTGGTGCTGGGCAGGGCAAAACCCGCGCCACCGGCGCAGTCCGAGTGCACCCAGGGGAAACGGCGGTGGATTTCGGCGCCCAAAATGGCGGCAGTGGCCTGCGCCTGAGCCTGCCGCACAGCCGGCACCTCGCAATGGAAGGCCTGCGGCAGCAAGCGCCCGGTCGCGCTGTCTTCAAGGCGGTCCAGCACCTGGCGCATGATGCGAAAGCTCGACGGCACCAAGCCGCTGGCATCACCGGAATGCACCCCTTCAGTCAGGATTTCCACCTTCAGCACGCCCGTGGCAACGCCGCGCAGGCTGGTTGTGAGCCAGAGCTGGTCGTAGTTGCCGGCGCCGGAATCCAGACAGATCACCAGTCCCACCTCGCCCAGGCGCGGACGCAGCAAATCAACATACTGCAGCAGGTTGGGCGAGCCACTTTCCTCACAGGTTTCAATCAGACCCACAATGCGCGGATGCGGCTGCTGCTGGGCCTGCAAGGCCTGCACCGCAGCAATGGCGGCGTAGGCGGCATAGCCGTCGTCGGCGCCACCCCGACCATACAAACGGCCGTTCTCCACCTTCGGCGTCCACGGACCGAGGTCGCTGCGCCAGCCATCCATCTCGGGTTGCTTGTCCAGGTGTCCGTACATCAACACCGAGGGACCGGGATGCGCTCGACGCGCAGGAATGTCAAAAAACAGCACCGGGGTCTGGCCTGGCAGGCGGATGATTTCCAACGTCAGACCCGCAACCTGCTGCGCCTCGATCCATTGCGCAGTGTTCTGCACCACCGCGTCCAGATAGCCATGTGCCGCCCAGTCGGCATCGAAGGCCGGCGACTTGGCCGGAATCGGAATGTATTTTTGCAACTCGCCCAGGATTTGCGTATCCCACTGGCGGCTGACCTGGTCCAGGGCCTGTGCGGCGTTCAGGGCTGCGGGTGCGAGTCGATCGTTCATGTTGCGCTCTCCAGTTTGTACACCGAGGTGCTGGCACGCCAGTTGGGCGCCAAGCGCACCACCTTGTCGTCCTGCACGCCAAAGCTGTCCAGCACACGCAAGCCAACGCGCTCGGCCAGCGTGGCCATGTCGGCGTGGGTGCCGACACGAATGTTCGGCGTGTCATACCACTGGTACGGCAAGCGCTTGGTCACCGGCATGCGTCCCTGCAACACGCTCAGGCGATTCGGCCAGTGCGCGAAATTGGGGAACGCCACAATGCCGCAACGGCCGACACGGGCGGTTTCACGCAGCATCACTTCGGCATTGCGCAAATGCTGCAGGGTGTCGATCTGCAGCACTACATCAAAGGACTTGTCATCAAACAGCGCCAGGCCCTCGTCCAAATTGAACTGGATCACGTTGACACCACGCCGGATGCAGGCCAGCACGTTGGCATCGGCGATCTCCACCCCGTAGCCGCTGCAGCCTCGTTCGCGCTGCAGATAGTCAAGCATGGCGCCATCACCGCACCCCAGGTCAAGCACGCGCGAACCTTGCGGCACCAGTTGCGCAATCAGCTGTTGAATCGACGCTGTGCTCATGCGAACTCCTTGGCAATCCGCTCAAAATAGGACCGGACTTCGGCCAGATAACGGGCGTCTTCCAGCAGGAAGGCGTCATGCCCATGCGGCGCATCGATTTCGGCATAGCTGACGTTGCGCCGATTGCGCAACAGGGCTTTCACAATCTCGCGGCTGCGCTGCGGCGAAAAACGCCAGTCGGTAGTGAAGCTGACCAGCAGGAACTTGCAGCTCGCCTGCGCCAGCGCCAGTCCGAGATCGCCGGCGTAGGCGCGCGCCGGATCAAAATAGTCCAGCGCGCGGGTGATCAGCAAATAGGTATTGGCGTCGAAGTATTCGGCAAACTTGTCGCCCTGATAGCGCAGATAGCTCTCGATCTGGAACTCGACTTCCTGGGTGCTGAACAAGTACCCAGCGGCTTCGCCAGCAACACCCCCCTGCACCGCCTTGGCGGCATCACGCAAGTGGCGACCGAACTTCTCGTTCATCACGTCGTCGCTGAGATAGGTGATGTGGCCAATCATGCGGGCAATGCGCAGACCACGCTTGGGCACCACGCCGTGCGCATAAAAATGCCCGCCATGGAAATCCGGATCGGTGACGATGGCGCGCCGTGCCACTTCATTGAAAGCAATATTTTCCGCCGTCAGATTCGGTGCGCTGGCAATCACCACGGCATGGCGCACACGCGCCGGATAGCGCAACGTCCAGCTCAGCGCCTGCATGCCGCCAAGCGAGCCGCCCATCACGGCAGCGAGTTGCTGAATGCCAAGAACGTCGAGCAGGCGCGCTTGCGCATCAACCCAGTCCTCCACCGTAACGACCGGAAAGTTGGCCCCATAAACTTCGCCCGTGTCCGGGTTGAGGTGGGTCGGGCCGGTTGAACCGAAACAGGAACCCAGGTTGTTGATGCCGATCACAAAAAAGTGATCGGTATCCACCGACTTGCCAGGCCCGACCATGTTGTCCCACCAGCCCTCGGAACGCGGCTGGTTGGCATAAACCCCCGCCACATGGTGCGAGGCGTTCAGTGCGTGGCAGATCAGCACCGCATTGGATTTATCGGCATTCAGCGTGCCGTAGGTTTCGTAGCTCAGCGCGTAGTCACGAATCGACGCACCGCTTTGCAGCGCTAAGGGCTGCGCGAAGTGCATGGATTGCGCAGTGGCAATAAATGACATGAAGGACCCACTTCCAACTCAATAGACCTAACAAAATACCCGGCGCCGCAAAAAACGAGGCCGGGTAGATTGGCGGTCCGTCTTTAGCTGCATTTGTATAGCGCCCGCAAGCTGGAGCAAATTGGCGCTGGGTGGGATTCTAGCAAATACGCGACCAAAACGATCGCCCTGCTGCGGCCAGACCGTGCCAGGTAAATTTACAAAACAGCATCGGGCGTTAACAGAGCAGACAAGGGCTGAATGGATATTGGGGAACGGTCTTTTTCCGTAACCTTTCTCCAAGGAGCCGATCATCAGCGCGGCCACACCCCCATTGGTGCACCTGTTTTTTGTGCACAGTCCGATTACCTATTCCATGGCCCGGGCAACCATCGATGCGCTGCAACTGCGCGCGCCGGTGCTGATTGGCGCGCGCGGCGTCCGTGGCCCGGACATTGACGATTACGTGGACAGCGATGGCCAATGGTCGATTGACGGCAGCTGTCAGGCCCTGCGTTGCCTGATGGACGCAGTGCCGGACGGTGCACCGATCGCCATCTATGTGCCGCACACCATGTTCCTCTTGGGCCAGTTGCTGCGCATCAGCAAACGCATTGCACAGCTTTGCTATCTGGAAGAGGGGCTGACCAGTGCCGAAAATTCCCTGCAGGGCTGCTTCCTGCGTCCGGTGCAAAACGACCTGGAGCTGCTGCGCCAGACCATGGCCAAGCTGGGTTTGCTGGAATCGGCCCAGATCCATCCGGCCCTGCTGGACGGACTCAATACCATGGACGTGCGTCCATTCGACCACCAGCATCCCAGTTACGGAGGCTGCTTTGCCTGCTCACCCGACGCCTTCGCCAACATGCCGCAGGTGACCCGGCTGCAACTGGAAAAAGACGCCACCCCGCGCAGCACCCGGCTGCTCAGCTTTTACGGCCTGCATAACCGGATTGACGACAAGGCAGTGATTGCCCAAGCCTACCGCGATATTCTGAATATCTTTACCGAACAGGCGGCGCTACAGCCCCCCGGGCACCGGCTGATCGTCAAGCTACACCCGCGCGACGAGCTGCTGCAACCGCAATGGCTGCGCCTGACCCTGCAGTCCCTCAACGCCAGTTACGCCGACTATTGCCAGCAAAACCAGCTCAATAGCAACCGCGAACCGGCGCTGCTGAATTTTGACCACTATTATTTTTTCGGTCCCACGGCGCAAGCCAAGTACGTTGCGCAATGCTGGGGCGCCGAGCGCATGACCCGGCTGCTGTAATGCAAAACCGGGGCTGGACTAAGCCACCGAATCATCCTGCGACTGGCGCAGTCGCTCACTTTTCCAGTACACGTCATCGCCCGGCAGGCCGTCGCTGCGGTGGCGGTTGAACACCCGCGCCAGCACAAACATCAGATCCGACAGGCGGTTCAGGTACTGCCGTGGCGCCTCGTTCAGGGCCTCGGCCGCGCCCAGGGCCACCAGCGCGCGCTCAGCACGCCGCGCCACGGTGCGCCCAACGTGCGCCAGGGCAGCAGCCCGGGTACCCGCCGGCAGGATAAATTCCTGCAACTTGGGCAGGCGGGCATTGTGTTCCGCCAGCGCCTGGTCCAATGCCAGCACAGCTTCCGGCTTGAGCAGCTCGTAGCCCGGGATCGACAATTCACCGCCCAGATTGAACAGCTGGTGCTGAATTTCGACCAGCAACGCGCGAATACCGGCCGGCATGTCTTCGCACAGCAGCACCCCCAGCTGGGAGTTAAGTTCGTCAACCTCACCCATGGCGTGCACCCGCAGGTGGTCTTTTGATACCCGGGTGTTATCGCCCAGGCCGGTGGTGCCGGCGTCGCCGGTGCGGGTGGCAATCTGTGTGAGTCGGTTTCCCATGGCTGCTTCCTTCGATGAAAATGGCATATTAACGGAGACGCGCATGAACGCAGAGCAAGCCAATTTCCCCCGCGCCGGCAACCCGCTGAACACCGACCTGCTGGCGGCATTACAGGCGCGGTTTGGCACCCAACTATCCTGTGGCAGCGCCATCTGCGAACAGCACGGCCGCGACGAGTCGGCCTTCAGCATCGCCCCCCCGGGCGCCGTGGTTTTCGCGGAAAGCAAGGCCGACGTGCAGGACGCGGTGCGCCTGGCGCGGCAGTATCGCACCCCGCTGATTCCCTTCGGTGCCGGTTCCTCGCTGGAAGGCCATGTGCTGGCCGTACAAGGTGGCATCAGCCTGGATCTGGGACGCATGAAACAGGTGCTGGCCATTCACCCGGAAGACCTGACCGCCACGGTGCAGGCCGGCGTAACGCGCAAGCAGCTCAACGAAGCGCTGAAGTCGCTCGGCCTGTTCTTTCCGATCGACCCCGGTGCCGACGCCACCCTGGGCGGCATGTGTGCCACCCGGGCCAGCGGCACCAACGCGGTCCGCTACGGCACCATGCGTGACAACGTGCTGGCCCTGGAACTGGTCAGCGCCCAAGGCGAAATCGTTCATACCGGCACACGCGCCAGAAAGTCGTCCGCCGGCTACGACCTGACACGCCTGATGCTGGGTTCCGAAGGGACCCTGGGCGTGATTACCGAAGTGACGGTCAAGCTTTATCCGCTACCCGAAGCTGTACTGGCGGCGATCTGTTCGTTCGACACCCTGGACGATGCCGTTAACAGCACCATCGCGCTGATCCAGCTGGGGGTGCCGATTGCGCGCTGTGAATTGCTCGACGTCAACACCGTGCGCATGGTCAACCGCCACGCCGGTCTGGGTTTGCACGAGGGTCCGATGCTGTTGATGGAGTTTCATGGCTCCCCGCTGGGCGTGCGCGAGCAGGTACAAACCACCGAAGCCATCACCCAGGAACACGGTGGCCAGGCGTTTGAGTGGGCCGAAACGCCGGAAGCCCGGACCCGGCTCTGGACCGCCCGCCACAACGCCCTGTTCGCGGCCCTGCAGTCACGCCCCGGTTGCCGCGCCATCACCACCGATGCCTGCGTGCCAATCTCCCGTCTGGCCGAGGCCTTGCTCGATTCGGTCAAAGAAGCACAGCAGGCCGGCCTGCCCTACTTTCTGGTCGGCCACGTCGGCGACGGCAATTTCCACATGGGTTACCTGATTGACCCGGACAATGCCAGCGAACGCGAACTGGCCGAACAACTCAGCACCCAGCTGGTTCACCGTGCCCTGGCACTGGATGGCACCTGCACCGGCGAGCACGGCATCGGGCTGCACAAAATGGATTTCCTGGTGCGCGAAACCGGTGCCGCGGCGATAGACATGATGCGCAGCATCAAGTGCGCGCTGGACCCGGACAACATTCTGAATCCGGGAAAGATATTTCGCCGTTAAAGCTCGGCGATCTCGGCAATGGCGTTGGCCATGTACTCGATCTTTTGCTGCATGTCGCTGTCGCTGTCGGCGTGGCGTGCGGCAATCGCCTCGAATTCGGCGCTGACTGCGACAAAAGCATCCACCACCAGCGGATCGAAATGGCTGCCACGCTCGCTGACAATCACCGCCACGGCGGCAGCGTGTCCGATGCCCTGCTTGTAGACCTTGTTGCTGATCAGTGCGTCATACACGTCGGCCAGCGCGACAATGCGCGCCGACACCGGGATCTGCGCTTCCACCAGGCCCTTTGGATAGCCTTTGCCATTCCATTTTTCCTGGTGCGACAGGGTCAGTTCCTTGGCCAGGGTCAACAGGTAAGAGCTGCGGCCCAGGGTTTTCTCGGCACGCACAATGGCCTCGTAGCCCAGCGTGGTATGGGTTCGCATGATGGCCAGTTCGTCGGGCGACAAACGTCCCGGTTTCAGCAGGATGCGGTCCGGTATGCCGACCGTGCCGAGGTCGTACATCGGTACGCAGGCGCACAGTGCCTCGATGTACTGGGGTGTCAGCACCGTGGCGTAGGCCGGCTGACTCCTGAGGTTCTCGACCAGTGCACGCACATAGCCGCGCACCCGCAACAAATGGCTTTCGGTGTCTGACTCACGCAATTCGGCCAGGCTGGCCACGGCGAACAAAACCACCTCATGCGCGTGCAGTGACTCCTGCGCAAGATCGCCACTTGGCGAAGACTGGGAAAGCATGCAAATTCTCCTTAGAGCACCGACACCGGCGCCCGGTACAACCATACCATTTTCCCGCCCGGCGTGTGATATTGGGCCGTGGCGCGCAGATGGGTGGCGGGAAAATCCAGACTCACCATCCAGGCCCCCGGGGCCAACTCGGAAGCCTTGACCACGGCACGGGTCATGCTCTCCGGGCGCTGAAACAAATACACCATGTCGTATTGCGACCAGTCGGCAATCCAGATGTCTTCTCGCCGCACCCGCGCCCAGGGACAGCGTAGCGCACTAACAGCGCGCAGGGGCCAGCTCCACTCCAGTCCGAACAGTTGCGCCTGTGGATAGGCCTGGTGCAACGCTCGCAAGCCAGCGCCAGCGCCACACCCCGCGTCCAGAATTCTGGCGCCAGCCGCGAGCGGTGCATGGCTGGGCAACTCCAGCAAGGCGTCCGCTGGCGTCGGGAACAAGGGCGCATCGCGCCAGGCATTGATGGGATAAATCAGCAACAACAAGGCCAGCGGCAACAACCAGCCCCAGGCCGGAACCGCCGCCAGCCCGAGCGCCGGCAGGCTCAGCGCCAGCGACAGCGGGAAGCCCAGGCCGATCAGCAGGCGCCGCCACCAGCTGTGGCCCCACAGACTCAACAGCACGCCCAGCGCCGAGGGCAGGCCCAGCGCCAGCACGGCCGCTGCGCCCTGCCCCAGCAGCCAGCGAAACAGCGCCCAGGCCAGCGCCCAGGCCAGCAGCGCAGGCAGCGGCCAGGGCCAGGTGCCAGGAAACAGCTTGCGCATGGGTGCCTGCCGTTCTGCGCAAAGGCTAGCGCGACACGCCCGGAGCGAGTCGGTCTATCAGGCCGTTCAACTCGTCGAGCGAGCCGAACTGAATCACCAGCTCGCCCATTTCTTCCATGCGTCCGTTGCGTTTGACGCGTTTCTTGATGTGCACATCGACCTGTGCCATCAGCAGGTCCGAAAGTTCTTCCTCGACCCGTTTCAGGTCACGTGACTTTTCCTTTTTCGGCTTGGGACTGGTCAGGGCGAATTCGGCGCTGAGTTTTTTCACCAGACTTTCGGCTTCGCGCACCGACAGCTTGCGGGTGGCAATCTGGTTGGCTGCGGTGATCTGCGTCGCCCGGTCCAGCGCCAGCAGGGCGCGGGCATGACCCATGTCAATATCGCCAGCCATCAGCATGGTCTGCACCGGGTCGGCCAGATTCAGCAGGCGCAGCAAATTGGTGGCGGCACTGCGTGAGCGGCCGACGGCCTGGGCGGCCGTTTCGTGCGTCAGTCCAAACTCCTTGATCAGGCGTTGCAGGCCCTGGGCCTCTTCCAGCGGATTGAGGTCTTCGCGCTGGATATTTTCGATCAGCGCCATGGCCGCCGCAGCTTCGTTGGGCACGTCACGCACCAGCACCGGCACCCGGTCCAGGCCGGCCAGGCGGGCAGCGCGGAAGCGCCGCTCACCGGCGATGATTTCATACTTGCCAGCCTGGGCGCCATCCTTCAGCTTGCGCACCAGAATCGGCTGCATGATGCCTTGCGCCTTGATGCTTTCGGCCAGTTCGTAGAGCGCACCCTCGTCCATGTGGGTGCGCGGCTGGTACATGCCGGCAACCATCTCGGACAGTGACAGGCTGCTCGGCAAACCGGCATCGGCTGCCTGGGCGTCGGCCGGGTTCACGTCTTTGACTTTGGGGCCGAGCAAGGCCTCCAGTCCCATTCCCAAGCCTTTGGGCTTCTTGGTCACCATGGTCATTTTCCTTTTTTGAATTCAGTTCAGTCGCGCCAGCAAGGCCCGGCCTTCGGGCCAGTCGCCCAGGCCGGACTGCGCGTTAAGGTGGCCGCGGGCGCCGTAATCCATAAACTCGGCGCCCCACTGGCGGGCAAACAGCTGCGCCCGCTCGAGCCGGCAAAAAGGGTCGTCCTGGCTGCCCAGCAAGAGGCTGGGGAAGGGCAAGGTCTGCGCTGGCATGGGCGCCCAGCTGTACAGGGTGGCGCGCAATTCTTCCACCTGCTCAACGTCGCCCGGGGCCACCAGCAATGCACCACGCACCAGATGCGTGTTATTGGAATGGGCGGCCCAGGCCGCCACCAGCGCGCAGCCCAGGCTGTGCGCGGCCAGCAGTACGGGTGCGGGTTGCGCCAGCAGCACGTCTTCGAGCCGGGAAATCCAATCGCCACGCAGCGGCCGCATCCAGTCGTGCTGCTCAACCCGCTGGTCGCCATACAACGCCTGCCAACGGCTTTGCCAGTGCTCTGCGCCGGAGCCCTGCCAACCGGGCAGGATCAATACCGGGGCCAGACCCGGTTGTGCCTTGCTATCAGCTTGTGCTGTGGACTGCATTTACATCGCCTTCATGCGCGCAACCATTTCCTGCGCAAAAGCAACAAACGCCTGCGCACCCTTGGAGCCCGGGTCAAAAGCAACCCCTGGCAAGCCATAGCTAGGCGCTTCGGCCAGGCGCACATTGCGCGGAATTACGGAGTCAAACACCTTGTCGGCAAAGTGTGCTTTGAGCTGGTCGCTGACCTGCTGCTGCAGGGTGATGCGCGGGTCGAACATGACGCGCAGCAAACCAATAATTTGCAGGTCATCGTTCAGGTTCGCCTTGACCTGCTTGATGGTGTTGACCAGATCGGTCAAGCCCTCCAGCGCAAAATATTCGCACTGCATCGGCACAATCACGCCGTGCGCGCAGCACAGGCCATTGAGCGTCAGCATGGACAGACTGGGCGGGCAGTCGATCAGCACAAAGTCGTACTCGGCATCCACCGCCGCAATCGCCTGTTTCAAACGCCGCTCCCGGCGCTCCACCTCGACCAGTTCCACCTCGGCGCCGGCCAGCTCGCGGTTGGCACCCAGTATGTCGTAGCTGCAGCCGGCGGCCTTGAGTTTGTCGCTCTGGGTGCGGGCTTCGGTGATGCTGGCCGATTCGAGCAAAACGTCGTAGACCGACAGCGCCAGCTTGCGCTTGTCGACCCCCGAGCCCATGGTCGCGTTGCCCTGCGGGTCCAGGTCGATCATGAGCACCCGCTGTCCAACCTTGGCCAATCCCGCCGCCAGATTGACGGTGGTGGTGGTCTTGCCCACACCGCCCTTTTGGTTGGCAACACAAAATATTTTGGCCATTTAATTCCGCTCCCTGCTGATGTAATCCGTGCCGCTGGCGCGCTTCATTTGGACAACGCCAAACGAATGCCAAAACCCAATAAAAAGGTGCCCGCTATTTTTTCCAGAATTCGGCTGACCAGGGGATTGGCGCGCATGCGCTCGGCCAGAAAATGGGTCAGCAGCGTGGCACACAGGCCATACAAAAACGTCAGCGCGGCGATCGTTCCGGCCATGAAGGCATACGTGATCAGTCCTTGCTGCTGCGCCGGGTCGACAAACAGCGGGAAGAATGCCAGGTAGAACAGAATTGCCTTGGGGTTGAACAGCGTAATCACCAGGGCCTGGCGCAAATAGTGGTGTGGATGGATTTTCACCACCGGTGCCGAACCCGGCTTGGAGCGCAACATTTTGACGCCAAGCCAGGCAAGGTAGGCGGCACCCACCCACTGCAATGCCTGGAACGCCTGGGGATAGGTATGCAGCAAAGCTGCGACACCGGCCACCGCCGACCACATCAGAATCTGATCGCCCAAAATCACACCGCAGGTGGCGGCGATACCAGCAGCGATTCCGCCCTTGCCGGTCGAGGTCACCAGGGCCAGATTGCCGGGTCCCGGCAACAGCAAAAACACGAGTATGGTGATGACAAAAGTGCCGTAATCGGAGACGCCAAGCATGGAGAGGTTCTTTCAGTGCAAGCGCCGAGTTTACGTTAGGCCGCTGGCACCGCGTCTGCGCCCTCCGGTCGCTTGCGCATCCAGACGATGCAGCGCTCTGCTTGCAGGCCTGGAACCTGCAAATGTTCCACGTGAAACACCTGAACGCCCGCTGGCAAAGCCGCCATCTCCTGCTCCGGCAATTTACCCTTCATGCCCATCCATACGCCCTGCGCGCTAAGTGCCTGGGCCGACCAGTTGGTGAAATCGAGCAGCGACGCGAAGGCACGCGAGCTCACCACGGTGTACTGCTGGGTCAGACTTTCCACCCGCGCATGGATGCCGCGCAAATTCGCCAATTTCAAGGACACCGCCACTTGCTGGATAAAGGCCGCCTTCTTGGCCACCGTGTCTACGCAGTGCACTTGCACCTGCGGGCAACAGATGGCGATCACCACACCCGGCAGACCAGCACCCGAGCCAACATCCAGCAAGGACAGCGGCGCATCCGCGACCAGGCGCCCTTCCTGCTGCAGCGCCTGCAATTGCTGGCGCAGAGGCGTCAGTACCGCCAAACTGTCCAGCACATGGTGCGTCAGCATCTCGGACGGGTCACGCACTGCGGTCAGGTTGTAGACCTTGGTCCACTTCTGAATCAAAGCCAGATAGTCCAGCAAGGCGCTCACCTGGGCATCCTCCAACGCCAAACCAAGGGCGCGCAAGCCCTGGCGCAATTCGGGTTCCAGCGCCCGCATCAAGTCGACTCCCCAACGCCCATGGCCATGGTTTTCAAATCCAAGCCACGGAACTGGCCCTTCTTCAAATGCATCAGCAACAGGGAAATGGTGGCCGGCGTGATTCCAGACAGGCGCGACGCCTGCCCCAGAGTCTGTGGCCGGTATTTGTTCAAACGCTGCCGGGCTTCAATGCTCAAAGCCGACACCTGCATGTAATCCAGCTCCTGCGGCAGGCGCAGGTTTTCATAGTGCGCAGCACGATCGATTTCGTCCTTTTGGCGATCAATGTACCCGGCGTATTTCACCGCGATCTCAATCTGCTCAATCACCGTGGACACAAACACTTCTTCTTCCGCTGGTCGCCCTGCCACCGTGCCGGCGACCAAAGCAGGATTGGCATACTTGCCTCCGTCCAAGGACATCAGGCCAGCATAGTCGACTTCAGGTCGGCGCAGCAGATCGGCCAGCTTGTATTCGTGCTCAAT
The DNA here is from genome assembly GCA_903897925.1 of uncultured beta proteobacterium. Lineage (GTDB taxonomy): Bacteria > Pseudomonadota > Gammaproteobacteria > Burkholderiales > Burkholderiaceae_C > Allorhodoferax. The sequence goes on along the minus strand of CAIUDG010000139.1, from coordinate 3,683 downwards.
CACCTGCCCCAGCACCCGCTGCGACTCCTCCGCCGGCAGGCTGCGCGGATTGACCCAGATGCTGCGCAAGCGCTCTGTTTCACGTGAAACAGCGTCCCGCTTGCGGCAGAAAGCACTCCAGCGCGCATCGTCGACCAAGCCCAGGCTGCGCCCGACTTCCGTCAGTCGCGCATCGGCATTGTCTTCGCGCAGCTGCAGGCGGAACTCCGCGCGGCTGGTAAACATCCGGTACGGCTCGGTCACGCCCTTGCTGATCAGGTCATCCACCAGCACCCCCAGGTAGGCCACATCGCGTCCAGGCAACCAGCTGGCATCGGTATACGTAATGGCTCCGGCGGCGCTCAGTGCCGCATTGCCGCCACCGCCCGCGCGCACCTGCAAAGCGGCATTGATGCCGGCAAACATGCCCTGCGCCGCTGCCTCTTCGTACCCGGTGGTGCCATTGATCTGACCAGCAAAGAACAGTCCCTGAATCTGCCGGGTTTCAAAATTGCTTTTCAACTCGCGTGGATCGAAGTAGTCGTACTCAATGGCATAGCCCGGCCGCAGGATGTGCGCCTGCTCCAGGCCGACCATGCTGCGCACCAATTGGTACTGGATATCAAACGGCAGGCTGGTGGAAATGCCGTTGGGGTAGTACTCATGGGTGTCCAGGCCTTCGGGCTCCAGAAAAATCTGGTGGCTGTCTTTGTCGGCAAAGCGGTTGATCTTGTCCTCCACGCTCGGGCAATAGCGTGGTCCGGTGCCTTCAATCTTGCCGGTGAACATCGGGCTGCGGTCAAAGCCGCTGCGAATGATGTCGTGCGTCTGCTGGTTGGTGTGGGTTATCCAGCACGGCACCTGCTTCGGATGCATCTGGCGCGTACCCATGAAGCTGAACACCGGCATGGTGTCACGCGCACCGCCAGGCACACCGTCACCGGGTTGCTCCTCGCAGCGGCTGAAATCAATCGTGCGGCCATCAATGCGCGGTGGCGTTCCGGTTTTCAGGCGCCCTTGCGGCAGCTTGAGTTCCTGCAAGCGCTGGCTCAGGGAAATTGCCGGCGGATCGCCGGCACGGCCACCGGCGTAATGGTTCAGACCGACGTGAATCTTGCCGTTCAAAAAAGTGCCGGCCGTCAGCACCACCGTACGGGAACGGAAGCGGATACCCACCTGGGTCACCGCCCCCACAACGCGGTCGCCTTCAACCATCAGGTCGTCCACGGCCTGCTGGAACAAATACAAATTCGGCTGGTTTTCCAGACGGCGCCGAATTTCCGAGCGGTACAACACCCGATCGGCCTGGGCCCGGGTGGCGCGCACCGCCGGCCCCTTGCTCGAGTTCAAGGTCCGGAACTGAATCCCGGCGGCATCGGTGGCCAGCGCCATGGCGCCGCCCATGGCATCCACCTCGCGCACCAGATGCCCTTTGCCAATCCCGCCAATCGACGGGTTGCAACTCATCTGCCCCAGCGTTTCCAGGTTATGGCTGAGCAACAGGGTACGGCAGCCCATGCGGGCCGCTGCCAGTGCCGCTTCGGTGCCGGCATGACCGCCGCCAACAACAATGACGTCGAAATATTCTGGGTATAGCATGTGGGATCCAATAGGACGCTTTGGGCGTCACAAACACGCGCGCAAGGGACGGCGCAAGGCGTGCGCAATTTTACCGACTCCAGGGGAATCGGGCACCACCCCGCCCGGCAAGGCCCGCGCCGATCCTCATCCACACCCAAAAACAACCTTATTTTGCTAGCAAATAGATAGCATTCGCTGACGCCAGGATGGGCAATTTAGCGAAACCACATGCGCCGCAAGGTGTTGTCCTTCACCAGGTAGTGGTGCAGCAACGCGGCGGCGGCATGCCCGCCAATCAGCAAGTAGCCCAGGTTGCCACCCAGTTCATGCAGATCGCGCAATTGGCGCCCAAAAGGCTTGTCCAGGGGCAGCAAGGCCGGTAGGTCCAGACCAAAAAATGGAATCGCCTTGCCGGAGGCGCTAAGCACCGACCAGCCTAGCAAAGGCATGGCAATCATCAGCCCATACAAAGCCAGATGCACCAGGTGACCGAGCTTTTCCTGGTAGGCCGGCGGTGCCGGCACAATCGCCGGCGTGCTGCCGCGCAGCCGAAACACCACGCGCAAGCAGACCAAAACAAGCACCAGCAAACCAAAAGAAAAGTGGATGTTCTTGGCGATCTGGCGCGCTGCCGTGCCCTTGTCAAACCAATCCATCGCATTGATTGCGGCATAAACCACCACAAACGCCAGCACCATGACCCAGTGCATGGCAACACTGGCCCGGCTATAGCGATCCGAAATCCGCGCATCCGTCATAGAGGTATCCTTTGTCCAAAACCGCGCACTCTACCTGCGCCATCTTGCGGTTTGGTTAATACCCGGGCAAGCCGCAACAAAGATAGAAGATAGCGCGCTGCAAACCTGTTCGATTACCGCTAGGATCAGCAGTCCGGTCTTCCGGGACCGCTCGTTTTGACACCAAGGACCCTCCATGAAACTCTATTACTCCGCAGGCGCCTGCTCGCTCTCCCCTCACATCGTGCTGCACGAATCCGGCCTGGCTTTTGAAGCCATCTCGGCACCGACCAAAACCCACAAATTGGCCGACGGCACCGACTACTACACCATCAACCCGCTCGGTTATGTACCGCTGCTCGAGCTGGACGACGGTCGCCGCCTGCACGAAGGCCCGGCCATCGTGCAATACATTGCCGACCAGGTACCGGACAAACAGCTGGCACCCGCCAACGGCAGCTACGAACGCTACAAACTGCAAGAGTGGCTGACCTTCATCGGCACCGAGCTGCACAAAGGCTTCTCGCCGCTGTTCAACCCGAACACACCTGCAGACTACAAACCATCCTGCCTGCAACGCCTGAACGACCGCCTGAAATGGGTCGACAGCGAGCTGGCCGGCAAAGACTACCTGATGGGCAGCCAGTTCAGTGTCGCCGATGCCTACCTGTTTACCGTTACCAACTGGGCCCCCTATGTCGGACTCGACCTGTCCCCCTACTCCCAGCTGCTGGCCTACCGCAGCCGGGTTGGCGCCCGCCCGGCCGTGATCGCCGCAATGCAGGCCGAAGGCCTGATCAAGTAAGCCTGTTGCAATCGACTTCCCTGGCTGGTGGCACACCCCGGCCAGGGGCTTGAATGGCATACCATCGGACGCATCTATTCCACCCATCCCAAGGAACACCATGCTTCAAACATTCACGGTTACCGGTATGACTTGTGGTCATTGCGAAAGAGCCGTCCAACAAGCCGTGCTACAAGCCGACCCCCAGGCCAAAGTGCACATTGACCGGCCACAAAACCGGGTCACGGTGGACTCCGAAGTACAGCGCGCCACGCTGGCGCAGGCGATTGCCGAAGAAGGCTACGCCGTCAGCGAAGCAGCATGAGCAACACCGCATCCAACAACCTGCGCCAGGTCGAGCGCCTGGTCAGCGGCCAGGCCACCAGCGACGGTGCCGGCGTCAAACTCACCCGCGTACTAACCCAAGACCTGCAACGTCGCCTGGACCCTTTTCTCATGCTGGACAACTTTGCCAGCGACAACTGTGAACGGCTATTGGTTTCCGCGTAAATCTGGCGGCGACAACCAACCGGCCGTGTTCACCCACTGAGCCTGTCGGCTTCTTTGAACTTCCTTTGAATCGAATTGAAGTGCCTGTTATG
>CAIUDG010000138.1 GCA_903897925.1 uncultured beta proteobacterium | reverse complement strand
GGCCAGTTTTTGCCGGATTCGCCGCCCCATAGCAGGGCTATGGGGCAAGAAAACGGTGAAAAATGGGCCGCCGCGCTCGCTTTGCAGCCGGCGCATTTTCTGCCGCCCAGGCGCCTAGGTAATCTTGAATACCGTGCGCACTTTCCTTGCGCCGGCTTTTTCTTCGTACGCCGCCCACTGCTTGATGCCCTTGACCAGCACCTGATTGCTGACGTCCCGGACCGGCGATTTGGCTTTCAGCCGGCCCGTGATCCAGTCCTGCACGTGCGGCAAAACCTCGCCCTGGACGCCGGTGGGCAGCAGCAATTCCTTGCCGGCGACGACGCCGGCGGAGGTGACCTGGATTTCAGTGGCGGGCATGGGGAATATCTCTGGCGCTTGGTGGGTATAACAACTATTTTCTCTGCGGACCGAAGCGCGAGGAAATCGCGTTGCCAAAATGGCCGGCAAACATCTGCGTTATTTCGTGCATGGCGGCCTCGGCCGCGGCACTATCCGACACGCCAGAGAATACCTGAAGCAGCCGGGGCCGCAGATACCAAAGCGCGGCCAGGTCGGGGGGGCGGCTTCCAGGTCGCGCTGCAGCGCGGCCGCCAGCGCCGGATCGCCGTGGGTGTGCAGCAACTGCAGCATTGCGGCGCGAATCTGCTGAACCAGCGGCTGCGCCCCCTCAAAAGTGCCCGGCCCTAGCTGGGCCCAAAAACTGGATCTTGCGCGCATGAGAACCCTCCTACCCCACCATTCGAGGCCCGCCTGCTGCGCTGCCCTTCGGATGGAAGATACAAAGCGATCGACGGAGCCGCAATGCTAGTGGCAGCCCCCCGGGGAAGCAAGAATAGGCACCACCACAGCAAGTGCTATTCCTGGCTATTCCATCCCTCGGCAGAATTCTGTAGTGCGAGTGCGCGGCGTGTCAACGCGGCCGCGCGTAGCCGGAGGCGATCCAGGCCTGCGCACTTTCACCATGAAGCCGGAACGCCGGTGATACCGCCACCCGCGCCAATTCTTCGCCGAATTCGTTTTCGGCACTGAGTGTCGCGCTGGCGCCTTCCTCATCCGGCTTGATGGCCAGTGCGACACGGATGCGGGTGCCCGCCACATGCACGGTCACATTCTTATTGAGTTCCGCGTGGCGCTGCTGTTCGGAACGGCGCACAAACTCCTTGGCGGTTTTCACCAGTGTGTGAAACGCCGCCGTATCCAGCGGTTTGGGATTCTTTTTGTCGCGCCCCATGGTCCAGGGGCCGACCAGGGCCGGTTCCGACTCACCAGCCAGGTACATCGCCACCGCCCAGCCATCGTCGTCTTCGTTCTTGATGACGCGCGCCGTCCACTGCGTATCACTCCACAGGCGGGCTTGCTGGATCGGCTCAGAAAGGTCTTCGGTCATGCTACGCTGGCCCAAAGGACGCAAGCATAGCCGCGTTTTTTGCACCCGTTCGACGAACTAGGCGCTATGCTGTATTCCAGTATGCAAATAGGGGAGTCGCGGATATGGCCATGGAAATCGAACGCAAGTTCAAACTCAAGAACAGCAAAATACTGGACGGTTTGCCTGGCAGCTATTTTCTGCAAGCCTATCTGGCCAAAGGCTCGGTGCTGGTGCGCGTCCGTGTCGCCGGCGAGCAGGCCTGGCTAACGCTCAAGGGTCAGGCCCTGAGCAGCATGAGCCGGCCCGAGTGGGAATATGACATTCCGGTCAGCGAAGCCATGGAAATGGCGCGCCAGCCGGGCGTCTATGCGCTGGAAAAAACCCGCTTCTTTATTGCGCAGAACGGCCATACCTTCGAAGTCGACCGCTACCACGGCAGCTTGGACGGGCTGTATTCCGTGGAAGTAGAAATGGACGCAGAAAACACCCGCGTCACCCTGCCCGACTGGGTTGGCGACGAAGTCACCGGCAACAAGGCCTGGGACAACGAGAGCCTGGCACGCCTGGGATGGCCGGACAACGCCCCAGCCGAACGCTGAACGCGCCGGGGCGGGGCGGCGCTACGGGCTTACTTGGCGTCAGCCTCGCACTTTTTCATGAACGAATTCTTGGCGGCGCCAGCCAGTGGCTTGCCGTTTTTATCGATGGCCTTGTCCGCGCAGCCCATCGGTGCGGCAGCGGTTTTCTCACATTTCTTGATAGAGGCGGCCTTGGCGGCGCCCGTCAGCGGCTTGCCATCTTTGCTCACGGCCAGAGCGGCGCAATCGGTTGCGGCACTGGCGCCCTGGGCGAATAGCAGGCCCACACTCAGCAGGCTGCCAAAGCAAATAGTAGCGATCTTGGACATACGAATGAACTCCTGTTAGGTGGGCAAAATACCCAGAAAAAGAATAGCACGACTTGGTGACCGCTCTGAATTGCCGTGTAAGCAACTGTTTTAGACGCCAGCACCCGGCCCTTTACCAAGCCTTCGCGTGGCACGGCGTGGCCCTTTACACAGCCTTTTTACAATTTGCCTTCCGCCCACCACGCTGCAAAGTCCACCGCCACACGCCGACCACACGATGAACACTACTCGCTGGCTATGCGCCCTGCTATTCCCGGTCATGGCATTCGCCCAAACTGCAAGCACCCCGCCCACCCCGGCTGGCCAGGCGCCGGCCCCTGCAGTGACCTATGAAAGCGGCGTCGCCAAGTTGCTGGACCAGCTCCAGCTGAACGACAGCCAAATGCCCGCCTGGCAAAACTATGCGGCAAAAATCAACGCCTACAGCCGGATGATCTACGAGGAAAAGCCGATTGCCGCGTATGCCACGGAGACCGGCGCACGCCAGATCGGACGCATGGTCGACAGCCTGCAAAATCGCCTGGCGGCCCTGGAAGACATCGAAGACGCGGCCAAGGCACTGTATGCGGTGCTGGGCGCGGAGCAGAAAAAAATCGCCGACCAGCGCATGGTCAGCGCAATTCCGGTCTGGGTCTCGGGCGAACTGGCCAACTGCCCCGGCGCCAGCGACAAGAAAGACAAATCCAGCCGCCCTGACACCGGGCAACGCCACCGCGGTGGCATGGGGAACGGCGGCGGTATGGGCGGTATGGGCGGCATGAACGGTATGTAAGCCAGCTTTTCAATAACTTTACCGTCCTGACAGGGGCCTCGCTATTAAGTCCTGATGCCATCGGTCGAAAATTAAATTGTCCAGCGTTAGTTATATAGCTGCTTATTAATTTCCTTCACACCAGGAGTTCATCATGGGTATGTCGATTCAATCCGGTTCCAGCGCCTCTGCCAGCCAGTCCACTTCCAGCACTGCCTCCTGGCAGACCCGCAAGCAGGACGCACAGAGCCTGTCCAAGGCGCTGCAATCAGGCAATCTGGACCAGGCCAAGGCTGCCTACGCTCAAATGGTCAAGGATTCCCCTGCCAGCGCCACCCAAAACCCGAATAGCCCGCTGTCGCAAATTGGTGCTGCTCTGCAAAAAGGCGACATCGCCGGTGCACAAAAAGCCATGGGATCCGGCAAAGCCCACCACGGTGGTCACCACGCCCGCAGCAGCGCCAGCACGGCCAGCAGCACCAGCAGCACCACCTTGACGCCGACGGTTTCGAATCCTACGGCGACGATGGGCAATAGCGTCAACACACTCGCCTGAGTCAAGGTCAGCGCTCGGCCTCTGGGGGACGCAGCAGCGTCCACCCGGGCTGCAGGCGCTTCGCGCAACGTGTTTGCCGGCGCTTTTTTGCCCGCAAGTACATCTTGTCTTTACGCAAGTCATACAAAATCGTTACATGTGACACATGTCCCGCCGCGAAACTAGACCACATGACTTCGACACTGCCGACCGGACCCAAGCGTTTTGCCATTACCGCCAGCGATCGTTATATGGGCGTATTCCAGGCCTTTATAGATTGCGGCTGGGAGCCGGTCAAGCTATTTACCGCGCCGATTGACAGCCATATGGCCAGTAACCAGAAGGTGGTGGAACTGGCGCAATCGCGCAACATCCCGATTCAGTTGTCACGCATGGGCGAGCACGACATGCTGGGGCTGAAGGATCTGGGTTGCGATTTGCTGGTGGTCGCCAGTTACCAGTGGAAAATAGGCAACTGGGAAAAGTATCTGCCGCGCGCTGTCAATTTTCATCCGGCGCCGTTGCCGGATTACCGTGGCGCGTATCCGCTGATTCAGGGTTTGCTGGACCGGCGTACGCAGTGGGCTTTTACCTGTCACAAGGTGGCGCCAAACTTTGACAGCGGCGATATTCTGGCCGCCGAGGAGTTTCCGATTTCGGCGGACGAGTGCCATGAAAGTCTGGATATCAAGTCGCAGTTGGCGTCGAAGCGCCTGGCAACCCGGGTGGCCAGGGATCTGGATGCGCTGTGGGATGGGGCGTGCGTTCAGGGCACGGGTAACTATGTGAAGCTGTGGACCGATGCCGATCGCGAGATTGATTTCAATGCGAGTGCGGATAGTATTGGGTTGCAGTTGCGGGCGTTTGGCAATTTCGAATGCATGGCGTCTTTGAATGGGATGCGTTATTTTGTGCGGCGCGCGGTGTGCTGGACTGAGGCGCACGGTTATTCACCGGGGACGGTGGTGCATATCGATGGTTTGCATTATGTGGTGGCGTGTAAAGATGGCTATGTCACTTTGCTGGACTGGAGTCTGATTCCACCGGGTATGAAGATTTACGCTACTTTCCGTTAACTGCGCTTCTGCTCGTAGTCCTTTCCTCCTGCTTTGTTGGCGTTCGCTGCGTTGCGCGGCTGGTCTTGTTCTCTTTCACCTGCTTTGTACGTTTTGGGGCCATGTTGCTGTTTTTTACTGATACCGGTTATGATGTGGCCTCGTG
>CAIUDG010000137.1 GCA_903897925.1 uncultured beta proteobacterium | reverse complement strand
GCGCAAAAAGCCCGCCAAGCGCAAAACCAAGCCTGAAGCAACACCGACTCAGAGCAATCTTGAGTGAAATGTCTATACTGGGTATTTATCCAGATTAATGAGCTCGCTGGAGCTAAGTGGATACCCCTTATGTAAATACAGACGCGCCAGACCACCAGCATGGGCTGGCGCCCGATCAGATCAAACCGGCAATGCGCTCACGGGCGCGCCGCACCTTGTCCACATTGACGATCACTTTGACGGTGTCAAAAATCACCGGCCCGGCAATGGCGTTGCCGATTTCGGCGGTGTTCTTGCAAACATATTTGCTCTGCGGCATGCCGTCTTTGGCAATGATGCTGACCACCCACGGCGTGTTGGCACGCTCACCGCGCTGCACCGACACGGCGATTTCACCATTGAGCAACTTGACATAGCTGCCCGGCGGATAAAAGCCCACCGCCTGCGCCATTGCCGAGCCCACACCCAGGGCGTCGCCTTCGGCCCCCAGCACCATCGATTTGACGGCTTGCACCGGCGCCAGGCCAGGACGCGTCTTGCGCGCGGCGGTGCGGGCGACAAAAATATCGGTCAGGTGCAGCAGATGCCGCGGCGCCTGGTTGTGCGCCAGCCCCTCGCTGCTGTCCCACTGGTGGTGCCAGCGCACCAGATCGAGTTGCTCTGGGTCGTCGATGCCAATGCGGCGCAGGGTCGCCGCGCCGGTGTCGGCATGCTGCCCAATCAGTTCGCGCTGCCAGTGGTTGAGCGGACCGATCTGGCGCGTCATGGCATCCTGCTCGCGCGCCATGCCAATATTCATGGTCATCGCCGCGGCCATCAGCGCTTCGCGCTGCGGCACCGAAAAATTGAGTTTTCTGGCGGTCAGTTCGCAAATCGTGGCGCACAGCAGGCCATGCGTCGGACAATACCCGAGGTCGTTGTCGGTGAGTGCCTGAAACAGGCAGAACAGGCTGTCATCGGGGTCTGCCTGCAACAACTCCAGCGCTTTGCACTGGATGCCGATCAGGCGTGGCAGGGGATTCAGACTCAGGCCCCCCTGGTACAGAATTCCGCGCAGCGCTGCCTGCAGCTCAAGCCAGCCGCCGCTCTGGGCTTGTGCCACCACATAGTCCGAAGCGCGGATTTCACTCGGCATGCTGGCGTGTGCGATCTCACGCACATCCATGCCACTGCGCATCATGTTCTGCACCATGCGCTCATAGGCGCGTTGCCAGGCCTGCGCATCCTCGGCCATGGCCGAAGCGGCAAAGCTGTGCAGTTTGTCGCGGTGCTGCTCCGACACAATCGGCTGGCCTTTGCGCAAGAGCAGTTGCCCGTGGTCGCTGTACACGTCCACCGGCAGTGGTTTGCCGACTTCCAGCATGGCGACCGGAATCGGGACATATTTCATGCGGCAACCTCTACCGGCACCCGCTGTGCCAGCGCACACATCAGCTCGTAGCCGACCGTTCCGGCCTGCAGCGCCACCTCGTCAATCGGCAACACAGCGCCATTCGCGGCCCGGCCCCACAAGGTGGCCAGACTGCCGATGCCAGCAGCCGGCACCGGGCCCAGATCGACCGCCAGCATGTCCATGCTGACACGCCCCAGCGTGCGGGTGCGCACACCATCGACCAGCACCGGTGTGCCGGTAGGGCAAATTCGCGGATAGCCATCGGCATAACCGCAGGCCACAACGCCAACGCGCATCGGCGCATCGGCGACAAAGCTCGAGCCATAGCCAACGCAGTCTCCGGCCTGCAGCGACTGCACGCCAATAATCTGCGCCGCCAGGGTCATGGTCGGCTGCAAATTCCAGTGGCCAACGTCATACTGCGGGTAGTCGGGCGCGCTGCCGTACACCGCAATGCCGGGGCGAATCCAGTCCGAGTGCAGTTCCGAGGCGCCAAAGCGCAAGGTGGCGGCGCTGTTGCTCAAGGTGCGCTCACCCGGCAAGTCGCGCGTGGTGGCGTCGAACACCTGCATCTGGTGGGCGATACCGCGTGTGCCATCGGCGTCACTGAAATGCGTCATCAGGGAAATTTCTTCCACTTGCGGCAGCGCGTTCAGGCGGGTCCAGGCCGAGCGGTATTGCTGGGGCGTGAAGCCGAGCCGGTTCATGCCGGAATTCATTTTCAGAAACACCCGGTGGCCGACATTGGTCTTGTGCGCGGCCAGCATGTCAATTTGCTGCTCACAATGCACAGAGTGCCATAGCTCCAGGCGCGAACACAGCTCCAGGTCGCGCTGCTCGAACACCCCCTCGAGCAGCAGCACCGGACCGCGCCAGCCCAGGTCGCGCACACGTTGCGCTTCGGCCAGGTCCAGCAGGGCAAAGCCATCGGCGCCGCGCAGGCCTTCAAACACGCGTTCGATGCCGTGGCCATAGGCATTGGCTTTCACCACGGCCCAGACGCGGGCGTCCGGGGCATGCTGGCGGGCGACGCCCAGGTTGTGAATCAGGGCCTGGGTATGAATTGTTGCGAGGATCGGACGTGGCATTGCTGGATTCTGTCACCGCCGGGCATGCTATAACCCAGCTGGATTGATTACCCTCGCACTATACCTACATCATTAGTCCATCTAATGTGAGCCCTCCCCCCTCAATGAATCGCGGTTTCTACACCATCATGTCGGCGCAGTTTTTCAGCTCGCTGGCCGACAACGCACTGTTCGTCGCGGCGGTACAGCTGTTGCGCAGCAAGGGCGCACCGACCTGGAACGAAGCAGCGCTGGTGCCCATGTTTGCCCTGTTTTACGTGGTGTTAGCACCATTTGTCGGCGCGTTCGCGGATGCCCGGCCCACGGGCTGGGTCATGTTCGTGAGCAATGCAATCAAGGTGGTGGGCTGCCTGATGATGCTGTTTGGCACCCATCCGCTGATGGCCTACGCCGTGGTTGGCCTCGGTGCAGCGGCCTATTCGCCGGCCAAATACGGCATCCTGACGGAACTGCTGCCGGCGTCCCAGCTGGTCAAGGCCAACGGCTGGATTGAGGGACTGACCATCACTAGCATTATTCTGGGCGTGTTACTTGGTGGCCAGCTGGTCGGTCCGCGCATCTCCAGCGTGCTGCTGTCGTTTGACTTTCCGCTGATCGACACCGGCGTCAACACGCCGCCAGCGGCGGCTATCAGCGTGCTGATCTTCATCTATATCCTGGCGGCCTGGTTCAACACCCGGATTCCGCTGACCGACGCGCCGCTGCGCCCCATGCCCAAACACCTGATCAGCCTGTTGCCCGATTTCTGGCATTGCAACACGCGCTTGTGGCGCGATCGCCTGGGCCAGATATCCCTGGCCACCACCACCCTGTTCTGGGGTGTCAGCGGCAATTTGCGCTACATCGTGCTGGCCTGGGCCTCGGTGGCGCTGGGCTATTCGGTGACCCAGGCTTCGGCGCTGGTGGGCGTGGTGGCGATCGGCACCGCCGTCGGTGCCGTGGCGGCGTCCATGCGCATGCGCCTGGACCAGGCCACCAATGTGATGCCGCTGGGCATCGCCATGGGCCTGCTGGTAGTGTTTCTCAACTTTGTCGACAACGTCTGGCTGGCCGCGCCGTTCCTGATTTTGCTAGGCGGCCTGGGCGGATTCCTGGTGGTGCCGATGAATGCCCTGCTGCAGCACCGCGGCCACAACCTGATGGGCGCCGGACGCTCCATCGCCGTCCAAAATTTCAATGAACAGGCCAGCATCCTGGGCCTGGGCGGCTTCTATGCCCTGTCCACCGGCATGGGCCTGTCGGCCTTTGGCGCCATCACTACCTTTGGCATTGTGGTGGCCGGATTCATGTGGGCGATCAAGCGCTGGCATGCCAACAACTGCGTGCGCCACGCCGCCGAAGTGCAACACTTGCTGGACCTGGCGCGCAACGACAAGCTGCACCATTAGCGTCTGCTTCTGCTTCTGCTTCTGCTTCTGCTTCTGCTTCTGCTTCTGCTTCTGCTTCTGCTTCTGCTTCTGCTTCTGCTTCTGAGTTTGCGTTTGCGTTTGCGTTTGCGTTTGCGTCCGGGCCGGCTTATTCGCTGCCGTACTTGGTTTCGAAGCTAATACCCACTTTCTGTAGCAAAGGCGTTGGCAGCAGACCGCCAGCGCAGACGATTACCACATCGTTCGGGTAGCGCTGGCGTTGGCCATCGACCTCGATCTCAACTTCGGTGTCAAAAATCTCCCCCACCCCGGAATTCAGCAGCACCTGAATGCGCCCGGCTTTTTGCGCCTGCTCCAGCAGCGTGCGGTTCTTTTGCTTCACCCGGGAAAACGCCGCACTGCGGTAGGACAGGATGACGGGTGGCGTGTCCGGCTGTTCTGCCACGGCTATCGCGGCTTCCAGCGCGCTGTCACCACCACCGACCACCAGCACCGACTGGCCCCGGTACTGTGCCGGGTCAATCAGCCGGTAAGCCACCTTGTGCGATTCTTCACCCGGCACGTCGAGTTTGCGCGGCGTGCCACGCCGGCCCATGCTGAGCAGCACGCTATTGGCGGTGTAGCGGCCTTTGCTGGTGCTGACGACAAAGTGCTCGCCCTCTTTTTCGATGCCTTCCATGCGTTCCCGAAAGGCAATTTGCAGGCCGGTTTTCTGCACCACACCGAGCCAGAATTCGAGCAGCTTTTCCTTGGAAATCTCGGCAAATTTGACGCTGCCAATAAGGTCCAGCACCACCGGTGCCGTCATGGCAATTTTCTGCCTCGGATAGTGGTACACCGCACCGCCGAGCGAGTCTTCCTGCTCAATCAGCTTGTAGCGCAACTGGTGGTGCATGGCTGACAAACCGGCCGACAATCCGGCCGGGCCACAGCCAACGATGAACACGTCGAAGTCTGCATCGCCCGCGTTAGCGCGTTTGCGCAATGCGCCAATGGCTTCGCGCCCCTGCTGTGCGGCCTTGCGGATCAGGCCCATGCCGCCGAGTTCTCCGGCAATAAAAATACCCGGCACATTGGTTTCGAAATCGGGACTGATGTGTGGAATATCAATGCCGCGCTTTTCCGTTCCGAATACCAGCTTGATGGCGTCAAACGGACAAGCGGGAAGACAGGCCCCATGCCCAATGCAATGCGCCGCATTGATCAGCACGGCCTTGCCATTCACCAGGCCCAGGGCATTCTCCGGACACACCTTGGTGCAGGAACCGGAACCAATGCAGCGCGTCGGATCAACCACCGGGTGCAGCGAGGGCGGCTCGGCCAGGCCGTTTTGAATCGACTCCGCCAGTTCGGCCTGGTTGCTCTTGCCAATGCGGGCATGGCGGCGCGCGTACAAAACCACCACCACCAGCGCTATTGCGGCATACAGATAGAGATAGTTCATGACTGCCCCCGGGGCGCCATCAGGGCTTGACCACGTCCTTGATTTCGATTTTCAAATTGGCACTGCCTACGCTAACGGCACCAGTCAGCGCTTGCATATCGCCCGCCTGCGGAATCGCATTGCCGGACTTGCTGATACGCGCCCCCACCACCACCTTGCTCGCGCTGGACAGTGCGGTGGCAGGTGACATGGCCATGCTGTCATCCAGCGTGAATTGCAGCGGCAGGTCTTTCACCTGCCGGCGCAGAATCGCCAAAGGCATGCGCGAGCCATCGGCCGGGCGGGCAAACACAAACACGGTGTCGTCCGGGCTGGCCTGTTTGGCCAGCGCCGGCGCCAATGTCACAGTGCCGCTGACCGTCGACGGGCCAGGCGCTGCCGCCGGAGCGCTTACGCTGGCCGGCGCCTGCACGGTCGAGGGCGGCATGCCGGCCAGTTTGCGTGCTTCAACAATGCCGGGAATGATCTGCTTCACGAAGAAGTTGTCCGCCGGTCCGATCTGCACCATCTTTTCCCACAGCTTCACGGCATTGGCGTAGTCCTGCTTGGTAAAGGCAAAGCTGCCGGCCAGGGCCAGCGCCTTCAGGTTGCGGGGATCGAGCTTGAGCGCTTTTTCGATCTGTTGCATCGGCGCACCGTCCAGGCTGTTGCCGTTGTTGACCGCCAGCGAATCGGCGTAATCGGCCAGCAACGCCGGGTCGTCCTTGCGCAGCGCGACGGCTTTTTCATAGGCCTTGAGCGCGTCCGCATGGCGCTGTGTCACATCGTAAGTGCGCGCCAGCATGGCCCAGCCATCGGCATCTTCAGGGTGGTCTTTCAGACGCGCCACCAGCTTGGCGGTCATGGCCGCAATCTGCTCGGACTGGGCCCCATGGTCGGCCGCATCCTGACTTTCCGCCACCGCAGCCGGACTGCCGCCCAGCAGCAGCGCTGGCGTACCCTTCCACAGGTAACCGGCGCCAGCCAGCAGCAGCACCAGCACACCCAGGCTCAGCTGCAAAGCTGTCGACGGTCGGGCGCGGGGCGCAGCCGCCAGCGCCTGCTTCGGCGCGGTGGCCGGAGGCACCGCAGCGGCGACCACGGCGCCAGACAGCACCAGGTCCACCAACTGGCGCTCCAGCGCCAGCCGGGCTTCGTCGTACTGGCTGGCCGACAGCGTGCCAGCCTCGTGCAAACTTTTGAGTTGCGCAAGCCGCGACTTGATGTCTTCAATCGAAGGATTCGCTTGGGTCATTTTGTAGTCTTACTCTCTCGGTATCAGGGCGCAGCAGGCCCGGAGCTGTTCGGGGTTTCTTCGGCGTCGGCTTCGTCCGCATCAAAGCGGTCCGCCGGCATGCGGCTGCGCCGGCGCAGCACCAGCACCAGACAAAGCAGCCCGATCAGCGCCATCAGCGCCGGTCCGACCCACAGCAGCACGGTGGTGGCCTTGAACGGCGGGCGGTACAGCACAAAATCGCCATAGCGCTCGGTCATGAAATCGACCACCTGCTGGTCAGTTTTTCCAGCCTGCAGCATTTCACGCACCTGATTGCGCAGATCGACGGCCAGGTCGGCATGGGAATCGGCAATGGTCTGGTTCTGGCACACCAGACAGCGCAGTTCGGCCGTGATGCTCAGCATACGCGCTTCCAGCACCGGATCGGCGGCAGCGGGTGCCGCCTCGTTGGCACGGGCCACGGACAGCAACAGGGTTAGCGCCAGGCATACAAGTGCCATCCATTTAGACATTGCCGGCCTCCTTCTTGAGCTGCTGCACCAGCGGGATCAATTGGGTGTCAATCGACTCCTGCGTGAATGGGCCGATCTGCTTGTAGCGAATCACGCCCTTGGCATCGATCAGAAACGACTCCGGCACGCCGTAGACGCCATAGTCGATGCCGACGCGACCGTCGTGGTCAAACAGCAGGGCCTCATAGGGGTTGCCAAAACTGGACAGCCACTTCATGCCGGCAATACGCTCGTCTTTGTAGTTGAGGCCATAAATCGGCAGCATCTTCAGGCGCGAAAACTCGACCAACAGCGGATGCTCTTCGCGGCAGGCAACGCACCAGGAGGCAAACACATTCAGCAGCCAGACCTTGCCCAGCATGTCGTCGCGCTTGATGATGGCGCCGGGTTTGTCCAGCTGGTCCAGCGCGAAAGCCGGTGCCGGTTTGTTGATCAGTGGCGAGGGCACTTCGCGCGGGTCGAGTTGCAGACCACGGGCCAGAAACAGCACCAGCGCCAGAAAAATGCCCAGGGGTAATAAAAATTTCAGGTATTTCACGATTGCACTCCCGCCTTGCGCCGATAGCGGCGGTCCGTAACGGCCAGGAAACCACCCAAAGCCATCACCAGACAGCCGCCCCAGATCCAGTCGATAAAGGGTTTCACGTAAACCCGGATGATCCAGGCCCCGCCCTCCACTTCCTCGCCCATGGAGACATACAGGTCGCGTGTCAGTCCGGGCGCAATGGCGGCTTCGGTCATCGGGTTTTGCTGCACTTGGTAAACGCGTTTTTCCGGACGCAGCTGGGTAATGTGCTGGCCGTTGCGCGAGATGTCTATGGTGGCCCGGGTGGCCTCGTAGTTAGGACCCTGGATGCTCTGCACACCCTTGAAGGCAAACTCATAACCGCGCACCGTGGTGCTGTCGCCAACGTTCATCTTGACGTCGTTCTCAACCTCATAGGTCTTGACCATGGTCACACCCAGACAGAACATGGCCACGCCAATGTGCGCCACCAGCATGCCGACCAGGGCCCGGGGGATCTGACCCATCTTGCGGCGCATTTCCGCAAAACCCTTGCCCTCGGGGCGCACACGCTCCCAGAAGTCGGTTGCTACCGAAGTGAAAATCCAGAAGGCCATCATCAAACCGATGCTGGCAACCAGGTGCACGGACCCCGCCAGCCAGCCGCTGAGCACGGCACTGACCACGGTCACGCCGGCCGCCCACTTGAGGCGGCTGGCCAGGTCCGGCACCGAAGTTTCCTTCCAGCGTGCCAGCGGCCCGACACCCATCAGAAAGATGGTCGGAACCATCAGGGGCAGGAACACCGAGTCAAAGTACGGCGGCCCCACCGAAATCTTGCCCATGCCCAGGGCGTCCAGCAGCAGCGGGTACAGGGTACCCAGCAGCACCACACCGGCAGCCACCACAAACAAAACGTTGTTGGCCAGCAGCGCCGTCTCCTTGGAGAACAAAGCAAAGCGGGCGCCCAGGCCCACGGTGGGTGCGCGCCAGGCGAACAGCGCGAAGGAGGAACCGATCACCACCGTCAGGAAAGCCAGAATGAACAGGCCGCGGCGCGGATCAGTGGCAAAGGCGTGCACCGACGACAGCACCCCGGAACGAACCAGGAAGGTGCCGAGCAGCGAAAAAGAAAACGCCAAAATCGCCAGCAGCACGGTCCAGTTCTTGAAGCTGCCGCGCTTTTCCGTCACCGCCAGCGAGTGGATCAGCGCGGTGCCGAGCAACCAGGGCATCAGCGAGGCATTTTCCACCGGGTCCCAGAACCACCAGCCACCCCAGCCCAGTTCGTAATAGGCCCAGGCACTGCCCAATGCAATGCCGACGGTCAGGAACATCCAGGCCACGGTGGTCCAGGGCCGCGTCCAGCGCGCCCAGGTGGCGTCCAGGTTGCCGCCAATCAGCGCCGCAATGGCAAAGGCAAAAGCGACGCAAAAGCCAACATACCCCATGTACAGCATCGGCGGGTGGAACACCATGCCCGGGTCCTGCAGCAAGGGGTTCAGATCGCGGCCATCCTCGGGCACCGGCAACAAGCGGTCAAAGGGGTTCGAGGTGAGCAGCATGAACAGCACAAAGCCGACGCAGACCAAACCCATGACCGACAAAATACGCGCCAGCACCGGGCGTGGCAGATGGCGGCTGAACAGCGACACCGCCAGCATCCAGACCACCAGCATCTGCATCCACAACAGCAGGGAACCTTCATGGCCACCCCAGAACCCGGCGACGCGGTACTGCAGCGGCAGATGCGTATTCGAGTTGGAAGCCACATACAGCACGCTGAAGTCGCTGGCGACAAAGGCGTACATCAGGCACGCCGATGCCAGCGTCACCAGGCCAAACAGCAGGTAAGTGGCCGGACGCGTCAGCGCCATCCAGTCGTCCCGGCCACGCGCGGCACCGGCCATGGGAATCAGGCCAACGATCAAAGCCACACCCAAGGCCAGCCAGAGTGCCAGGTGTCCAATTTCAGGAATCATGTTTATTTGCCAGTTACCAGTGATGCTGCGGTTTTCTCATTGCTCTTGGCAGCGTTCTTCAGAGCTTCGGCCGCTTCTGGCGGCATATAGTTTTCATCGTGCTTGGCCAGCACTTCCTTGGCCACAAAGACACCGTCCTGCAGCTTGCCCTGGGCCACCACGCCTTTGCCTTCCTTGAACAGGTCGGGCAGGATGCCCTCAAAATGCACCGGCACCGTCTTGGCGGTATCGGTCACCAGGAAGTCCACCGCCACCCCATCGCGCTTGACGCTGCCCGCCACCACCAGCCCGCCCAGACGGAAGGTGCGCCCCACCGGGGCCTCCTTGGAGGCAATTTGCGACGGCGAAAAGAAAAACACCAGATTGCTTTGGAAGGCATTGAGAATCAGCGCTGCGGCAGCGCCAATCACTACCAGCACCACCGCCACAATGGCCAGTCGTTTATGGCGCGGCTTCATACGGCGGCTCCCAGTTCTTCCCACTCGGCAGCAGCGCTGCGGGCGGCGCGAAAACGGCGCCAGGCCAGCAGCGGCTCTGCCAGCATCCAGGCCGCCACCACACCATAAGAGCCCCAGACATAGAGGCCGTAGCCGCCCATGGCGAAAAATTCGCCGGCACTATTCCAGTTCATGACACACCTTTTTGAGATTGACCGAACAAGGCCTGAACCCAGTCGGAAGAACGCTCGCGCTCCAGAATCAGCGCCCGCGCGCGCAGGAAAACTACCGCAAAGGCGTATGCCCAGCAGGCAATAGTCATCAATAACATCGACGTCAGCATGGTGCTGGCCATTTTCGGCGCCGCCGTCATGCTGATCGAGGCGCCCTGGTGCAGGGTATTCCACCAGCGCACCGAGAAGTAAATAATCGGCACATTGACCGCGCCGACGATGGCCAGCAAGGCCCCGGCATTGTCAGCGCGGCGCGTATCGTCAATCGCTTCGACCAGCGCCATGAAGCCCAGGTACAGGAACAACAAGATCAGTTCGGACGTCAGGCGCGCGTCCCAGACCCACCAGGCACCCCAGGTCGGTTTGCCCCAGAAGGCGCCGGTCCACAAAGCCAGGAAGGTAAAGGCGGCGCCGGTTGGCGCCAGCGCGCGCGCCATCATGGCCGCCATGCGCGCATTGAAGGCCCAGCCAATCGCCGCCCAACCCGCCATCGCCATGTACAGAACCATCGACATCCAGGCCGCAGGAACGTGGATAAAGATGATGCGATAAGAGTTACCCTGGGTGGCGTCCACCGGGGCGACAAAAAATCCCATATACAAGCCGGCCAGCGCAAACAGCAGCGCGGTGGCATAAAACCAGGGAATAGTCCAGCCCGCCAGGCGGTAAAAGCGCGACGGCGCGGCGAAAGTAAAAAAGCGGGGAAGGTGTTTCATACAGAAATACGTAAGGCCGAAGCCGTCGCCACCGGCGCGCCCAGCGAAGTCAATAGCAGCAATGCGCCTAAAAGATAAAAATGTCCGTCGGGCGCCAATCCTACCTCGGACGCTGTAACGGCCCCCGCACCGAAGATCAGAACGGGGATACACAATGGCAAAACAATGAGCAAGATCAAGATGGCGGCATTGTGCAAACCCAGTGTCAGGGCCGAACCCATGCCACCGAGCAGGCTCAGGATCGGCGTGCCCAGCAGCAAACCGAACATCATGATGCCAATCGCCTGCCAGCCCATGCCAAACAGCAGACCGAGCAGCGGCGAGACCAGAATCAGCGGCAACCCCGACATCAGCCAGTGGGCAATGCACTTGGCCGCCGCCACTTCAATGCTGGAGGTGCCCGATATCAGCATCTGCTCCAGCGAGCCATCGCTGTAGTCGCTGGCATACATGGAGTTCAGCGACAGCATCGACGACAGCAGGGCACAGACCCAGACGATGCCCGGCGCGATCTGCTTGAGCATGCCGGGCTCCGGCCCGACACCGAACGGAAACAGGCTGGCAGCGACCACAAAGAAGACCACCGGCATCAAAGCCTCGGTAGAACGCCGACTGGCCAGACGCAGGTCACGCCCCAAAATAGCAATCAACCCGTTCATGGCTTGCGCATCCCTTGCAAGGTCAATTCTTGGATCGGCACGCCGGCGGCGGCGATCGGAATATGGCTGGTAAATAGCACGCTGCCCCCGCGCCGCACGTTTTCATGGAATAGCTCCTGCACCAGCGCCACGCCAGCGTCGTCGAGCGCATCAAATGGCTCGTCCAGCACCCAGAAGCCGGGTGCGGTTTCCAGTGCCAGGCGGGTCAGCACGACGCGCCGGCGCTGGCCCTGCGACAGCATGCGTGCCGGCAGCTTGCGCCGGTGCGCCACGCCCAGGCGGCGCATGCCCGCCTCCAGCACGGCTGGGCTATAGCTGCGGCCATGGATACGCGTCAGGAATTGCAGCGATTCGAGCGCTGTCAAATCGTCTTTCAAACCGTTGGCGTGGCCCAGATAGAGCAGCTTGGCGCGGTAGTCCTCGGCCTGGTTCAGCGGCACACCGTTCCAGTGCAAATCGCCGCTGTCCGCACGTGCCAGGCCGGCCACCACCCGCAGCAGGCTGGTTTTGCCGCTGCCATTGGAGCCGCGCAACCAGGTCAGCTGGCCGCCCGGCAATTCAAAATCCAGGGCCTTGAACAGCACTTCGGTGCCGCGCCGCACTGCCAGTGCCTGCGCCCGCATGACATCACCCAATTCGAACTCCTGGCATTTGTTGCATGTACTTTCCTGTGTGCCCGTGCTCAAAGGGACGTCCAAGCATACCAAGGCCCGGCAGCGCTCATCAGATCCCAAATCGACATGCTGACGCGGCGTCCGTAAAAGAAAGGCATGCCCCAGGCAAATGTCGGTGTGGCTGCCGGCGCCGGTGCAGCCAGATTGCTGAACGCCGTGTTCACCGTTGCAAACAAGGCATCGGCATTGCCGACATCGAAATTCACCAGCACCTGATGTTGCGCAGGTGCGTCACCGTCCGCCAGCGTTGCCGAAGTGGCTACGGCTGCGCTCGGGCAATACCAGCCCGAACCGGCACAAAGCGCCAGCCCACTGTCCGGAAATACCAGCGTATTGGTTCCGCTGTCCAGATAGCTGTTGGTATAGGTTTGCCCCTGGTACACGGTGCTGATATTCAGATAGCCACTGCTTGCCGGGTTCGTGCCCATGTACACCTTTGGCGCGCTTGCGGTCTGGTTATTGGCCTGGCTATCTACGCCAAAAATCAACTCGCCGCTGGCTGTCAATGCGCCTACGCTGCTGGTCACGGCAGGCATCGCCAGCACTACGCCGTTATTATAGGCGGGGTCGGAAATAGCAGCGACCGGGTTATAGGTTTGCATATTCACCGGCACCGCAGCAGCGCTGCAGGCGCTGGAATTGGTGGCGCTGGCGGGGCACTGGTAATACTGGATAAACGAGCCGGTATATACGCCGCTTTGGCACATCGAACCACAGTCCAGGGTGACGCTGCCAATGCCCAGAATGCCATTCGCGCCGAGCGCCGAGGCGCTGCCCAGTATCTGGTTATTGGTCGCATTGGCGCAGTCGGCGCTAGCCTGCAGCGGCGCATTGGGGTTGTCCTGAATCAGCTGGATCGGGACCGCGCTCGCGGTTTGCTGGCCCAAGCCCACATCAGCCACCACATTGGCGCCCCACAAGCCCCCCACCACAAACGGATAACACTCCCACAGGGGATCACCGGCCAGCGGCGGCGACTGCAAATGCAGTTGACTCAGCTGGCTGGCGAGCACCCGCAAGCCGACCGATCCGGTGTCGACCTGAACATGGTCAATCGTCTGGCAATGCGTGCTACTGCCCGGCTCGCAAACTGTCACGCTGGCAAACAGGATATTGGCGTTTGGCGCCAGCGTGAACGCGCCGGCGGGTCCGGCATCCACTTGTACCTGCATGTTGTTGGCGCTTTGCACAAAGGTATAGGGAAGGTTCACCGCAGGACTGGCACCCTGGGCATTCACTGCGGTGCCAGAAATGCGGGTTTCGGTCGAGTTTCCGCCGCCGCCGCAGCCCGCCACGACCCACACCGCCAGCACCAGCAGCCACCGAATCCCCCACCATGAATATAAAACGCGCACCTTCTGCTCACTCCAGACCGCTGGCCGGCAGTTGGTAGCCCGCTGGAAACATCGAAGGCCGATAGGCATAGCCGGCAAACAGATGCAAGTGCGCGCTGCTATGCACCACCAGATCCAGGCTTTGGTGGTGAAAATGGCGCTGTATGCCGCCCCGCCTGGCCGCCGCCTGGGCCGCGCTGGCATAGCGCGGGTAGGCGTCACCCAGCAGTTGCGTCAAATCAGGCTTGTGCATGGCATGCCAGCTGATGGCAAACACGCGCTGGTCAGCACCCACGTACTGGCGAATGCGAGAGCCATCCGCCATTTGCAATTCATGCAGGGTATAGCCGGCTTGCAGCGAACGCGCATGGCGCGCCTGCAGCCTGCTGCTGTCCTGGGCCACACTGCTTTCGCTTTGGCCCAGGCCCGCATGCGCCAGCAATGGAACACACCAGCTGAAGCCCAGCAGCAGTAGGCGCCACGGGCTAGGGGCGCGGCGGCTACTGAAAGTCATAGCGATAACCGACATAAAAATAGACCGAGGAACTGGTTTCATGGTTGGTCGGACCATCGGTTTGCGACAACTCATAAATGCTTTCCCCCATCACGCTGGCGCGCGGCGACAACTTGTAGGACAAGCGCAAGCCCGGCGATATGCGAACCAGCCGGGTATCTGTGTTGTCGGTCTGGGTGTAATAGCGAATCGAGGGTTCGATGCTGCCGGCACTGCCCCAAATACCGGTCAGGTTGTTGTAGGCGATCTGGGTTCCCTGCATCAGGTCGGAGCTGAGGTAACTGAGGTTGAAGCCATTGATATCACGCGCCGAATACAAATTGGAGCCGGTCAGCTGTACCGATACGTTGTACTGAGCGCCGGTCGCCGGCGTCGCCTGGAAATTGCCAATCGCAGGCAAGGCGCTGACCTCGCTATAACGCAGGTCCATCGAGCCCTGCCATTTCGGCGCCAATGCGCGCGACACACTGAGCATCGCCTGCTTGGCCTCGGCGGCGGTCCCCAGTGCGGCACTTTGTACGCTGGCCAGGCCCTGCGCCGCCACCATCTGGGCCAGCGACATGAAGTTCGAACCTATCAGCGCGTCACTCACCTGCAGCGTTGGCGCTTTGCGGTCGTCCAGCATCAGCGTCACCGTGCTGTCCCAAGGACCCTGCATTGAACCCTGCAAAGTCACTGCGTTGAGCACATTCAGATTGATGTCGTAATCGATCTGCGAATACATCGACACGGTATCACCGAAATAGCGTGTATCCAGGCCCACCGCCTGGCGGTCGACGATGCCCTCGGTGTTCTGCTGCACCAGCGACACATTGCCGCCCCAATGCGGGAACAGGTTATCCGCCTCGATCATGGCGCCCATCAGCACTTGCTGCGGCGCATTGATCAAGGTATTGGCGGGCACGCCGAACATTGCGTCGGCTTTGTAGCCTTGGCCAAACGGCAGACTGGCCGACACCCCGTCAAACAAACCAAACATGGCGCCACCAATCGCCGACTGGCGTCCGGCACGCAGGCTCAGACCGCTGGCATCGTGGTGGTAGTCCATATAGGCAGCACTGATCAGACCCTGGGTCGCAGTGGTCAGGGTGGAAGAGTCGGCGAGATTGTCAGAGTGCGAACCGCGCATCACCAACTTGGTCTGCTCGCCATCGCCTTCGTATTTGGCGCTGGCATCCCAGCTCGAGACCAGTACCGATTGGGTGGTCAGGCTCAAGGTGTTCTGGTCCACGCCGGAAGCGATGTTGACCAGCGACTCGGTTTTGGTGTTGCCGCCGTAGTAATACTGCGAAATGCTGCCGGTGGCGCTGTAACGGCTTTTCGCCGGCCCGGCAGCCGGGGACGCTGCGGCCACCGGCAGGGGCGGCGGCAATTGTGCCAGGCGAAGCGCCACGCGTTCGGCATCCGGCCCCTGCGGATAGAGCTTGAGATAGAGCTGGTATTCGAGCCGCGCCTTGTCGGGCTTGTTCAAGCCCTCCCAGGCCTGGCCGATCAACTCCTGGGTGGCCTGGGACGCGGGATTGGGTGGCAACATCAAGGCCTGATTGAACCGGTCAACCGCATCCTGAAACCGGTTTTCCTGCAGGGCCTGCTGACCTTCGCTGAGCAAGGCTTTGCCCTGCGCCACCACCTCCGCTGCTGTCGTGCCGGGCGCACTGCCCGCGGCCATCTCTGCCGCTGCCGCTGCTGGGAGCGGCACCGGCGCCGGCCCCGGTACCGGTGTTTGCGCGGGCGCCTCCCAGGGCAGCACCCGCGCGTCGGCAAAGCGTTTGCGTACCTGGGCCAGCACGGTCTGCGCATCCTGTTCGGTTTTGAAATAGCCCAGCATCAGGTCGTTGTCACCGACCTTGGAGCCCGCCGTCGGGCGGGTAAACAATGCATAGTCCTGCAGCTGTGATGGCAAGCGCGGCAAAGCCGATGAATCTTGCGGTGACTGAAGCTGCAGCATGAAATGGCGGTCCGCCACGGACTCCACCATCGCCGGCAAAGCCAGGCTGCTGTCCGCGTGCAGCAAAATCACTTCGATGGAACGCCCATCCCGGCCCTGGCGCGCCTGCACCTGCACTTTGCTGCCCAGGCGCAATGTCACTATCTTGGGACTGAAGGCGGGCTGTGGCACATACGTCAAGTCCACATTGGGGGTGTCGACACCGGCATCCAGATGCTTGCCTTCCTCGACTACTTGTGCCAGCACCGACTCGTCGGCCGCGACGATCTGAAAACTGAGCTGGGCCAGATCGGTAATGCTGTCGGCCTGGGGCGTTTGCCGCAGGTAGTGCACATTCGCCGTAAAGCCAATGCGCAACACCCGGTCCTGGCCCGACTGGACCCATTCCATGGCGTCGATGGTTTGCGCGCCAGCCCAATCGGCCCAGCAGGCGAAGGCGAGAAGCAGGGGGTAGGCAATGCCTTTTGTCATGTTCAATTCAGGGCCCCACCTAAGACGGCTTGACGCGATTCAAGGCCCGCAGCTGGCGCGGAATGATTTCGCTGTTGGTAATGTGACAGCTGATACAAGTCGCCAAGCCGGGCGCGGACTGGTAGGCCGGCGACAAGTGGCTATAGCTGACCGGACTCCAGAACGCCGTCTTATGGCAGGCGTCGCAAGAACGCGCCGTCATGAAATGGCCTGCCGGCCGCGCCGTTGCACTGAGTCCGTTGTGGCACGCCATGCAGGTATTCGGCGACACCCCCGCATGTGTGAACTGGGCCGGCAACCAGGCGCTGGTGCGGTGGCAGGTGTCACAGGACTGGCTCACCATCAAATGGCGTGCCGGCATGCCCGAAGCCTTGCGGCCATCGTGGCAGGTCTTGCAGCGCCCGACCTCCACGCCCTGGTGGTTGAAGGCATTGCCCAGCGCACCGCGCGAAGGCAGGTTCCACTGCGACCCCGGACGCAGGCGATTGATGTCCGGGTTGACCGATGCGGCGCGCAGGCTCGGCTTGACCAGCAAGCGAAAACCGCCCGATGAATATTTGTGGCAGCCGCTGCAATCATTCGGCGCGGCCTTGCTGCCAGTGTGATTGCTGGGGCGCTTGGTGATCGTGCTCGTGGTCGGGCTAAAGCTCAGACCGGCCTCGTGGCAGCTCAGGCACTTGTCACCGCCCAAGGTGGCGTTCGAATGGCCATTGGTCCCCATGGTGGTGCCCGAGAAGGCCGACACACTGGCATGGCAGCCGGTGCAGTCCAGCGTGCCAATCGGTACGTGGGTAACACTGGCGGTACCGAGTCCGACGCCGCCGACTTTGCCGGCAGTCACCATCGGTTGGTAGCTGCTCAAAGGCGGTGGAGAGGCGCAAGAGGCCTGCACCGTGGTGCAACCGGAAAATGGCGCTTTGCCGCTGGTTCCACCGCTACCCACGGTGTGGCAGGTGACGCAGCTGGTGCTGCTCAGCGCAGGTATGGCCGTCAATTTGGTGACCACAGCGCTAATGCCGGGATGCAATGCGGCCGGTGCCGCCAACGTGGTGGTGCCATAGTCACCCGCGGTCAAGTGGCAGGTGCTGCAGGTGCTGGTGCTGGTCGGCATGTGCCCGGCCGGCTGCGCAGCGGACGAGAAGCTTGTCGTGCTGCCATGGCATTGTGAGCAGTCGCCCGAAGCCAGCGTGCCGGAGGCGTGGTTCGCATCATTGACGGTGTAGTTGTTGCCCGTGACGCCATAGGGGCGCGTCAGGAAGCCGGTGTAACTGGCGCCACCAGCCACCGTGGAACTGGCGTAATAGCCGGTCTGCTGCATGCCCAGCCAGAGGTAATTCTTTTCATGGCAAGTCGCGCAGCCGGCCGTGATGCCAGCGTGCAGCGCGGTATTGCTGGCACTGGTGAGGGCCAGTTTGAACTGCGTGGCGCCGCCGCTGATGCTGACCGTGGTGGGCAAGGTCATCTGGCCGGCAGGCACATTGCCCAGGTGACAGGCTTCACACGCCGCAGCTGTGGGAATGTGGCTGCTGGCGCCATTGGTGGTGGCACTGGTCGTCAATGCAACGATCGCCGGAATATTGGCAAAGCTGCTGTTGCCAATACCGGTGCCATGGCAGCTGGCACAAGCGGTGGTGATACCGGTGTGTGCGTACAGCGAACCATTGAAGCTGGCACCCACCGGCACCGCAGTGCTCGCCAGACTGCTGCCAGTGCCAACGTGGCAGGTCTCACAGGCAGTGCTACCGGCCAGTGGCACGTGATTCGACGATGGCGCCTTGACCGCATAGGGGACGCCGTTCACCGTCATGTTGAAGGTCGGCGCATTGGCGGCACTGTGGCACTGCGCACAGTTGCCGGTCGGCGTTGGCGCATAGGCATGGATGTTGGGCAGTGTCGGCAGCACCGAGAAATCACTGCTGGTTCCGATTTGCGTATGGCAGGCGGTACAGGCCGCCGTCGTTGCCGTCGGGATATGGTTGCTCGGCTTTGACGTGATGTTGAAATCTACCGTGCTGCCATGGCAATTGGCGCAATCCCCGCTCGTCGGGTGGTTGCTGTCCACCACTGAATAGGCCGCGCCGGCGGCCGTCGGCCGGGTCTGGTAACCAATATAGGTTCCACCCGACACAAAGGTGGTCGGCGAACGGGTGTACAGCGTGACATCAATCCACTGCATGCCGGCCTCGTGGCAGCTTTGGCATGGCACGTTGATCTTGGAGTGAATCACTGCCCCGGTAGGCGCCGGGGACTTGAACTGGGTGCTGCCAAAAACCGTGCTGCTGGCATTGGCCGCCACCAGCGTGGCGGGCGTATTCGCAGTGTGACAGATCTCGCAGTCCGAATAGCCGCTGACCGGAATATGCGCGCTGGCACCCGCCGTGGCACTGTAGTTCGACAGCACCACAATGCTGCTGATGCCCTGGAAGCTGGTGCCAGTCACACCCGAGCCATGGCAGCTCACGCAGCCGCTGCTGATGCCCGCGTGGCTGAACTGCCCGCCGGCAAAAGAGTACGTGCTGCTGCCGTAGGCAATGACGGCGCTCGGTACGTTGGTGTGGCACAGCACACAGTCTTGCGTCGAGGGCACATGCACTGGCGCCAGGCCCGCCGTCGACTTCGGCGTCAGCGGCGTTAAACCCGATGCCGAGAACTGCAGCGCGTTGCCGCCCACCGTGCTGTGGCATGGCGCGCAAGTGGTAAATCCGGTATGGCTGAAACCGGCGTTTTTAAAGCTGCTGGTGGAGGTCACCGGCAAACTGCCGGTATGGCAATTTTCACAACCCAATGCGCCCATTGGCATGTGGTCACTGCCAGGCGCCTTGATCGTAAAGTTGGCGGCCGGTATCGCGTAATTGGCAGCATTGGCCGCGCTGTGGCATTGCCCGCAATTGGTACTGCTGGACGGCGCATTGGCATGAATGGCGCTCCAGGAGGACTGCGGCATGACCGAATAGTCCAAGCCGTTGCTGCCGGCGGTGTGGCAACTGGTGCAGCTGGCGGTGGCCGCATACGGGATGTGGTTGGCCGGCTTGGCAGTCGCCGCGAAATCGCTGAAGCCGCTATGACACACCGAACACTCACCGCTGCTTGGATGGAGTGCGTCATTCACGCTATACGTGCTGCCTCCGGAAATCGGACGGGTCTGGAAGCCGGTATAGGGACTGCTGCTGGTAATCGGATATTTGCCCATGCTGACCCACAGGCGGCCGGCTTCATGGCAGGTGGAACACACCGCACCGGCCGCCAGGTTGTTGTGGATCATGTTGGTGTCCGGCGCCGGTGTCGCAAACGCCGTCGAACCAAGGGCCGGCGTGCTGGCCACGCCGAGCAAGGTGGTCGGCGTGCTGCCGAGGTGGCAACTCTCACAGACGCTGGTGGTTGGCGGGTGCGCCGTGGCGCCCGGCGTGCTGGTTTGCGGCATCACCACGATATTGCTGACCCCCTGGAACGTCAGCCCGCTCACGTGGCAACTGGCGCAGCCACTGCTGATACCGCTGTGACTGAAAAGTCCTCCTGCAAACACCGAGGTGTTCTGCACCGGAATGCTGGCGCTGTGGCAAGACTCGCAGCCCAGATTGCCCATGGCGATGTGGTTGCTCGCTGGCGCCTTGATGCTGAAACTGATCGCCGGTATGGCATAGGTCGCCGCATTGGCGGCGCTGTGGCATTGCGCACAATTGCTGCTGGCGGACGGCGCATTCGCATGGATCGCCGCATATTGGCTCTGCGGCATGATGGCGTAATTGGGGTTGGCGTGGCAGGCGCTGCAAGTCGCCGTAGTCGCCGTGGGAATGTGGTTGGCCGGTTTGGACGGCGCCGTGAAATCGGTGAAGCCGCCATGGCAGTTGGAGCAGTCACCACTGCCCGGGTGCGCCGCATCGCTCACGCTAAAAGCCTGTCCGGTAGCGGCAGTGGGCCGGGTCTGGAATCCGGTATATGGCGCAGTCATGGCTGCCGGATACGGCGAGGGCGAAGTCGTTACGCCGACCCACTGGTTATTGAACTCATGGCAGCTGGCGCACCCACTGGTGACGCCGGTATGCACCATCGACGAAGTCGGCACCGGCGTGGCAAAACCGGTCCCCGGTGCCAGGTGTGCAGCGTTGGCGGCCAGCAGCGCAGACGGCACACTGCCGGCATGGCAACTGACACAGGTCGCGGTCGATGGAATGTGCGAAGTCGACCCAGGTAGCGCCGACGCCGGCATGGTCACGATACTGCTGATGCCATAGAAAGACGAGGCCGTGATTGAATTCGCGTGGCAGGTCTCACAGCCCCAGCTCAGCGTGCCGTGGCTGAACTTGGCACCGGCAAAAGTCGTCATTCCGGCGCTGGCACCGCTCGCCGGAATCAACATGGCGGGTATGCTGTTGACGTGGCAGGTTTCGCACCCCAGAGGGGTCATCACTGGCACGTGCATCGGCGTCAGGTTGTCCGACTTGGGCGTGACGCCATAGAACGTACTGCCGCTGGAATGGCAATTGCCGCAGTTGGTAGTAATGCCGCTGTGGCTGAATGAGGCATTGGCAAAGCTGCTGCCCGACTGCACCGGAATGCTGGCCACGTGGCAGGCCTCGCAGCCCAGTCCGCCCAAGTCCACGTGGTTGGCCGGCACCGTCTTGATCGCCATCACCGCATTGGAATAAAGCGCGGCATTGGCAGCGCTATGGCACTGGGCACAGTTGCTGCTGCTCGACGGCGCATTCGCATGGATATTGCCGTAGCTTGACACCGGCATCTGCGAATAGTCGATCGCACCTGCCACCGCAATGTGGCAGGACGCACAGGCGGCGCTGACCGATGTCGGAATGTGGTTGGCCGGCTTCGACGGTGCCGTGAAATCAACAAAACTGCCATGGCAGTTGGCGCAATCACCGCTCGCGGGATGCGCTGCATCGGCGACAAAAAACTGCCCTGCGCTGGCCTGCGGCCGGGTCTGGAAACCCCGGTACGGGGCGGCGCTGGTGATCGGATAGACCGCAACACTCAGCCAGCTGTTATTGGTGTCATGGCAGGCGGCGCAATTGCTGCTGATGCCGGTATGGATCATCGCGGCCGTAGGCGCCGGCGACTTGAAGCCACTGCTGCCCAGCGGGCCCGCCGTAGTGGTGAATCCACTCGGTACTGCATGGCAGGTTTCGCAAGTCGTCGACGTTGGCAAGTGCGCGCTGGCGCCGACCGGCGCCGTCGGCGGCATCACCACAATATTGGGCAAGCCATAGAACGAGCTACTGGTAATGCTCGGGTCGTGGCAGGTATTGCAGCCACTGCTGATACCGGTGTGAATGAAACTGGCGTTGCCAAAGTTGGCAATGCTGCCACCGCCACTCGGCGGCACCAGGCCTGCAGGCACATTGGCATGACAGACATTGCAAGCCAGCGTGGTCGGCACGTGCGCCGGCGCCAGGCTGGCAATGGTCTTGGGCGTCACCCCAAAGAAGGTGCCTGCCGTAACGCTGCTGCCGTGGCAGTCCGCGCACAGCTTGGACAGACCCTGGTGGCTGAATGCCGAGTTGGCAAAGGTGGCGCCGTTCTGCACCGGTAGCATCAGGCTGGAATTGCTGCCCACGTGACAAGCCTCGCAGCCGAGTGAGCCCATATCGATGTGATTCCCCGGCACGGGCTTGATCACCATCACGGCGTTCGAATAACTCGCTGCGTTGCTGGCACTGTGGCACTGCGCGCAATTGCTGCTGCTGGACGGCGCATTGGCATGGATCGCCGTCAGCGTCGGCATGGCCGCGTAATTGGTATTCACGTGGCAAGCGGTACAGGCCGCAGTCGCTGCCGTCGGAATATGGTTGGCCGGCTTGGATGGCGCGGTGAAATCGACCAGACTGCCATGGCAGTTGGAACAGTCACCGGCCAGCGGGTGCCCGGCATCAACAAAACTGAAGGTGCCGCCGGCCGACGTGGGGCGCGTCTGAAAGCCCCGAAAAGGTGCCGCACCTGTTGCCGCATAGGGCGACGGCGTGCTGGTCACCCCCATCCACTGGTAGTTGTATTCGTGGCAAGCCGCACAGCCGCTGCTAACGCCGGCATGAATCATGGCGGCGGTGGGCACCGGCGTGGCAAACAGACTGCCCGGCGCCTGGTGCGCTGCATTGCCGGGCACCAGCGTCGTCGGCACGCTGCCTGCATGGCAGCTGGCGCAACTGGCCGACGTGGGAATGTGCGAGGTGGAACCCTGGGCACTGCTGGGCGGCATCACGACGATGCTGTTGATACCGTAGAACGAGCCGCTGGCAATGCTGCTCGCGTGGCAGGTTTCGCAACCGGAGCTCAGTCCGCTATGGCTGAACTTGGCGCCGGCAAACGTGGTCATGGTGCCGGTCGCACCGGTGGCGGGTATCGGCATGGTCGGGACGCTGTTCAGGTGGCAGCTGTCGCACGCCGCGCCGGCCTGCTCGGGAACGTGCGGCGGCGTCAGGCTGTCCGACTTGGGCGTGACGCCATAGAAGGCACTGCCACTGGCGTGGCAGCTGGCACAGCTGGCCGTAATGCCGCTATGGCTGAACGAGGAATAGGCAAAGGTGCTCCCCACTTGTACCGGCACGCTGGCCACGTGGCAGGCCTCGCAACCGGCGCTGCCCATGTCAATATGGTTGCTCGGAACGCTGCGGATGGTCATCACCGCGTTGGAATAGAGCGCGGCGTTGGCAGCACTGTGGCACTGGGCGCAGTTGCTGGTGCTGGACGGTGCGTTCGCATGAATCGCAGCGTAGCTGGACGGCGGCATTTGCGAATAGTCAATCGTGCCGCCCACAGCGATATGGCAGGCAGCGCAACTGGCATTGGCGGCTGTCGGAATGTGGTTGGCGGATTTGGATGGGCTGCTGAAGTCAACGAAACTGCCATGGCAATTCGAACAGTCGCCGGCTTGCGGGTGCAGCGCATCCACAAAGCTGAAGCTGCCCCCGGCCGCCGTCGGGCGCACCTGGAAGCCGCGGAACGGGGCTGCCGTGGTGGCCGCATACGGTGTCGGTGTGGTCGTTACCCCCATCCACTGGTTGTTGTATTCGTGACAGCCCGCGCACCCGGTACTAACACCGGTGTGAATCATGCTGGCCGTAGGAACCGGACTTGCAAACAGGCTTCCGGGCGCCAGGTGTGTCGCGTTGCCCGGCACCAATGCGGCGGGCACACTGCCTGCATGACAGCTTGCGCAGCCGGTGGACACCGGTATGTGCGAAGCCGCTCCCGGCGTAGCCGAGGGCGGCATCACCACGATGCTGTTAATGCCATAAAACGTCCCACTGCCGACCGTGCTGGCGTGGCAGGTCTCACAACCAGCGCTCAGTCCGCTATGGCTGAACTTGGCACCGGAAAAAGTGGTCATGCTGCCGCTGGCGCCCGTCGCCGGTATCAGCATGGATGGAACGCTGTTGACGTGGCAAGTCTCGCAGGCCGCCCCCTGCTCGGGCACGTGCGCCGGTGTCAAATTGTCGGACTTCGGCACCACCCCAAAAAAGCTGCTGCCCGAGGCATGGCAACTGGCACAGCCGCTGCTGATACCGCTGTGGCTGAAAGACGCATTGGCAAAAGTGCTGCCAGCCTGCACCGGAATGCTGGCCACGTGGCATGCCTCACAGCCCAGATTGCCCATCGCGATGTGATCTGCCGACGCCGTCTTGATGCTCATCACGGCATTCGAGTACAGCGCTGCATTGGCCGCGCTATGGCACTGCGCACAGTTGCTGCTGCTGGACGGTGCATTGGCGTGAATCAGGCCGTAGCTCGAAGGCGGCATCTGCGAATAGTCGATGCTGCCGCCCACGGCAATATGGCAGGCCGCACAGCTGGCGTTGGCAGCGGTAGGAATGTGGTTGCTGGATTTGACCGGTGTCGTGAAACTGGTGGATATTCCATGGCAGTTCGCGCAATCCCCATTCACCGGGTGCGCCGCGTCCACCACACTGAATGCGCCACCGGCCGCGGTCGGGCGGGTCTGGAAGCCGGAGTACGGCGCGGCAGTTGCGGCCGGGTAGGGTGACGGTGATGTCGTCACCCCGATCCACTGGTAGTTGTACTCGTGGCACGCCGCGCAGCCGCTGCTGATACCGGCATGGATCTGGGTATTCGACGGTGTTGGCGTCTTGAAGCCGCTGCTGCCCAGGACGCCGATGCTGGTGGTGAATCCGGTCGGCGCCAGGTGGCAACTTTCGCAGGTGGTGGAAGTCGGCAAGTGTGCGCCCGGGCCCGGCGTACCCGATGCCGGCATCGCAATCAGGCCGGGCAAGCCGTAGAAGGTATTGCTATTCACGTTGGGACCGTGGCAATTGACACAGTTGTTGCTGATGCCACTGTGGGTGAAGTTGGCACCGGCAAAGCTGACCGCCGTGCTGGCCCAGGGAATCAACGCCGCAGGAACACTGGTGTGGCAGGTCTCGCAGGGCAAGGCAGTGGGAATGTGGTTGGGCGCCAGGCTCGCCGCAGACTTTGGAATCATCTGCGTAGTGCCACTGAATGACACCGCCGTACCGACACCGGTGCTGCCATCGATCGCACCATGGCAACTGGCACACCCGGTGCTTATGCCGGTATGCATAAAGCCAGCCCGCGTGAACGTGGCACCGGTTTGTACCGGCAGACTGACGCCCGACCCGGCTGCCACATGGCAACTGTCACAGCCCAGATTGCCCATCGCCATGTGGTCCGGCGTCGGTCCCTTGAGGGGCGGCACCATGCTCGGCATGGCATACGCTGCGGCATTGGCGGCGCTATGGCATTGCGCGCAATTGGCGGCGTTGGCTGGCGCATTGGCATGAATCAGCGTGAGCGACGGCATGGTCGCAAAATTATTCGCGTCGTGGCAGTTGGTACATTGCGCGCTGGCGGCCACCGGAATATGGTTGCCCGGCATCTTCACGGCATTGACGTTGAAGCTGATACCCGCGTGGCACTGGGAGCAATCACCGCTCGCCGGGTGGGCCGCATCGATCGGCGCCATGCCGTAGGCGTCCGGCGTGGCTTGCGGCCGGGTGTAAAAACCGCTGTAGCTGGGCGTACCGGTGCGCGCATAAGCGGCCATGCCGATCCAGGTCGAATTCGCCTCGTGGCAGCTGGCGCAACTGCCGCTCACGCCGGCATGAATTTGCGCGCTGCTGGGGGCGGGCAATTGAAACAAAGTCGGGTTGCCGGAAATATGCGGCGCTATTTGCCCCAAACCGGTCAGGCTGCCCAGATGACAGGCTTCGCAATTGGTATTTGACGGTATGTGCGAGACCGGCCCAGGGCTGCTGCTGGTCGGCATGGTGACAATACTGGAGACGCCGTAATAGCCGGCCCCACTGGCGCCAGGTCCATGGCAGCTAGCGCAGCCGCTACTGATACCGCTGTGGCTGAACAGCGAATTTGCAAAGCTGGCACCGTTTTGCACCGGCAACTGCAGGCTGCTGCCGACGCCTACGTGGCACACCTCGCAACCCGCAGAACCGGTCGGAACATGGTTTGCCGGCGGTGCCTTGATCGCCGGCACCAGGGTCGGCATCGCATACATGGCGGCATTCGCCGCGCTATGGCACTGTGCGCAGTTGCTGCCGCCCGAGGGCGCATTGGCGTGGATGTTGGTCACGCTCGGCATGGCACTGAAATCGGTGCTGTGGCAATTCAGGCAACTGCCACCGGGCTGCACCGGAATGTGGTTGGGCAGCAATTGCAGGTTGGAGAAGCTGCCCAGGTTGTGGCAGATATCACAACTGGTATGGGATGACGCTGCCACGTTGTGCGTGGCATCCTGGGGCGCCGACAGGATTTGCGGATAGGCACCACCATGGCAACTGGAACAGCTATTGGGTAGAACGTAAACGTGGGTAAACACGGCGCTGCCAAATTGGCTGGCCGGTGAATGGCAAGACTCGCAGGCAATGCCGGTGACCGGCAAGTGGCTCGAGGAAATAGTCACATTGCTGCGCGGCGCGGTGATGCCATGGCAAGCCACGCAGTCAGTACGCGTGCCCTGAAATACACCATTGATATGGCAACTCTCACAGCGCACCGTCTGGTGCAGACCGACCAGCGGATAGCCTGTCGTGTCGTGGTCAAAATCGGCGCCCACGGACTGGGCCAGTGCGGGCCCTGCGGCAAACAGCAACTGCGCCAGCAGCAACGCCAGAAACCCCAGAAACGCACACTGCGAACGCCGGAACAGCGGCATCCGCGCACCGACCCGTAACAAGAAATGAAGTATTCGATTCACTGCACGCCTCCCGGCTGACCCTGGTTTTGGTTACCGGCGCTACCCTCTGCAGGTGTCGTGTTGAACCGGTTCTTGATTTTTTTCCAGCCCGTCGGCTGGTGGCAAACGTCGCAGCGCGGACCAAACTGTCCCGCATGCACATCCTTGTCACGGTGGCACGTCAAACAAGCACTGCCAAGTGGCGCGATATCCTTGCCTGCGGCGGCTGCCGCCTTATGGCATGCGTTGCATTTGACCAGTGCATGTTCGCCTTCAAGGCGGTACTTGGTGCGCTTGTCATGGTCAAACGACACTACCGGCCAGGACCGGGCGTTGTGGCATAGCGCACAGCGCGTTCCCAATGCCAACGCATGCTTGTCCTCTTTTTTATGGCATGCGAAACAGTCGCGCGGCGCGTCTTTGTAGCGCAGGGTTTCATGGCAGGCCTTGCATTGGGCAATCAGGTGCCGCCCATTGAGGGCAAAGCGCGAGCGGGCATGGTCAAACGGGCTGTCTTTCCAGCGCTTGTCGTTGTGGCAGCCCTCACATTGATCGCCCAACTGGGCTTCATGCTTGTCGTCTTTTTTATGGCAGGCCACGCAGGTCAGGCGCCCATTGCGGTAGCTCTGCAGGTCTTGGTGGCAGGCGGCGCATTTCAGCTGCGGGGCAGCGTGGGCGTTGCGCAATTTGAATTTGCTGCGATCGTGGTCAAAGCGTCCGGTGGTGCTCTTCCAGTCCGTTTCGGCATGGCAGTCCGCACAGTTTCTGCCCAGATTGGCCCTGTGCTTGTCGTCTTTTTCATGGCAGCCAATGCACTCCTTGGGCGCCTCCTTGTACATGGCACTGTTGTGGCACGCCTTGCATTCCACTTTTTCGTGTTTGCCAAGCAATGGGAAATCGCTTTTTTCGTGATCGAACTTGGCGACTTCTTTCCACGATTTTTCTGTGTGGCAAGTCTGGCAGAGGTGGCCCAGCGTGTCCTTGTGCTTGTCGTCTTTCTTGTGGCAGGCCCAGCACTCTTGCGGCGTCTTTTCCTTGTACAGCGTGCCGCTGTGGCACTCTTTGCAGGCCACGCTGTGGTGTTTGCCGCGCAAGGCATATTTGGTGTCCAGGTCGTGGTTGAAGCTTGACGGCTTCCAGGCCTTGGTGCCGTGGCAACTATCGCACTTCTCGCCAAACTGGCCTTTGTGGCCCTTCTGCTCATCCACCTTGCGGTGGCAGGCGAAGCAGGACTTAGGCGTGTCTTTGTAGACGTTGTCCTTGTGGCAGTCCAGGCACTTCACATCGGTGTGTTTTCCGGTTAAGGAGAACTGCGTGCTGTCGTGATCGAAGCGCGCTTCTTTCCAGCTATTTTCGGTATGGCAGTCGGCACACTTGCTGCCCAGTGCGCCCTTGTGCTTGTCGTCCTTCTTGTGGCAGGCGTTGCAATCGCTGGCCGCCTCACGCCATTTCTTGCCTGCCACATGGCACTTGGCACACGCCACTTTTTCGTGCTTGCCCTTGAGCGCGTAATCGGTTTTTCCGTGATCGAAGCGGGTCTGGTCGAGAACGACAATTTTCATGTCGCGCCCCTTGTGCTCGGCATGGCAGGACTTGCAAACCAGGGGCTGATTCAGGCGTCCGTGGTAGCCCTTTTGGGTGCGCACATCCGCACCCACTTCCTTGTGGCAAGCCATGCACAAGCTGTCTTGTGCCTTGCGGTCAAGCTTTACGTGGCACTGCTTGCAATCGTCGTCGTACTTGGCGTGGCCCTGAATCAGCTGGCCTGGCGCCATGATCGATTCAATGCCCTGCGCCCGCACCACGCCACTACACAACAGTGCGGCACAGGCCAGCCCCAGCACGCGCAGTGCATGGCAAAACCGAGAACAGGCCATTGCGCCGGACCTCATCGAACGCCAAGGCTATTAATACGCATGAACGGCATACACATGCACCAGTGCCGTCACGATCAATATGTAGACAAACGGAATATGTGCCACATGCCACAGTGAAAACAAACTGGACAGCGCCGAATAGTGGTTCACCAGAAGCACCGAATTCAAATAGCGTTTCACCATCTTTCGCGCGCGCTGACTGCGGCGTGCCAGATCGTCCCGGCTCCAGTGGTTGGCATCAGCGATTTTCGGCAGCACCTGATTCAGCTCGGCAACACATTGGCGGTACACCAGAAACTGCAATACCGGCAGCCAGAAGACGTTACGCAGCGCCGCAGGAATTCCCTCCTTGAGGGCCATTTCGCGCGCCTCAAAATCTTTCAACAGCTGTTCTACCGCCGGGGCAAAGGCCAAGCGCGAGCGGGCGTCTTCCTTGTCCATTCCGGCCTTTACCTGCATGGCCTTGAAGTCGGCTTTCTTGCCATGCAGGCCGCGATTTACACTTTGGTACAAAAAACGCCCGATCACCCCGCTGACGACAACAATGAGCATGCTGTAGAGCGCCACGCCGGCATTCAGCGACGCCACATGGAAGCTTGAGTGCAGCAGTATCAACAAGGGGCCAAGCACACCTAGCACCATGTGCAGCCAGAACCACCAGCGAATATTTCCCCAGTGGTGGGCGAAACGAAAGTATTTGCGCAGCGGATAGCTAAATAGCAACAGCATCATGACGGACCCGGCCACGCCTATCCAATAGCCCAGGTTGTCACCGGCTTTGAATAGGCCAAGCTGGCTGATACGCCAGGTTGCCCAAACCAACAACGCCAGCACCAGATAGACCAGCGCATCTCCCGTCAGCCACGAGGCGCCTGGCGCCGGCGTCGGCACTGGTTTTTGCATTGATTCAGGCACACTTGCTGTAGTCATTTTGTGTTTGCTATTCGATTGATTCCCATGCAACACCTGGGCTCGGCCAGGCTCCCGCGATTGCACGCACAAAGGTATCGCACTGCCGTTACAAAAACCTTAAGAGGCGATTGCGCTCAGTCCTGCGAATGGACGTGAGCGTACAAAACCACCACAGAAAAGTGGTGGTTCTTTTGTAAGCAGTCGTTTGTTGCCAGCGGCGGCTGGCCTATCGAATCAGGCCGGCAAGGCCGCGTCCAGCATCTCGATCCAGTGCCGCACTGGCCGCTCGCTACCGCTTTGCAAATGGGTGATGCAACCGATGTTGGCGCTGATCACGGTTTCGTTGTGCTGGGCTTGCAGGTTTTGCAATTTGCGGTCGCGCAGTTGCAGCGCCAGCACCGAATTCAAAACCGAATAAGTGCCTGCCGAACCACAACACAAATGCGCCTCGTTGCTGGCTATGCGTATCGGGAATCCGAGTTCGGCCAAATACTGCTCCACCCCCCCGCGCAATTTCTGCCCGTGCTGCAAAGTACAGGGCGGATGGAACACCAGTGCGGTCATGGCCTCGCGGCGCAGGCGCCCACGCAAGGGCGCCACCCATTGCGGTAGCAACTCGCTAAGGTCGCGTGTCAGGGCGCTGACACGTGCGGCCTTGTCGGCATAGGCCGGGTCGTCGTGCAACAAATGGCCATAGTCCTTCACCGTCACGCCACAACCAGAGGCATTCATGACGATGGCTTCCACGCCAGCCTCGCTGCCAGGCGCGATATACGGCCACCAGGCGTCGATATTGGCGCGCATTTCGGCTTTACCGCCGTCCTGGTCATTCAGATGAAATTTGACGGCGCCACAGCAACCCGCCTTGTCGGCCACCACGGTCTGCACGCCCACGGCATCCAGCACGCGCGCCGTGGCGGTATTGATATTCGGCGCCATCGCTGGTTGCGCACATCCTTGCAGCAGCAAGACTTTGCGCGCATGCAGGCGCGTGGGCCAGTGGCCGGCCGGCTGCGCCTGCGGCACTTTATTTTTCAGGGTGCCGGGCAACAGCGGGCGCATGGCCTGGCCCAGGCGCATCGCCGGCGCAAACAGCGGCGAAGGAATGCCTTCTTTCAAGGCCCAACGTGTCAAGCGCTCACCCAGCGGACGCGCCACCTTGGCGTCCACCAGCTTGCGTCCGATGTCGACCAGTTGGGCATAGTTGACGCCGCTGGGGCAGGTGCTTTCGCAATTGCGGCAGGTCAGGCAGCGGTCCAGATGCAATTGGGTGGCGCGCGTCGGCGGCTGGCCTTCGAGCACCTGCTTCATCAGATAGATGCGCCCGCGCGGGCCGTCGAGCTCGTCGCCCAATAGCTGGTAGGTGGGGCAGGTGGCAGTACAAAAACCGCAATGCACGCATTTGCGCAAAATGGCCTCGGCGGCCATGCCATCAGAGGTGCCCTGGTACTCGGGAGCGAGTTTAGTTTGCATCGGGGGAAAGATCCGGGTTGAAGAGAGATTGCGGATCAAAACTCGCCTTCAGGCGACGGTATATAGCCTGCAATGCCGGATCCGTAGCCACCATGCGGCGCGGCACTGCGGCGCTGTGCGGCGGCACCCAGAACGGCTGCGCTGCGCCACCAAGTGCCTGCGCCGTTGCGTGCAGGGCGGCGGCCGCATCGGCACCGGCCCAGACCCAGCGCTGCGCGCCTTGCCACTCCACCAGCACCGGGCCGGGCAGCTGCGCCACCGGCGCTGTTTGCGGCAGCGACAGGCGCCACAACAGCGCGTCGGGCGTCGGTGCCTGTTGAAAAAACGGCAGCGCGTGGTTTCTGCAGCGCTCCCAATCGGCTTGCGCCACGGCGTTGTCGATGCGCTCACCAGGCAGGTCGGCCAGCATCCGGCTGCAGGCGGCTTCCACCGCCGCGACCGCGCCACGCAGGCGCACAAACAACTGGCTGGCGGCGTGCGTGCCGGTGCTGTCATGGACCCAGCAACTGGCGTTCAAGGGCAAGGGCTGCCCGCCCCAGCGGTGCAACTGCTCCAGCGCCGGCCCCTGCTCCAGGGCAAACTGCAAAGTGGCCTCGGCCGGCGGCCGCGGCAACACCTTCAGGGATATTTCTGTCAGCACGCCCAGGGTGCCGAGCGCCCCGACCATCAGGCGCGAGACGTCATAACCGGCCACGTTTTTCATCACCTGGCCACCAAAGGTCAGATGCTGGCCCAGGCCATTGATCAGCTTGACACCCAGCACATAGTCGCGCACTCCACCCACCGTGGCGCGCGCCGGACCGGCCAGTGCCGTGGCCACCATGCCGCCCACCGTGGCCTGGCTACTACCACTCCAGGCATAGTGGGGAGGTTCAAACGGCAGGTATTGGCCATGCTGCGCGAGCAAGGCTTCAAGTTCACGCAGTGGCGTTCCGGCGGCCACTGTGACCACCAACTCACTCGGCTCGTAGCTGAGCACGCCGCTGAGTTCGCGCAGGTCGAGTATTTCGCCCTGGCCTTGGCAGGTATAAAAGGCTTTGCTGGCGCCACCACGCACTTGCAATGCGCGGCCGTCGGCGCGCGCTTGTGCAATGCGTTGTTCCAGCTGGTGCAGGGCAAGGGCTAGCTTTGTCATGCGCGGATGTTAAGCGCGGCACAGCACCGCCTGCGTGAATTTTTTAGCTGCTAGTCGTTGAAAAACTCAGCCGTGGTAGAAATTCACCGGCAGTCCGGGCGTATCTACGCGGGTAAAAAATAGCGCGCCTGAGTCGGGATAGCGTGCCAGTTCATCAGCGCTGCGGCCATGGCGGGCTGAACTCAGGTACAAGGTTTTCAGGTCCTCGCCGCCGAAGCAGGGCATGGTCGGGCACTGCGCCGGAGTCTCCAGCTGTTGCAGCAAACTGCCGTCCGCAGAAAACTGGCAAACCCGGCGCCCTTCATACATGGCGACCCAGTAGTTGCCCTGGCTATCCACTGCGGCACCATCGGGTCGCCCCTGGTAGCTGCTATCGGTCCAGTGCCAGCCCGGCGGCTTGGGTGGGAACTGCAAATAGGTGCGCCGCGCCTGCAGCGTATTGCTATCCAGCGCATAGTTCCATGCAGACACCTGATGGCGTGGCGTATCGGCCCAGTACAGCACGTCGGCGTGCGGACTCCAGGCCAGACCGTTCGCCGTCAGGGCCTGGTCGGCATGGGTTTGCACCAGTGGCTGCGCACCCCGGCCATCCACCGAATACAGGGCCGCCGCCTGCAGTTGTTTGCCTTCATCCACGGTGCCAACCCAAAAGCGCCCCAGCGCATCGCACTTGCCGTCGTTGGCACGCAGCGCCGAGCTGTCATAGGGCAAGCGCACCAGCAACTCCAGCGCGCCGCCCCAGTGGCGCGCCCGGAACACCCCGTCACGCAAGGCGATCACCAGGCCGCCGCTGCGCGCCGGTGCGATGCAGCCGGGTTCGCTGGGCATATCCCAGGTCTGCACCGTGCCCATATAAACATTGGCGCGCAACAGCTGCCGGCCGCTGATATCGACCCAGTACAGCATCTGTTCGTTCGGATGCCAGAACGGCGATTCACCCAGGGCGCAGCGCGTGCTACCCAGCGCCTGCCAGAGCGGCGTCATGGCAAGGCTGCGCCTGCTGCAGGTGCCCAAAGGCATGCTGCACTGGGCACTGAAAAACACAGACAGAAAATCTGGAACATGGCTTGGGCGCGAAAACGCGGCACAAAAGGATGGCTGCATTGTCCCTTGCAAACAGGCAAAAAAACAGCCCGGAGGAACATCGGAGTTACCGAGTTCAACCGGGCTGCTGTCACAGGAAGCGCCGCAGCGGCTTCCCGGACCCTGATACGAATATCGCTATGCGTTCGTCGATTAGCGGTTGTACGCTGTTTCGCCGTGCGAGCTGATGTCCAGGCCTTCGCGTTCTTCTTCTTCAGCAACACGCAGACCGATGGTCTTGTCAACGATGTAGTAGCCAACAATCGACACCACACCCGACCAGACCACAGTGGTCAGCACAGCCTTGGTCTGAATCCAGACTTGGGCGCTGATGGAGTAGTCAGCAGGCGTCACGGAAGTGCCAGTCACCCAGTCAGCAACAAAGCCAGGTCCACCCAGGGAAGGCGAGCAGAACACGCCAGTCAGGATGGCACCCATGATGCCGCAGACACCGTGCACACCGAACACGTCCAGCGTGTCGTCAGCGCCCAGGATCTTCTTCAGACCCGTCACGCCCCACAGACCGGCAAAGCCAGACAGCAGACCGATGGCCAGGGCACCGCCGATACCGACGTTACCGCAAGCTGGCGTAATCGCCACCAGACCAGCCACAGCACCGGAAGCAGCGCCCAGCATGGAAGCCTTGCCCTTGTGCATGGCTTCACCCAGCGACCAGGTCAGCACCGCAGCAGCCGTTGCCAGCAGGGTGTTGATGAAGGCCAGAGCCGCGACACCGTTGGCTTCCAGAGCGGAACCAGCGTTGAAACCGAACCAACCCACCCACAGCAGGGAAGCACCGACCATGGTCAGCGTCAGGCTGTGAGGCGCCATGGTTTCTTTGCCGTAACCGACGCGCTTGCCGATCATCACTGCGCCAACCAGGCCAGCCACAGCGGCGTTGATGTGCACCACGGTACCGCCGGCGAAGTCCAGCGCACCCATCTGCCACAGCATACCGGCGGAGGCGTTAACTTTGTCAACCACGTCCTTGCTGACATAAGCGTCAGGACCAGCCCAGTACCAGACCATGTGAGCGATCGGCAGGTAGCTGAAAGTGAACCAGATCACCATGAACGCCAGCACAGCGGAGAACTTGATACGTTCGGCAAACGAGCCAACGATCAGGGCGCAAGTGATAGCTGCAAAGGTCGCCTGGAAAATTGCGTAGACGATTTCATACATGGGCACGCCCTTGCTGAAAGTCGCTGCATTGACGAAGGTTCCGGCAACGTTGTCCCATATGCCGCGCATGAACAATCGATCCAGCCCCCCGATGTAGGCATTACCTTCGGTGAATGCCAGGCTGTAGCCGTAAATGAACCACAGCACAATGATCAGCGAGAAGGTCACGAACACCTGCATCAGCACCGACAGCATGTTCTTGCTGCGCACCAGGCCGCCGTAGAACAGCGCCAGGCCAGGAATGCTCATCATGATGACCAGCACGGTGGAAACCATCATCCAGGAAGTGTCGCCCTTGTTCGGAGCGGGAGGTGCAGCGGGCGCAGAAGCGTCAGAAGCAGCCGGTGCCGCAGCAGAAGCGGCGGCGGCAGGGGCTGCAGCGGCAGCTGCGGGCGCGGCGTCAGCCTTGACCTCAGAGGCGGCAGCTGCAGGCGCTGCCGTTTGGGCGACGGCAAAGTTGCCACCCATTAGTAAACCCAGCCCCAAGGCGAGGGATGCAAGCAGTTTTTTCATGATTCTTTCCTTTTATATAGTTGAAAGAAGGGCTTTACAGCGCCTCTTTGCCGGTTTCACCGGTGCGAATGCGCACGACTTGTTCAAGGTCATAGACGAAGATTTTTCCGTCGCCAATTTTTCCGGTGCGCGCAGCACCTTCAATGGTTTCAATGACCTGATCAACCAACGCGTCGTCGATCGCCGCCTCAATTTTTACCTTGGGGAGAAAGTCCACCACGTACTCTGCACCACGGTACAGCTCGGTGTGACCCTTTTGACGACCAAAGCCTTTGACTTCGGTCACGGTAATGCCTTGGACACCGATCGCCGACAAGGCTTCACGCACCTCATCGAGCTTGAACGGTTTAATGATGGCCGTTACGAGTTTCATGTATTCACCTCTACTTGATTACAAAGGTTTGCAGACACCGGGCTGGATTCGTCTGCTTCTCCAAACTAGGAGATGTTCAGATTAAGCAGAGTTCGTGCCAGGATATTTAAACTGTGCGCAACAATTGTGCATGTTGTGCAACACGTATTCGCCATGCACTGCCACGCATGCCTGAATACCACTGTGCATTAATCCAGTTAGCCTGCAAATGGTGCGCCAGCTTAGCGCGCACCTGAATATCACGCACTATTTTGGGGATTGCCAAATGGGCTTATCTTTGGTGCAGAGCCGCGCTCTGCGGGGGCTGGAAGCAGCCCGGATTACGGTGGAAGTGCACCTGGCCAATGGCCTGCCCAGCTTTACCCTGGTCGGACTGGCCGATACCGAAGTCAAAGAGGCCCGCGAGCGGGTGCGCTGCGCGATCCAGAGCGCCGGCCTGGTGTTTCCACACAACCAGCGCATCACGGTCAATCTGGCACCGGCCGACCTGCCCAAGGACTCCGGGCGCCTGGACCTGCCAATCGCCCTGGGCATCCTGGCCGCCAGCGGCCAGATCGATGCGGCGCGCTTGCAGCACTTCGAATTCGCCGGCGAACTGTCACTTACTGGCGCATTGCGCCCGGTGCGCGGTGCACTGTCCATGGCCCTGAGTGGCAAGCCACCGGCGCAGCTGGTACTGCCGCCGGGCAGCGCCGAGGAAGCCGCACTGGTTCCCGGCACCACGGTCTACCGCGCCGCCCATTTGCTCGACGTGGTCGGCTTTTTTGCGCCACCAGGGGCTGCGTCCG
Organism: uncultured beta proteobacterium; assembly: GCA_903897925.1. Classification (GTDB taxonomy): domain Bacteria; phylum Pseudomonadota; class Gammaproteobacteria; order Burkholderiales; family Burkholderiaceae_C; genus Allorhodoferax. Next base: position 3,390 of record CAIUDG010000137.1, on the reverse strand, counting down.
ACGCGGCGGCTAACGCAGGCCATCCATCCACGGGCTGGCAGCGCCTGGAAAACACCCGCCCCCGACAGCGCCGCCCGGAACCCGACATGAGCGAGGTCAAAGGCCAGGCGGCAGCGCGGCGGGCACTGGAAATCGCCGCCGCTGGCGGTCACAGCCTCTTGCTCAGTGGGCCACCCGGCTCGGGCAAGACCATGCTGGCCCAGCGTCTGGCCGGTCTGCTACCCGATATGGACCATGAGGAATCGCTGCAAAGTGCCGCCATCCGTTCCCTTGCCGGACACTTTCAGTGCGATCAATGGGGCTTGCGGCCCACCTGCGCCCCGCACCACACGGCCAGCGCGGTGGCCCTGGTGGGCGGTGGCGCACCTCCACGACCCGGTGGGCATTGACAAAGTTGGGCTCAACCCAACCCTATATGAATCAACGGGTTACGCATCACACAGTCAAAGTTGAACTAATCGAATCTTCACATTTATGCTTTAAAAATGCCTGGGCGTGCCCTTACTCACATCCAACTTCACTGCAGCGAAGTAAATTTCTCGCAAAAGTCAGCCCTAAGTAGAGATGGCAATTAATCGCTGCAATCGCTCTGCCGACACGTATGCGCCATTGCGGTAGTAAGCCAATGGGTGCGTTATTCGATACGACCTGTCACGTTGATGCCATGGCAGTGAATGACGGATTCGGCTAAACTTTCAATCGTATCTGTCTTCGGTGCTGTGTCGACCACAGTGTTGTTCGGGGACTTCCTCAGCGGATGTCTGGTGTTGTTTGCTTCCCTGTTCATCGTGTTCAAAGTCTCCTTGGAGATCGAGATCCAAACGAAAGGTAAGAAATGAAACTGAAATTCAAGCTGCAAAGCAATGGAAAGGGCGCGAGGTATCTGGGGGTATGCGCACTGGAATCTGCAGGGAAGTCACGACTTCACTTAGGAAAACTTAGGCCCAAAGAGAGCCTCGGCCCCCACCAATTCTGAAAAAACGCCCCATTTGGGGCGGTTTTGTCTAGGGGTGCCACCTGCATTTTGGAGAGCATCTACTGCCCATAATTTCCGCCACCTCAGTCACGGCAAGAGCAGACTGCCTTGTCGAGCAATAGGCACTGGTGGAATCTCGCCCCGGCTCTTTCGTCAGCATGTCCACAGTCAGGTGAGGGAACGCACCGATGTTTGATGTGAGATATATAGACCCAAAGGCACCTAATCATGAAAAAAGCCGCAACTTAGTGCGGCCTATCAGTTCTTCCGATGAAGTTCACCACTTCAGCTTTCTGGCATTAATCAGAACTTGCTCAAGTATTGCCTTATCTTCCTCGGAAGACTTGGCGTTAACCTTGCATTTTTCACCAAATTTCAAGTGAAATACGTTATCAACCCTACCAACCTCGGGAGCAACGGAGTCTGAATCAAAGTCAAAAGTCAACTGAAAAGATGTATCGCATTTTTCTTGCATCACTTCTCCTTTCAATCGTCATTTCACAAGCCCCCAATTATACTGACGACGGAACCTCCCGACGGGGATTTTTCGATCGATTGATCGCGTAGTGAGTTCAATTCCGACTCAAGGAACTCCACTGCCTTCGCTTCAAAGTCTTGGTAGCTATCCAGGTACTCAGGCATGGCTTTGTCCGCCTCATGAATTCTGAGAGGGATAAATTTGCCGGCATCATTCTTGCGGTCACTTGCGCGGAACATGTTGTGAAACTGACGTGGTGCAACACCCTCAAAGTGCAAAAACTCGACGCGCTTGGGTAACTCCCCATGGCTTTCCTCCGTTTCGAAAGCTATTGCATCCTCATGAAGTTTTCTAGCCAAACTTTTCTCGTATGGTTCAATGTAAAAGACTTTCATGATCCCAGATGCGACAATATGCCTGGCGCAGTTGTGACAGGGATAAGTGGTCGTATATAGAGTCGCTCCTTCAAGTCCGGCACCACCAATACGGGCCAACGACACGATTGCATCCATTTCGGCATGAACGGACCGTGAAAATTCTATTAATACTAATTAGCTTTCAATGAGATAGATGTTATCCAGTCAAAGCCTGTCAAACTTTGCATTTTTGGTGGATCCAATTCCAGGGATAGCAGCCCCTCGCTGAGTGCCTTGTCTGCGGCGTCCAAGGAACCGAAGACGGTATTGCCGACGGTGTTCTCGCGCAAGGTGTCCCAGATGTGTTCGGCTGGATTGATCTCGGGGCTGTATGGCGGCAAGAAGACTAAGCGCATGTTGGCCGGCACCTCAAGCCCGGCGGCAATGTGCCAGCCTGCTTGGTCCATGACCATGATGACGAACTCGTTCTCGTGGCGCTCGGAGACCATGGTCAGGAACATCGACATGGTCTCGGTATTCACCCATGGAAGAACCAAGCTATCCATGACGCCGTCATGTGGGCTGACCGCTGCGAACGCGTAGCTGAACTTGCGCAGTAGTCGAGCACCAACACAGGGTCGAACACCAGTGGGTGCCCAGCATCGTCTGGGTTTTCCAAGTAGGCCGAATCGTCCCTCGTCTTGGAACATCAACCGTACTGGGCAGTCCCATTCAGCCTGGCGATCGACCTCGTGCCGTACCACTCTGCGCAGTTTTTTTAAAGGCGTCCTGCGCTTGAAAATCCGCCTTGGGGTGACGCGGGCGGGGCACGACCTTTCGCCAGCCGTGCCGGTCAAGCATCCGGTAGACGGTGGATGCCGCAACAGGGGCGCCCACTCGTTCTTCAAGCGCCTTCTTTATCTCACTGACATGGAGCATCTCGCCGCCCGTCGCCATCTTCGTAAAGGGTACCAGCAGTTCCGTCTCTTGCTCGGAAGTTAAGTGCTGATTGTGGCGACCACCGCGCCCGCGCAAGTCAAAGATGGATTCACCCTCCTTGGCCCAGCGGGAATGAATCACATAGACAGTGGTGGTGGCCCAGCCAAGTAGCTGTGCGATCTCCTTGGCTGAACTACCCAAGGTAGCGCGGATCAGCACGCATTGGATCCGCTGGTACTCCGAGTGAGATTGGGCGCGTTTGAGGCGTTCGGCAAGGGCAGCGATAGTGGCCTTGTCGTTGGAGATCAGATCCTTCATGAATAACTCCCGAAAGTTCAGGAGTTATTCTAACTATTTACTCTATTGAAAGCAAATTGGTATAAGTCTTTGAGTCGGGTATTTTTATATATTGATTCAAGCAAGTTGGATCGTTGTCCCGGCGTCAACTTTACGGGGGCTTCCTCATCACTTGACAGTGCTCGGTCAATGACGTCACCTATTTCCCCTTGGAGTCTCTTTTTGTAGACATCGTTAAAGCAGTGCTGTCCGTCTTTGTGAATGCACCGCATATCTTTAACAGTAGCAGAGTCACTGTATAGCCCCCCACCAGGCTTGGGAACATCATTGCAACCCGTGGCTAT
>CAIUDG010000136.1 GCA_903897925.1 uncultured beta proteobacterium | reverse complement strand
GGGAGTACTGGGTACCGGCACGGATTTCACCGAAGTTGCCAGAGAAGCCAGCCCAAGCGGCACGCTCAAAGAATGGTTGGTTGCTGGGCTTGGCCGCAACCACTACGTGTCCAGCTTCCAGGTCGTAGTTGATGTTGATACCGCTGCCGGCAGCAACAGTGCCCTTGATACCAAAACGCGATGTGGAGTTGTTGTCCGGCAGGAACGCAGCGCTGGCACCGGTAGCGCCAGCCAGACCGTAGTCAACCATACCGTAAACGGTGATAGGTGCTGGAGCAGCGGTTTGTGCGAAAGCAGAAATGGAGGCCAGAGCAGCCAGGGCGACGAGAGACTTCTTCATATACACCTCATTGAATTTATTGAAGGGGGAAACTACTGAGCTTGAACAACAAGCAGACTAAATTTAACCATATGCGGGTATTCCCTTTGGTATTTACCCTTGCATATATTTGCATCTAGCATGTGCATGTTGCGAAAATATGACACGCAAGATTTGAACCACCATCCTGCACTGCAAGGATCCCCCCCACTATTTATTGATCGACGGCTATACCACGCCTATTTCATGTGTGCGCCCAACATGGGCGCACACATGAAAAAACCCGCTGTATTGCTACAGCGGGTTTTTATTCTTTTAACTATCAGCTGACTTGCGCCAGCGTCAAATTAGAAGGAGTGGTACAGACCAACGCGGTATTCGCCGTTCTGGGTCAGACCTTGGGTCAGACCGTAAGCTGCGTTCAGAGCAGGCGTAGCGCTGGAAGCACCAACAGTGTTGCCGCCGTTGGCGTATGCAACACCAGCGTCGTTCACCATACCGAAGGAAGCCTTCAGGGTGGTGCGCTTGCTCAGAGAGTAGCCAACCGATGCTTCGGTGAAGGTGGAAGTACCGGCCAACTTGGCGGAAGAACCACCAGGAGTATAGCTTTCGGTAGCAACGCCGAAGGTCACAGCACCAACGGGAACGCTGGCAGCCAGAATGTACACAGCGCCGTCATTGGAAGGCTTGGTCCAGCCAGCACCAACCACTGCAGCACCGAAGTCATACTTCAGGGTCACAACTGGCTGGGTCACAGCGTCATCAGGGTTAGCAGCGGTTGCAGATGCGTTGTAGTTGGCATTGAACATGTCGTACTCAGCATAAGCAGTCAGGCCACCGGTCTTGTAGGTCACGTACGGGACCACCTTGGTCTTCGAATCGCAAACTGCAGTACCGCAGGTGTCGGTAGCGGTTCCTGGGGTGGGGGAGAACTGACCAGCCAGGGTCACGTATGCCAGACCAGGAGTGAAACCGGCCATTTCAGGAGCCGTGTAGAACACGCCATTGCGGAAACGCTTTGCATTGTTCACAGCGTTGCTGTCAAACATGCCGACGTCCAGGGAAGCGCCAGACAGGCCTTCGATGGCAGCGAAAGGACCGTCAGATTCGAACGATGCCAGCTTAACGGTACCGAAACCGCCAATCAGGGACAGGCTGGTGTTTTCCGAACGCAGACCGGCAACGCCAGGACCCGTCACAGTGTGACCGCCAGCGTCAAAACCCAGGCTCATCACAGCCTTGGTACCGCCACCCAGATCTTCGGTGTCGCCCAGGAAGATGGAGCTGTCAGACAGGGCCAGGCCATAGGTGCCGACCAGGCTGGACTGGTAGCTCATGGACATCAGGCCGGTGATGGAAACTTGTGCAGAAGCTGCACCGACGACTGCCATAGCAGCCAAAGCAACGAGAGATTTTTTCATGTAGGAATTCTCCAAGGTTTAACAACGGGCTCCAGGTGGAACCCAGGGCCAACCTCCTGTTTCAGGAAGCTGGGTGTATTCCACCAGACTAAATTGGCTTTGGCAAAGAAAGTGGCAAAAAAGTGGCCAAAAGTCAGGCACACCAGCCCTTTTTCGTTGCGGTCTTGCAACAATTTAGCCCGCAAACCGCAAGTGTCCGGGCGTGGCGCGAGCCCCGCAAGCGCGCGTTTTCACGCCGCCAACAACTCGTAACTGGTGCTGATTTCCGCCGACTTGGCCAGCATGATGCTGGCCGAGCAATACTTCTCATGGCTCATGGCAATGGCACGTTCTACGGCAGTTGCCGACAGATCGGTACCGCTGACGGTGAAATGCATGTGGATCTTGGTAAATACCTTGGGATCGGTGGCCGCGCGCTCCGACGTCAGTTTGACGCTGCAGCCTTTTACGGCGTGGCGACCGCGCTTCAAAATCAGCACAACGTCGTAGGCGGTGCAGCCACCGGTGCCGGCCAAAACCATTTCCATCGGCCGCGGTGCCAGATTCTGGCCGCCGTTTTCCGGCTTGGCGGCGTCCGGCGCGCCGTCCATCATGACGGCGTGGCCGCTGCCCGTTTCAGCAACAAATCCCATGCCCGATCGGGTGCCCGCAGCACCGGTCCAGCTTACTGTGCATTCCATGTCCAAATTCCTTTCGTTTGCGCGCGATTATCATGGCAGGCTGTTTCGAGCTTGCCATGACCACCAAAAAACCCAAACCGCTGACCCCTGCCGATTACCTGAAAAAAATTCTCACCGCACGCGTTTACGACGTGGCCAAAGAGACCGCGCTGGACCATGCCAAGATTCTGAGCAAGCGCTTGCACAACACGGTACTGCTCAAACGCGAAGACCAGCAATCGGTGCGCAGCTTCAAATTGCGCGGCGCCTATAACAAGATGGCGCAGCTGACCCCGGCACAACTCAAAAAAGGCGTCATCTGTGCCTCGGCCGGCAACCACGCCCAGGGCGTGGCATTAAGCGCCAGCAAGCTCGGCACACGCGCCGTCATCGTCATGCCCACCACCACGCCGCAAGTCAAGGTCGATGCAGTGCGTGGCTTTGGCGGTGAAGTGGTGCTGTTTGGCAACAGCTACAACGACGCCTACAACCATTCGGTCCAGCTCGGCGAAAAACAGGGCCTGACCTTCGTGCATCCGTTTGACGACCCGGACGTGATTGCCGGCCAGGGCACCATCGCCATGGAAATGCTGCGCCAGGTGCAAACCCTGAGCGGCCAGGAAGGCGCGCTCAAGGGTACCCGGCTTGACGCCGTATTTGTTGCCATCGGCGGCGGCGGCCTGGTCTCTGGCGTGGCCAACTACATCAAGGCCGTCGACCCGCGCATCAAGGTCATCGGCGTACAGACCGTCGATTCCAATGCCATGGCACAGTCGGTCGCCGCAAAAAAGCGCGTCACCCTGGCCGATGTCGGCCTGTTTGCCGACGGTACCGCCGTCAAGCTGGTGGGTGAAGAAACCTTCCGCATCGCGCGCGGCCTGGTGGATGCGTTTGTCACGGTCGACACCGATGCGGTATGTGCCGCCATCAAAGACATTTTTGTCGACACGCGCAGCATCGTCGAGCCTTCAGGTGCGCTGGCGGTCGCCGCCATGAAGCAGTACGCCGAAAGCCACAAGACCAAGGGCGAGACCTATGCCGCCATCCTGTGCGGCGCCAACATGAATTTCGACCGGCTGCGCTTTGTGGCCGAGCGCGCTGAAGTTGGCGAGGAGCGCGAGGCCCTGTTCGCCGTCACCATCCCGGAAGAACGCGGCAGCTTCAAACGCTTTTGCGCACTGATTGGCGATTTGCCCGGCGCCGCGCGCAGCGTCACCGAATTCAACTACCGCATGAGCGACACCGCACGCGCCCATGTCTTCGTCGGACTGACCACCCATGGCAAGGGCGAGTCCGCCAAAATTGCGAAAAACTTCAGCAAGCATGGCTTCGCCGCGCTCGACCTGACGCATGACGAACTCGCCAAGGAGCACATCCGGCACATGGTTGGCGGCCACTCCACCCTGGCCCAGCACGAGCGCGTGCTGCGCTTCGTATTCCCCGAGCGTCCGGGCGCGCTGATGACCTTCCTGAGCCTGATGCGCCCGGGCTGGAACATTTCGCTGTTCCATTACCGCAACCAGGGTGCCGACTATGGGCGCATTCTGGTCGGGCTGCAGGTGCCGCAAACCGACAACGCGGCCTTCGAAAAATTCCTGCAGACACTGGACTATCCCTATGTGGAAGAGACCGACAATCCGGTCTACCGCATGTTCTTACAACAATAGGCAACACCATGGCCATGACACTGGACGGCAAGCTGGTGGTGGCGATCTCCAGTCGCGCCCTGTTTGACTTCGAAGAAGAAAACGGCGTCTTCGAACAGGGCGACGACCACGCCTATATGGAACTGCAGCGCGCCCGCCTGGACCTGCCGGCCAAACCCGGCGTGGCTTTCTCGCTGGTAAAAAAATTGCTTGCCTTCAACGAAACGCCGTCCCAGCGCGTCGAGGTGGTGATTCTGTCGCGCAACGACCCGGTCAGCGGCCTGCGCGTAATGCGCTCGGCAGCGCACTACGGCCTGCCCATCATCCGCTGCACCTTTACCCGGGGCGAGGCGCCCTGGCGCTACTTGAAACCGCTGCGCGCCAATCTGTTCCTCAGCACCCACCTGAGCGATGTGCGCGCCGCACTGCAGGCCGGGGTGCCTGCGGCCCAGGTCTATCCGCACTCGGCACACGCCAGCGAAGCGCACCCCCATGAAGTGCGCATCGCCTTTGACGGCGACGCCGTACTCTTCAGCGACGAAGCCGAACTGGTCTATCAGCGCAGCGGCCTGGACGCCTTCCAGCAACACGAAATCGACCACGTTACACAACCACTGCCCGACGGCCCGTTCAAGCCGCTGCTGGTGGCCCTGCACCGGCTGCAGCAGGCGGAACTGGCGCATCTGCGGATCCGCACGGCACTGGTCACGGCACGCAGTGCGCCGGCGCACGAGCGTGCCATCCGCACCCTGATGGACTGGAACATCGAAGTCGATGAAGCCATGTTTCTCGGCGGCCTCGACAAGGGCGAATTCCTGCGCGAGTTCGAGCCCGACTTTTTCTTCGACGACCAGACCGGCCATATCGAATCCGCCGCGCGCCACGTACCCAGTGGCCATGTTGCCAGCGGTGTGCGCAATTGAGCCGCGCTACGGCCCACACAAACGCCAGGTAAAGTTGGCACCGGCCGGTCGGCGCAGCTGCGTGTCCCGGCGTTGAAGCACCATGCGAAAACCTGCCATGGCATTGCCCCTGTCCGCTCCACTGTCGCGCCGCCAGCTGCTGACCAGCGCCGCCGGTCTGGGCTGCACGCTCAGCCTGGCCAGCTGGGCCCAGACACCGAACGCACCAGGCAATTCCGACCTGACCGGCCAATGGCGTGCCATGTCGCGCCTGGGCTATGGACCAACTGCCGCGCAAGTGCAGCAGCTGCAGCGCGCCAGCAGCCCGCGCGACTGGGCACTGCAGCAGCTTGACGCGGCCCGCCAGGCCAGCCACAGCGCCGCCTATATCGCGCCCGAACTGCAGGCCATCAATGATTCGTTGCCCCAGATTTTTGCCGGCGCCCAACGTGAGCGCCAGGCACGTGCCGCATTGAAGGCGCAAGACGCCGCCGCACCCACCGAGCCCAGCGCCCGGCTCGACTTCTCCACACCGCCCGACGCACTGCACTACCTGCGCAGCATGGTTGAAAAAACCGCGGTTTGGCGCCTCACCGCCAGCAGCCGGCCAGACCTGGAAAACCCCTTGCTGGCGCGCCTGACCGAATTCTGGTTCAACCATTTCAACGTCTATATCGGCAAGGGACCGGTACGGCCGTTTGTCGGCCATTACCTGATCAACGCGCTGCGTGCCAATGCGCTGGGCCGCTTCGAAGACCTGCTGCTGGCCAGCGCCCGCCACCCCGCCATGCTGCTCTACCTGGACCAGGCCCAAAGCGTGGCCAATGGCACGCCAGGCGCGCAGGGACGCAGCCGCGGCCTGAACGAAAACTATGCGCGCGAACTGATGGAGTTGCACACCCTGGGCGTCGACGGCGGCTACACCCAGAACGATGTGCGCGAAATGGCGCGTGTGCTGACCGGCTGGACCGTCGACCCCCGGGACAGCAGCGGTTTTCGTTTCGCCACCCGTGGCCATGACCGTGGCAGCAAAACCGTCATGGGCCTGCAGCTGCCAGACCACTGGCTTGGCAGCGGCGTGGCCGAGGGCGAGCAGGCGATTCGCATGCTGGCCCGGCATCCGAACACGGCGCGGCGCCTGAGTCTGCGCCTGGCACGTTTTTTTGTCGCCGACACGCCACCGCCGGCTTTGGTGCAGCGCCTGACGCAACAGTTTCTGGCGCACCAGGGCGACCTGATGGAATGGCTGCGCACGCTGCTCGAGTCGCCCGAATTCTGGCAAGCGGAAAACCGCCTGTTCAAAACCCCGATGGACTTCGCCTGCTCGGTGCTCAGCGCCACCGAAAGCGCGCCCCAGCGCCGTGCCATGCTGCTGACGCTGGGGTTCTTGCGCGACGCGGGCCAGCCACTGCACGGCTGGCAAACCCCGGATGGCTATGGCACCGATGCGGCCACCTGGCTGGCCCCCGAAGCGCTGACCCGGCGCGCCGACTATGCCTTGCAAATGGGCCAGCAAAGCGTTGCCCTGGACTTCCTGCTCCCCTACCTGGGCGCCGCCACCCGAACCACCGTGGCCAGCGCATCCGCGCGCCTGCAACCGGGCCTGGTGCTGGCCAGCCCGGACTTCATGTACAAATAGCTTGCCCGACGCCAACGCCAACGCCATCGCCATCGCCATCGCCAACGCCCTGATTGGACCTGACCATGCCCGCACTGCTGCAATACCTAAGCCACCCACGCCACGCACGCCTCCCGCGCCGCGCCTTCCTGGCCCAGGGACTCAGCGCCGCTGCAACCGTCTGGGCCGGCACCGCGGCGTGGGCCCAGAGCGGCAACGAAGCGCCGGCAGCACGCCTGGTGGTGGTGTTCCTGCGCGGGGCCTACGATGGTCTGTCGGCGCTGGTGCCCTATGGCGACCGCAACTATTACCAGTTGCGCAACAGCATCGCCATTGCAGCACCCGACGGCAGCGCACAAACCGCCATCGCACTTGACGATCACTTTGCCCTGCACCCGGCGCTGGCACCCTTGCAGCCGCTCTGGCAACAAGGCGTACTGGCGGCCATCCCGGCAGCCGGCTCGCCGGACGCCACCCGCTCCCACTTCGACGCCCAGCACCACTGGGAAACCGGCAGGCCGGGCCTGAGCGGCAGCGCCCCGGGCTGGCTCAACACCCTGGCCGGAATCACCCACGCCAATGCCATGGGCGTCGGCGAAGCCAACCCGCAGATTCTGGCCGGCAGCGCGCCGGTCCAGCTGGTACCGCACGGTCAGGCCGCAACCCGGCAAGGTGCCTTGGGTGACGCCCGCACCCGCGACGCCGTATTGCAGCTGTACGCGGGCCAGGACACGCTTGCGCAAGCCTTTCGCGCGGGCGCCGAAAGCCGCATGCAAACTGCCCAGACCCTGAGCCAAGCCGACCTGGACCCGGCCCAAACCGCCAAGGAAATGCAGGCCGCCAACAACGGCGCCGGCACAGCCCAAGGCCTGCTGCTCGACGCCCGCCACCTCGGCACCCTGATGCGGCAAAACCCGCGCTTGCGCCTGGGCTTTTTGTCCGCCGGCGGTTGGGATACGCACGCCAACCAGGGCGGCGTAACCGGCGCCCTGGCCAGCAACCTGGGCCACCTGGCACAGGCCCTGGTGCAGCTGCGGCAAGACTTTTCCCAAGCCAATGACGTGATCGCGGTGTGCAGCGAATTTGGCCGCACCAGCGCCGAAAACGGTACCCGCGGCACCGACCATGGCCATGGCAACACGCTGTGGCTGCTGGGCAACCGGGTGCAGGGCGGCCGTGTTCATGGCCACTGGAGCGGACTGGCCGCAGGCGAGCTCCACGAAGGCCGCGACCTGCCGGTGCAGCATGATTTCCGCGCCGTCTTTGCCCAGGTGTTGCGCGCCAGCCAGGGCCTGTCGGCACAGCAGACCGACCAGCTGTTCCCCGGCTTCGCCTGGGACCCGGCACTGGATGGTTTGATGCACAGCTGAACACCTCGCGCCTCGAAAACCTATTTCCGCGCGGTACCATCGCGCTCGCGCGCCATGGCGCAGTACCCGAACCTTTAACCGCCCGCCCTCACCGACCTCCCGCATGACCACCACCTCTGAAGTCCCATCTGTCGGCAAATGGACCGCCACCTGGCAGCAAGTCGCACGGGTCTGGGCACTGACCCGCCCCTATTTCACATCGGAAGACCGTTACAAGGCCTGGGCCCTGCTGGGCGCCATTGTGCTGTTGAACCTGGGCACGGTGTACCTGAGCGTGTTGTTGAATGACTGGCGCCGGGTGTTTTACGACGCCCTGCAGGAAAAAAATGCCGCCGTGTTCTGGGTTCAGTTATGGCGCTTTCTGTACCTGGCACTGGCCTTCGTGCTGACCGCCATCTATAGCTTCTACCTGACCCAGCTGCTGGAATTGCGCTGGCGTTCCTGGATGACACACAAGTACCTGGCGCAATGGCTGGCACAGCACCAGTTCTACCGCATGGAACTTGGGCGTTTTGCTGCCGCTGGCGCACAAGACAATCCAGACCAGCGGATTCAGGAAGACATTGGCCAATTTACCAACCTGACCATCGGGCTCAGCACGGGGCTGCTCAATTCGGTGGTCACGCTGGCCAGCTTTGTCGGCATTCTGTGGGGCTTGTCGGGTGGTTTTTCATTCCATTGGAATGGCAGTGAATATGTCATTTACGGCTTCATGGTCTGGGTCGCACTGCTGTATTGCCTGTTTGGCAGTGTGCTTACACACTTCATCGGCAAACCACAGATCCAACTCAACTTCCAGCAGCAACGCGTGGAAGCCGATTTCCGCCACCGCATGGTGCGGGTGCGTGAATACAGCGAATCCATCGCCCTGGAACACGGCGCGGCGGTGGAAGGCAACCAGCTCGGCCTCAAATTCCGCCGGGTGTTTGCCAACCAGCTGGCGCTGATCCAGGCGCAGAAACGGCTCATGTGGTTTACCGTGCCGTTCGGCCAGACCGCCAGCGTTTTTCCGATCATCATTGCCGCGCCACGCTTCTTCAGCGGCGCCATCGCGCTGGGCGAACTGATGCAGATTGCCAGTGCCTTTGGCGAAGTCCAGGGCGCCCTGAACTGGTTTGTCGACAACTACCAACAGCTGGCCGGCTGGCGTGCCACCACCGACCGTTTGACCAGTTTTTCGCAGGCGCTACAAGGCCCCGCCAACAGCAGCGTCGAAACCGACACCGTGGCGAACCAGGGCCTGTACAGCAGCGACCTGGAAGTGGCCCTGCCCAACGGAGAGGTCCTGCTGCAACACCTCCAGCTGTCGGTCACGGCAGGCGACAGCGTGCTGCTCAGCGGTCCTTCGGGCAGCGGCAAATCGACCCTGTTCCGCAGCCTGGCGGGTATCTGGCCCTACGCCCGAGGCCGGGTGGCGCGGGCGACGGAAACCATGTTCCTGCCGCAACGCCCTTACTTCCCGGACGGCATCCTGCGCGACGCCCTGGCCTACCCGCTGGACTGCAGCGAATACAGCGACAGCGCCCTGCAACAAGCCCTGCGTGACGCTTTGCTGCCCGAACTGTGCAGCCAGCTCGACCGCAGTGCCGCCTGGTCGCAACAACTCTCGGGCGGCGAACAACAGCGCCTGGCGATCGCCCGCGTGCTGTTAAAGAAACCGCGTTGGATATTTGCCGACGAAGCCACCAGCGCGCTGGACGAAGCCGCCGAGGCCACGCTCTACCAGCGCCTGCGCGACTTGGTACGTGAGCGCAATGGCAGTCTGGTTTCAATTGCCCACCGACCGGGTGTCGCCGCCTACCACCAGCGGCACTGGACCCTCCAGCCTCAGGCCGAGGGCGCGGCGGCGCGCTTCAGTTTGTCGGAAAAACCGGCATAGCCCTTGGCCCGCAGGACACAGGCGGCACACTGGCCGCAGCCATAGCCCCAGGCATGGCGTTGGCTGCGCTCGCCCAGATAACAGGTGTGCGTATGCTCCACGATCAGGTCGACCAGCGGCTGTCCGCCCAGGTCCTGGGCCAGCTCCCAGGTCGCCGCCTTGTCGATCCACATCAGCGGCGTTTCAATCAGAACGCGCCGCTCCATGCCCAGCGACAAGGCCACCTGCATGGCCTTCATGGTGTCGTCGCGGCAATCCGGGTAGCCCGAATAATCGGTTTCGCACACGCCGGTGACGATGACATCGATGCCGCGCCGGTAGGCCAGTGCGGCAGCCAGCGTCAGAAACATCAGGTTGCGCCCCGGCACAAAGGTGTTTGGCAAGCCACTGGCTTCCATCTGAAAGGCGGTGTCGCGCGTCAGCGAGGTGTCGCTGATGGCACCGAGCACCGAAAGATCCAGCAAATGGTCTTCTCCCAGCCGTTGCCGCCACTGCGGAAACTGCTGCCCAAGGGCGGCGCGAACCGCCAGGCGCGCGTCAAGTTCGACCCGGTGCCGCTGCCCGTAGTCAAACGCCAGCGTTTCGACGCGGGCATAACGTGTCAGGGCGTAGGCCAGACAGGTAGTGGAGTCCTGTCCACCAGAAAAAAGGACCAGAGCGCTTGTATGCATGGCCGAGATGGTAGTGCATGGCAGGCCATGCCGCCGCCTTCGGGCGACTTAGATCGAACCGGTCTTCTTGATCTTGGTCGGCTGGTAGGTCAGCGCTTCCTGCGCCACCTGCCCCACCGGCTGGGTCGAACTGGCCGGCGGTGGCGTCGTGAGCTGGTCCTTGACCTGCTCTATTTGCACCGCGCTGGCACTGGCGGTCCACATCGTCTTGAGGTGGTCCAGCAAGACCTGCGAAATCGGCTTGGCCGGCGGCGACTCGACTTTTTCCGGTGCCGGACGGTGGATCGTCCAGTCGTGCGGCGTCTGCTGTGCTGCCGCACTGTTTTTCATCGGGTCCGGCACGCTGGTATAGACCGGTGCGCCCTCGGTCGGCGTGGTCGACTGCGTGCCCTGCAAGGCAGGATTAACGTGGTTCACCACCCCAGGGCTGGGTTCCAGCGGCGGGCTGGGACTGACCGTTGGATTCACCGGAGCAACTGGGATAACCCGATTTGCCCCAGACGAAGCCAAGTCTGCGGCAGGCCGCACACCGGGGGTTCGTTCAATAGAAGGCAACTGCATTTGGTTATGGGCTCTGGGCCCCTCCGGTTACTTTTAGAAGTTGACGTACGATTCTTAACGGCAGATTTAGGGGGTTATTTAGGCCTATTTTTGAATTTAAGAAAAATATTTTTAAGTAAACCCGCGCCGACAAGGAAAAAAGCGCAGCGTGGAGGCTCGGCGTTCGGTTGGGGTGTTGATGCGTTCGTTGATTTGTACGGCAAATTGCCGGACAATCCTTGCTCAAAGGAGCAACACATGACCGCAGCCACATCGACCGCTCGACTTGAAGCACGCATCAGCACCGATTTGCATTCAATGCTTAAACGTGCTGCAGAGATACAGGGACGCACCATGACCGACTTTGTTGTATCCGCAGTCCAGGACGCGGCGCAACGGACCATTGAGCAAGCGGACATCGTTCGTTTATCCTTATCCGATCAAGAATGCTTTGCCCAGGCATTGCTGGCTCCCCCGCTACCAGTTCCCGCGCTGGAACGTGCTTTTGCTAGGCGCAATAAACTATTGCGCGTCGAATGATTCAGCCATCGTTTCAAGTCGTGTTGCTTGGGACCAAGCATGACCGCGCAGGGTTTCATTGTGAATCGGACGCTCTGAACCGCTACCTGAAAGAGCAAGTCACCCAAGACATGCGCCGGCGCGTGGCAGCTTGTTTCGTGGCGCTGACCGAAGACCAGCGGATTGCAGGCTACTACACCTTGGCGTCGGCAAGCGTGATGCTGAATGACCTACCCATAAGCATTGGCAACAGGCTTCCCCGCTATCCATCCATACCCGCAATACGCATGGGTCGGTTGGCCGTTGATCAGGAATACACAGGCCAGGGATTGGGTGGGGCCATGTTGGCAGATGCACTGGAGCGTGCAGTTCGCTCAGAAATTGCAGCTTACGCCTTGGTAGTGGACGCAAAGGACAAAGCCACGGCGGAGTTCTACCTGCACCACGGTTTCATGGCTTTACCGAACACCCCACTGACTCTATTTTTGCCGTTGGCAACTGTGCGTAAAACACAAAATTAAAAAATAGAGAAACACGCCAAGACCGCGCTTTTCAACACTTTGACTGAACGCTTAGCCACGGGCGCTGCGTTGTTTCCTTGTAGCAGTTGCCAGGCAATGGCTAACGGGCCTTCTGCAGCAGACTGCCGGTCAACAAATACGGCAAGCGCGGCCCCTGCCCGGGCTCGGCGCCGCCCTTGTTTTCCACGCTGATGGCCAGGCCGGTGGCTTTGGCCATCAGCGCGGCGTCGGCGGGCAGGCGCAGGGTCGTCGCAGCACTTTGCAAAACTCCCAGGGAATAGGGCTTGGCGCCGGGCTGCAAGGCCCACAGCTGCATGCTGTCCTCGCGGCCTTCGCGCAATTCGTT
The DNA here is from genome assembly GCA_903897925.1 of uncultured beta proteobacterium. Classification (GTDB taxonomy): domain Bacteria; phylum Pseudomonadota; class Gammaproteobacteria; order Burkholderiales; family Burkholderiaceae_C; genus Allorhodoferax. The sequence goes on along the minus strand of CAIUDG010000136.1, from coordinate 90,094 downwards.
CAGGCGCTGAATTTCCAGCGCTGCATCCTGCGGATCGAGCGTGACCAGCAACGCCGGCGCCTGCTTGTCGTCCAGCAGCACCGCGATGTACTTGATTTGCGGCGTATTTTTCAGCTGCTGCTGCAGGTAACGGACCTGTTCCGTGAACTGTTCAAACATGCTCACGCTGGCCGCCGCCGCCAGCACCAGTACCAACAGGCCCGCAATCGCCGCAGCGCGCCAGCGTGACACCTGCGCGCGCAGGCGCGACTCCAGCGAAATCAGTTCCATTTTTTTACCCGGTTCAAGCAACAAGAAAAAATCGGCAGCGTAGTGCGCTGCCGAATAACGTCCGGGACTGTAACAGCCGCCCGCTTACTTGGGCAGCATTTGCCCGGTTTCGGTAAAGCGCTGGTGCCAGGACAAGGCTTCCTGCAACATATGCGGCGTGTGCTTGCCGGCCTTGCTCTGCAGCGAACGCTCGAAGTAGTCGCGCAGGGCGTCCTTGAAATCCGGGTGGGCGCACTTTTCAATCACGGTGCGTGCACGCTGGGTTGGCGACAAGCCGCGCAAATCGGCCAGGCCTTGCTCGGTGACAATCACTTCAACGTCGTGCTCGGTATGGTCAACGTGCGACACCATCGGCACGATGCAGGAAATTGCACCACCCTTGGCCACAGAAGGCGTCATAAAGAAAGACAAATAGGCATTGCGTGCAAAGTCACCCGACCCCCCAATGCCGTTCATGATGCTGGTGCCCATGACGTGGGTGGAGTTCACATTGCCGTAAATGTCGGCTTCAATCATGGCGTTCATGGCAATCACGCCCAGGCGCCGCACCAGCTCCGGATGGTTGCTCATTTCCTGCGGGCGCAAAACGATGCGCTGGCGGTAAAACTCGACGTTGGTGTTGAATTCGGCCAAGGCATCCGGGCTGAATGACAGCGCTGTGGCAGAGGCCATCTTCAATTTGCCCGACTTCAACATTTCCAGCATGCCGTCCTGCAGCACTTCGGTATAGGCCGTGAGGTTGTCGAACGGACCGGAGTTCAGGCCCGACAGCACCGCATTGGCAATGTTGCCAACCCCTGACTGCAGCGGCAGCAGGTTGGCCGGCAAACGGCCCATCTTGACCTCGTGCTGCAGGAAATCAATGATGTGCGCGGCAATGCGCTCGGAGTTGTCATCAGGCTTGGCAAAGGCGCTGTTGCGGTCCGACTGGTGTGTCTGCACCACCGCCACCACCTTGTTCAGGTCACAGCGCAGGTAAGGACCACCAATGCGGTCGCCCGGATGCACCAGCGGAATCGGCTGGCGATACGGCGGCACACGGGTACCGTAATAGATGTCGTGCATGCCTTCGAGGGCCGGGTTTTGCAGCGAATTGACTTCCAGAATAATCTTGTCGGCCAGGTCCAACCAGGTCTTGTTGTTACCGATCGAGGTCGACGGAATCAGGCGCCCGTCCGGCAAAATACCGGCCACTTCCACCACTGCCACATCCAGATGGCCAAGAAAGCCGAACCAGGCCAGCTGCCCCACGTGCGACAGATGGATATCGGTATATTGCGATTCGCCGGAATTGATTTGCTGGCGCACTGTTGGGTCGCTCTGGTACGGCAGACGCATGCTGATACCCTTGGCCTTGGCCAGCACGCCGTCCAGCTCGGCGGCAGTGGACGCACCGGTCCACAGGCCAATCTGGAAATCCTCACCCGCTGCGTGCAGTCGCTCCATCCGCGCCGCCAGCGCTGCAGGCACCGCTTTGGGGTAACCTGCACCGGTAAAACCGCTCATACCCACGCGGGCACCTGCCGGTATCAGCTGCGCGGCAGCATCGGCGGACATGACTTTGGATTTCAGCAAGGGATTGCGAATGGAATCAGGTGTTTGCATAGTGAATAACAGTTGGGCAATAGCTATTAGCAGCTATCAGACTTAGGGATAACCCTAGTATATATATGAAAAACTACCAAAAAACCGGCGCTCTGGTGTATTCCACCGAGCATGGTCGCATGTGTCCGGTCTGCCGCATGGCGCTCGGCGAATGTCGCTGCCATGTGCGCACAGCACCTGCAGGCGATGGGCTGGCCCGGGTTCAACGTGAAAAACGCAATGGCAAAGTCATCACCCTGGTCAAGGGGCTGGGACTGGAAGAGGCCGCGCTGCGTGCACTGGGCAAGCAACTCAAGGCGGCCTGTGGCGCTGGCGGAACGGTGAAAGATTTCTGCATCGAAATCCAGGGCGAGCACGGCGCACAGGTCGCGCAATGGCTGGAAAAAGAAGGCTATAAGGTCAAGCGCAGCGGCCAGTAGGCTGGGCGGTAAAAATCGCCGAAGCGAAAAGCGCCCCCCGGCGCATTTTCTGCCGCCCAGCCTCCTATGACCGCACCCGGCCATCACCGGTTAACAGCGAAGTTTCGACCAGATTGGAGGCAACATGGTCGGTTCGGGACAAGCTCACCCGGAACCCGCCCAGCGAATATTCGGTCATGGTTTCCAGCCCGGCCATCAAACTTTCACGGCTCAGACGCGGCCCGGCACGCAACAGGCCCTCGAGAAAGACCTTGGCCGCAATATAGCCCTCCATGCTGCCGAAATTGGGCTGCACGGTGCTGCCGCCGCGCTTGATGGCGGCCAGGAATTCGCGCGTGATCGGGCGCGACGGCGCATACGGTGACGGCACCACCTGGGTCACCACCACGCCAGCGCCCTGCGGCCCGAGGGCATCCGCCAGCGCCTGGGTGCCGACAAACGACACGTTGTAAAACAGCCCGCCGTAGCCCGCCGCGCGTGCCGCCCGGATATAGGCGGCACACGAGTTGTAGGCACTGATCTGAACCACCGCCTCGGGCTTGGCGGCATTGATGGTGGACACCGCCCGGGCCACGTCCACCGAATTGCGCTCCACCGTGGCCTCCGCTACCGGCTGCAGGCTCAGGGCGCCAAGTGCCAGTTTGACGCCGTCCAGCCCGGCCCGGCCATAAGCGTCTGCCTGGTAGAACACGGCAATCTTTTTCAGACCCAAGGTCGTCAGCTGCTTGACGATGAGCTCGGTTTCGTCGTTGTAGGAGGCGCGCACATGGAATACATAGCGATTCAAAGGCTGGCGCAGGGCCATGGCGCCGGTCAGCGGCCCAAAAAACGGCAGCTTGGCGCGCACCGCCAATGGCATCGCTAGCACGCTGGTGGCGGTGCCGACAAAACCGAACAGGGCGAACACATCTTCGTCGATGAACTGGTGGGTGTTGACGACGCAGCGGTCGGGTTCGTAACCGTCATCCAGGGCGCGCAATTCGATCATGCGGCCGGCCAGTCCGCCCGCGGCATTGAACTGCTCGAACGCCAGCTTGGCGCCCGCATTGAACTGAATTCCGATCTGCGCCGATGGCCCGGTAAAGGGCGCCGACTGGCCCAGAACAATCTTGTCGCTTTGCGCACGCGCCATGGGCGCCGCGCCGGCCAGCAAAAATGCAGATGCGGATTGGGAAAACTGACGCCTGTTGATCATGACGTTGCGGGCTCCTGATAAGAACATTTCCTCCAGGGAGTATTTAATGGGAAAGCGGCGGCAGCTGAATGAAGCACTTGCAAAAGCTTGAACAATTCGCCGCAGTGAGAGCGGGGAAACTTTTGCGTGGCCTTCAACTTTTGCAGCCAGGGAATGCGATAGCATCCGCATAACCCAATTGGGTTTTATCTGGAGCGCAACATGCAACTGACCATCAGCGGACACCATATTGAAGTCACCCTCGCCATCAAGACCTACGTCACCGAAAAACTGGACAAAGTGCTGGCCCACTTTGATGAAGTCGTTACTGCCAAGGTGACCCTCCAGGTCGAAAAACACAAGGAAAAAGACGGTCAGCGCGCCGAATGCACCCTGCACGCCAAGGGCGTGGACCTGTTTGCCGAATCTACCGGCGCCGACCTGTACGCATCCATTGACGAGATGGTTGCCAAACTTGACCGCCAGGTGCTGCGCCACAAGGAAAAACTGCAAAGCCACGCCAAGGATGCCGGCAAGCGCGCAGAAATCGTTTGATTCACCGGCCGCTCCGCGGGTCTGCTCACACAGACACAACCGGAGCGGCCCAGACAACAGTTGACCATCCATAAACGAGGGCAGATACTGCGCAAAGTGCAAACCTCCTTTCATCATGCCTGACCCGCTCGTTTCAACGCCCCCTGCCCCATCGCCCTATCTGGCAGAACCGTTGCCCAATTTGGCGGCCTGGAAGCAGTATTTCCTGGACGCCGAAATTCCGGTACTGGCAGCCACCTCGCAGGGCCTGGAGCAATTACGCGCCAACGAAGACGAGGTCAATCCCGGCATGCTGGCCGAACTGATCGAAAACGATCCGTTCATGATGATCAAGGTGCTGGCCTACGTTGCCAGCAAGCGCCGCAACAACGACGGCACAGCCACCGAAACCATCACCAGCTCGCTGGTCATGATGGGTGTGGCGCCGTTCTTCCGCAACTTTGGTTTGCAGCCTACGGTGGAAAACCACCTGGCGCAGCAACCAGCGGCCCTGGCCGGGGTAATGGCACTGATCAAGCGCGCCGAACGCGCCGCCCATTTCGCCACCGGTTTCGCCGTGCACCGGCTTGATACCGACGTGGAAGTGATCCGCCAGGCCGCCTTTTTGCATGACTTTTCCGAACTGCTGATGTGGTGCTATGCGCCCACCATGGAGCTGGAAATCCATGCCATGCAACGCAGCAATCCCACCTTGCGCAGCGCCGCCCTGCAGCGCTTCATCTTCAACATGGACCTGAACGATCTGCGCCAGGAACTGATGAAGGAATGGCACTTCCCCGAACTACTGATCCGCATCAGCGACGGCAAACACGTGGATCACCCCATCGTGCTCAACGTACTGCTGGCGGTGCGCCTGGCCCGCCACACCGAAAACGGCTGGGACAATGCCGCATTGCCGGATGACTTTGAAGATATTTCAAAACTGCTGAACGCGCCCACGCGGGTGGTTCGCGGCTTTGTTTACAAGATTGATCAGGCACGCCAATAAGCGCCAGCAGCCCATTGCCGGCTGCCCACACACCATAAAAAAAAGGATTCCCGAATGCAAACCGCCATGACCACGCCCGACGACACCGAATTGCTGGATGGCTCGGACGAAGCCCTGACCGAAATTGACATTGGCTACGTCATGCTGCGGCCCGACGGCTACCACTGGCAATCCGCCGATGGCACGCAGGAATTCGGTCCGTTCGCCACCATGGAAGCGGCGCTTGCCGACATGGAACTGGCCGACAGCGAAGCCGAGGGCAATGAACCTGGCGAAACCCTGCAGGAAGCCGAAGACGAAATCGGCATCGCCGACTGGATTGATCCGGACACCGGCGAACCGGCCGAAGGCCTGTCTACCCCGCACCTGCACGACGAGTAAAACCCCGGCGCCAATGTTGGCGCCGGTGCTGGCGCGCAGGCGTCAGCGGGTCAGCAAAGCCGCCAGATCAAAGTCCAGGTCCGCAACCTGCGCTGGCGTGGGCTGAACACCGGCATCCAGCAATTTGCGCGCGCCCAGGTGGTCGCGGCTGCTGTTCACACTGTCTACCGCAATCAGGGCTCCGGCCTTGAAGTGGTACACCGAGAAAGCACCGCTGGCCAGACTGCCGCGCAAAACCCACTGATCGGCGCCCATCGACAGCCCGGCCATCTGCAGCTTCTTGTCGTATTGATCGCTCCAGAACCAGGGCGTCGCAAGAAACGGTTTTTCCTGACCCATGAGCGCCGCCGCCGCCGACTTGGCCTGCTCATTGGCGTTTTGCACCGACTCCAGGCGCAGCCAGTCGCCGTTGGCGCGCCGGCGCACGGTGCAATCCCCGGCGGCGACAATGAGCGGATCACTGGTGCGGCCGCAGTCGTCGACGACGATGCCGCGCTCGCACGGCAGGCCGGCGGCATGGGCCAAGGCATCGTTGGCCTGCACGCCGATGCCAACCAGCACCAGGCCGGCCGGATAAACCCTGCCGTCCTGCATCTGCACCCCGGCCACACTGCCATCAGCGTGTGTCTGGATCGCCGCCAGCTGGGCGTTCAACACCAGTTCCACACCGTGGCCCTGGTGCAGCTCGGCATACCACTGCGACAGCAACGGCGCCAGCACCCGGCCAAGCAGGCGCGGCGCGGCTTCCAGCACAGTAACCGGAATGCCTTTCTTGCGCGCCGTGGCGGCCACTTCAAGGCCAATAAAGCCGCCGCCCACCACCACCAGCGGCAGCTGCCGCTCGGCACACCAGCCCAGGCGCTGCAACAAGGCGTCGGCGTCGGCGCGCGAACGCAGTGGCAACACGCCCTGGGCGTCGGCGCCCGGCAGGCTCAGACTGCGCGGCGTGGCACCGGTGGCCAGCACCAGTCCGCTATAAGGCAGACTGCTGCCATCGTCCAAGCGCAGGCACTGGGCATTGCGATCAATCGACTGCACCTGCACGCCGGTGCGCAGCAGGATGTTCTTGCGCGCCAGCATGTCCGGCGCCCGAATCGCCAATTGCTCGGCCTGCATTTCACCAGCCAGCCAGGCTTTGGACAGCGGCGGTCGGTGGTAGGGACCGTAAGGCTCCTCGCCCAGCAGGGTGATACTTCCAGCGAAGCCCAGCGTGCGCAAACTCTCGGCCGCCTGCACACCAGCCTGTCCGGCGCCCACGATCACGATCCCAGCATCCATAGCCACTCCCGCTTGTTGCATTTATTCCTGCACCGCAGGCAGGTGTACCACCAGACCTTCGAGCGCGGCCGAGGCCTTCAGCTGACACGCCAGACGGCTGTTCGGACGGCGCTCAGCGGCAACGTTTTCCAGCATCTGCAGTTCCGCCTCGGACGCAGGCGGCAACGCGTCCAGCCGGGCTTCATCGACATAACAATGGCAGGTCGCGCATGCGCAGGAACCGCCGCATTCGCCCAGAATTCCTTCCACGCCATTGGCGGTGGCGCCCTGCATCAGGCTCCAGCCATCATTCAGCGCGACAGTGGTGGATTGCCCGGAGGCTTCAATAAAAGTGATGTTGGCCATGCACGTAATTCCAAAAACAAAAAATGCGCTGCCCACAATGGGCAGCGCGCCATCATGCCAGCAAGCCGCTTACAGCGCAGCGAGCTGCAATACCAGTGGACTGCGGAAAGTGGACGAAGGCATCCACGGCAGCTGGTCCGCCACGCGGCGGTAATCCGGCACCACCCGGTGAAACTCCTCAAAGGCAATCTTCACCGCCAGGCGGGCAATCGCCGTGCCCAGGCAGGCATGCACGCCACCGCCAAAACCCAGGTGGCCACGCGGCTTGCGCTGGATGTCGTAGCGGTCCGGGTCCGGATACTGGCGTTCGTCACGGTTGCCCGAGCCATAGGCCAGGCAGACGAAATCGCCGGCTTTCATGGTCTGGCCATGCAGCGTGACATCTTTCATCAAACGCCGGCGAAAGCGCTGCGCCGAGGTGTTGAAACGCAAGCTTTCCTCGATCGCATCGGGCAACAGCGCCGGATCGGCCACGACCGCACGGCGGGCTTCATCGAAACTGGCCATGTTGTAGGCGAACATCATCATGAAGCCGCCCATGGATTCCACACCGGCCATGATCAGCGTGGTAGTGGTCAGCAGCACTTCACGGTCGTCCAGGCGATCGCCGTCGATCTCGGCCAGCGCGAAGTTGCTGATCAGGTCATTGCGCGGCTCGGCACGGCGCATGGCAATCACTTTGCTGGCATATTCCTGCATCCAGTTGTAGGCGGCAATGTGTTCCGGGCCCTTGGCACGGGTGCGCGCATCGCTTTGCACCATCAGCACGGCGTTGTCGCGCACCGTCTGCTCGTCCACAATCGCCTCCGCACCCATCGGCAGGCCGAGTGCGGCCATCAATACCTTGACGGTGAATTTCGAAGAGGCCTCTTTGAAATCGAACACCTTGGCCGAGCGCAATTCCCCAAACACTTCCTGGGCCACGGCCCGAATCGGCTCCTCCAGCGCCAGCAGATTGCGCTTCATGAAAGCGTGCTGGATCAGGCCGCGCAGGCGGTCGTGCTTGGGTGGGTCGGAGCTGCCCAGGGTGGCGCCGGCACGGCCGGGCAACTCGGTCATGAGGTTGCCGCTGGCCGAGGAATAGGTCTGCCAGTCCTGCCCGGCAGACACAATATCGGCATAGCGCGACAACACCCACATCTGCGCTTCCGGACTCCAGAAGCAGGGATGCTCGTCGCGCAGGGTTTTGTAATACGCAAACGGGTCGGCATCGATCGCTGGCGAATACGGATCAAAACTGAACATGTCGGTCTCCTGTGTTTTGTTGTGCCCCGACTTTAGGATGTGCGACGCCAACTTGCACTGCAATAAAGCCGCTAAAACTTGTACTTTTGCTTCAAAATAGCGCACCATGCGCCACGCCATCCGCAGCCCTGCCATTCCCAGTTTTGCGCTCTACGGCGAAGCCGTTTCACCGCAACAGGAACAGCTGCACATTGAAAAAGTGGAAGCCCGCAGCCGGCTCTACCAATGGGAAATCGTGCCGCACATTCACCACGGCCTGTACCAGGTACTGTGGGTCCACCGCGGCGCTGCCGAGGTGGTGCTGGACGGACGCCAGCAGCAGGCCAGCGGGCCTGCCGCCATTGTTATTCCGCCCGGCGTGGTACACGGGTTCCGCTTCGCTCCCGACACCGACGGCCTGGTGCTGACCTTCAGTGCGCACTTTCTGGTGGAGGGCGAATTCCAGGGTGTCGGGGAAGCCTTTCGCCACCTCTTCTTTGGCCCGGACGTATTGGTGTTCGCCCCGGATGCCATGGAAGCGCAGCGGCTAGATGGCCTGCTGCGTGAGCTGATGGCGGAATTTCTGCTACCCGCCAGTGCGGATTCACCGGTGACTGGCTGGCTGGCCCGCGCAGTGGTCTGGCGCCTGGCGCACGCACACCCGCAAAACCGCCTGCTCGAGTCCGCCAAGGCGCATCGCCACCATGCACTTTTTACGCGCTTCATGCTGCTGGTAGAAGAGCACTTTCTGGCGCACTGGTCGATCGACCAATATGCCTCCCGGCTCGGCCTGTCCACGGCCCGGCTGAATCGCCTGACGCGCAGCCAGAGCAGTCGCAGCGCGCTGGAAATCGTGCACGAACGCCTGACCCGCGAAGCCTGCCGGCGCCTGACCTATATCGCCGCACCCGCGGCCAGTCTGGCCAGCGAACTCGGCTTCAGCGACCCGGCCTATTTTTCGCGGTTTTTCAAAAAACGCACCGGACTGAGTCCACACCAATGGCGCAACCAGCAAATCAGCCCGGGCTAGTACGGAACACACGCTTGACTTGCATCAAAGCCCAAAGGTGCCGAATATGCGAGCCTGTGGCCACTTAGAGGAGTCTCCCATGTCCCACTCCAGCTTGCGCATCATTCGCGAAGAACACACTGCCCTGGCCGCCATGCTGCGCTCCATGGTGATGATGATTGAGCGCGGTCCCGGCAACGCCCCGGAACAGTATTTCGACGTCGTCAAGGCAATGCTGTTTTATATCGACGAGTTCCCCGAACGCCTGCACCATCCGAAGGAAAGTGAGCTGCTGTTTCCGCGCGTTGCCAGCCGGGTGCCGGAAGTGCGCCAGGCACTGGAGCGCCTGGAGTCCGACCATGCCAACAGCGAAAAAGCCGTGCGCGAACTGCAGCACCTGCTGCTGGCCTGGGAAATGCTGGGTGAATCCCGGCGCGCCGCATTTGAAACGGCAGCGAAGAAATACCTGGCCGCCTACATGGACCACATGCAGCTGGAAGAAAGCGCCATCCTGCCGGCGGCGCAGCGCGTGCTGGAAGACGCCGACTGGGACGAACTCGATGCCGCCTTTTCGCAGAACTGCGATCCGCTCACCGGAAAATACCCGCGCGATCCGCTCTACGACAAACTGTTTTCGCGCATCGTCATGCGGGCGCCCGCGCCGATCGGGCTGGGCGCCTAGCCTGGGCGCCTAGGAGGAAATCGGCGCCGCGCCTTCAGCCCTGCATCAGGGGCTGCAGCATACTGTTGCGGTTGCCTTCGCTGTCGATGAAGGAAACATACTGCCCGACCCCAGGTATTTCGATGGGATCGCCCAGCACCTCGCCACCGGCCACGCGCACCCGCTCCATGGCCGCCAGCACATCTTCCACGCCAATGACCACGGAAGGGTATTGCTCCGGCCAGTCGGACTTGTACGGATACAGCCCGCCATTGATGGCGCCGGCCGGTGCGTCGGGTCGCACGTCTTCCTTGGCGGTGGTGACCAGCAGGTAGTCACCCATGTCCGGTCCCATCAGTTGGGTCACCCAACCGAAAGCCGCGGTGTAAAAAGCCGCTGCACGGGCGGCATCGCGATAAGGCATCTCAAAGTGAACTACCGAATTCATCATGGTCGCGTCCTTGTCATTCATGGGCCGAAGAAAAATGCCAGGGGCAGCATAGCGGGGCCTGGCATACGCGCGCTGCGGACGCGGTTATTGGCACGAGCGGTCTAGTCAGAACTTGCCTTGACCGCTAGCCAGCGCTCCAGGCAGCTGGCCAGTTGCTGGCGCGTAAACGGCTTGGACAGGAAATCATCCATTCCAGCCGCCTGGCAGGCATCGCGGTCCGATTGCATGGCATTGGCCGTGAGGGCAATGATGGGCGTCGTCTGGTTGTACGGGCAATCTTTGCGAATTGCCTGGGTCGCCTGCAAGCCGTCCATCTCCGGCATTTGCATATCCATCAAAATCACCGAATAGCGTTTGGCGGCGGACGCAGCCACTGCCTGAATGCCGTTTTCAGCCAGGTCAGCGGTATAGCCGAGGCGATTGATCAACACCAGCGCCAGTTGCTGGTTGATCCGGTTGTCTTCCACCAGCAAGAGGGAGGCGCCCGGCGCAGCCCGGTCTGGCGCCGGCGTGGTGGCTGGAGGAGTTACCGTGGCTGAGTTGGCTGTGGTTGTGCTTGTAGTGGGGGCTGCCGGCAGCGTTGCGACGGGCGTCTGCGTCTGCGTTTGCGTCGGTGCCGCTGCCGCCGCAGTCCAAGGCAGTTCAAACCAGAAACAGCTGCCCGTGCCATCCGCGCTGCGCACGCCGATCGTGCCGCCCATGCCTTCGACCAGGCGCTTGCTGATCACCAGACCGAGCCCGGTACCACCAAACTTTCTGGAAGTGGAGGCATCCACCTGGCTGAAATTGGAAAACAGCTTGACCTGCTTGTCCGCTGGAATGCCGATCCCGGTGTCGGTCACTTCAAAGCGCAATTGGTTCACCGTGCGCGTCACCTCCACGTCAACGCCGCCATGCTCTGTGAACTTGATGGCGTTGCCAATCAGGTTCAGCAACACCTGGCGCAGGCGCTGGCTGTCGCCCTGCACCGGCGCTGTCGCCGCCGGGTCCATCTGCAGCCGCAGCGCGATGCCTTTTTCCTTGGCGCGCAGACCCAGCAAAGTCACCAGCGAATCCATGACGTCCGGCACCGACATGGGGTGGAACTCGTATTCCATCTTGCCGGATTCAATTTTGGAGAGGTCCAAAATGTCGTTAATGATGGCCAGCAAGGACTCGCCCGACACCACAATATTGCGCACAAAGCCCTGCTGCTCGGCGTTCAGCGGCGTATCCTGCAGCAAGTGCGCCATGCCGATCACACCGTTCATAGGCGTGCGTATCTCGTGCGACATATTCGCCAGAAACTGGGACTTCTCCCGGTTGGCGCTTTCCGCATGTTCACGCGCGTTGCGGCTGGCACGAAAATACAACACGCCGGAATAACTGGCCACGATCAACATCGATCCGGCAAAAGCGCAGAGCAGGAAGATCCAGGTCTTCTCGGCGCTCACACGCAATAGCTCGGATACCGAATGTGGCAAATAGATGCGGATATTGCCGTCCGCAGCGGCGCGTGACAGCAGCACCGTGGGCAAGGGCGGCTCGCCAAACGCGTAGACATCGGCAAGCGAGCCGGCGTCCCAGGGTGTCATCAGCACACGCGGCAAGTTCTCCTTGGAATACTTTTCCAGCCGGGTGGCGCGGGGCAGGCGCTCAAACGAGGAGTCCGGCATCTGGTGCAGCATCAGTTCGGCATCTTCGCTTAGCACCACCACCCCATTGGAGTCGGCGATGAAAGCGTTGTTGGAGCGCGTCCAGTGCGAAAAACCGGATATATCACGCTTCACCACCACGGCGCCGACAAACTGCGCTTTGTCGTCGTGCACCGGATAGGAGTAAAACAGACCAGGAATGCGGCTGACCTTGCCCACCGCATATTGCTGGCCGACCTGGCCGTGCGCGGCTAGTCGGAAATACTCCCGTTCACTGTAGTTGGTACCAATAAAGCTATTGCCGGAGCTGGCATTGCTGGAGGCTACGCAATCACCGGCCGCATTCACCAGCCAGATCACATCCGCATCCATGCCAATCGCCATGGACTGCAAAAAGTCGGTCAGCCCGGAAGCCCGGCTGGCTTCGGTCCAGCGTTCCTTGCGCAGCGCATATGGCAGGGGCGAGGCCTGGGTTGAAATACCGAACTTCTGCAACTGTGAGCGCACCGCAGATTCACTGGACAAGACCTGCGGCACGTTGCGCAAGGTTTTGAGCGCACCATCAATTTCTTCGGTCAGGGCATTGAGCTGCCTTTCAGTTTGCCCATGGCCTTCGCGGTACGCCTGATCGGCAAGATGCGCGCTATACACCGAAGCGCCAAACCAGGACAGGCCAATCCACACGGCAATCAGCAACAGGACGACACGCGAAACCGCCAGGCGGTACCAGTCACTCGCCGCTGCAATGGGCATGGAATCCTTGGTCTTCAAACCAGATCCACGTTATCCAAAACTTCAGACCCCGACCCTGCGGCACGCACCAACAAAGGCAGAAGGAGACATCTGGCGTCCATTATTTTTCCCCGTGACGCGGCCCAAACCCCGCGAATAGCTCAGCTAATATCCTTTGCCAGCAACCATAACACATGCATTGAACACCAATTCTCTGGATCGACAAGGGCCATGGAATATCTTGCAAACGCCCATACGCCCATACGCTCAGGCGCCTAGCCCGGGCCGGCAGGCGTTCAGTCCTGTGGCAACGGTGCGGGCGCCGGTGCGGGCTTTTTGTCCAGCGAGAGAAAGCGCACCGCAGTAGAGAAATCGGCCAGATCCAGGCCGATTTCACGGGCCAGCCGCATAAAGTTGCCGATCTGACCAATGCCGGGCTGCAGCAACTCGGCAATGGCCGCCAACTGGGTTTGGTAGCCATACCAGCTGGCCATCGACAAATACTGCGCCGCGTAGGCCAGGGTCTGGCGCGGCATGGCACTGGCCTGCGGGTTGATCCAGATAGCGGCATCAAAATCGGCACTTTGGTCAGCGCAAAAATTGGCCAGGGAAATCATTTGCGGACGGGTCAATCAATACTCCTAATGGGGCTGGTGCAGCCCGTTGCCGACCAGCGCAGCCGGCGCACCGGGGAACAGCAGATTGCTGATCGGCTCCAGTGTCGGACTCAGAAAAAACGAGGTATCCAGCGGCAAGCCGAGCTGGAACATTTCGGCTTGTTTGCACCAGGCATCGACCAGCTCGCCGTTGTAATCGTGCAGGCGCTGGCCCAGCCCCAGCTGGACCGCCAGCCACTCCTGCCCAAGGCGACTAGCGCCATCCAGAAAACCTGCCCCGATTTCCAGGTTGCGCCCCAGTAACTCGACATACGCGGAAAAAATCTGCTCAGTGGTATTCATGTTGCACTCCTATTCGGTCATACACCCGTGAGCGGGCGCTTTGCCGGAAGTCGGAAAAATGCGCCCGAAACGGCTTGTGAATTTTAGGTAGCTTTGCGCGCCGGACCCCTATTAACACTATCGAAGTCCATGAATTGGCGCTCTGGCGCGCGCTGCGCTGGAACGGCATGAAACGCGCGCCTGAACAGCAATAGTGCGGTCACTAGCAAGGTCTTACCGTCAGCGCACAATGCCCTGAAAGCCCTTCTGGGAGTGCACCATGTACCAACGCATTTTGCTGGCCTACGATGGCTCGGAATCCGGTCAACGCGCCCTGCTCGAATCGAGCGAGTTCGCGCATTGGAGCCAGTCCGAATTGCACCTGATCGCGGTAGTTCCATTGCTGACCGCGCCGATCTGGTTTGAGGTCGCCGCGCCGCTGGCCCGCCCCGACATTGAACTGCAAAATGCACAGCAGCTGATTCAACGCGGCGTGACGCGGCTACAGTCCTTGGGCTGCCGCGCCAGCGGCGAGGTGGTAAGTGGCGATGCCGTCAGCGAAATTTGCGCCATGGCGCACAGCAGAAAGGCGGATTTGATCGTGGTCGGCCACAAGCACCAGAACAGCTGGGCCGCACGCTGGTGGTCCAACGACGTATCGCGCTCACTGATCGAACAGTCACCGTGCAGCGTGCTGGTGGTGATTACCCACTGACCGTTTCTGCCTCGTGAAAATGCAGGTCGTTGCGTCCCGCCTGCTTGACCTTGTACATGGCACTGTCGGCACGCCGGAACACGGCATCCATATCATCCACCGCGCCATTGAACAGTGCCGCACCAATGCTGCAAGTGCAGGCGTAGGAATATTCCATCAGCTGATAGGGCTGGCACAGGGAAGTCAGTATCTTTTGTCCCACCATGCGTGTCAGTTCGGCGCTGTGACTGCGGTCGGGGGACAGCTCGGTCAGCATCACCACAAATTCGTCACCACCCAGGCGCGCCACCGTGTCATCTTCGCGCACACAGGCACGCAAGCGATCGGCCACCGCCACCAATAGCAAATCGCCCATGGCATGGCCAAGGCTGTCATTTAGCTCCTTGAACTTGTCCAGATCAATGAACAGCACCGCGCAAAAATGGCGACTGCGCCGGGACGCCGTCATGGCCATCTCCAGACGATCGGTCAGCAAGCGGCGGTTCGGCAGCTGGGTCAGCGGGTCATAAAACGCCAGTTGCCGTACCTTGGCATCGGCTTGCGCCCGCACCGCCTCCAGTTCACGGCGTTCGGTCAGGTCGCGCACAAACACAATGATGTCGCCCTGAAATCCATTGGTACTGACGGACACTTCCACCGGCCACTCCGAGCCGTTCTTGCGCCGGTGCATCGACTCAAAACGGGCGTGGCCCATACGCAGTGCTTTGTGGATCTGCGCCTTGATAGCCGGCAGGCGCAACTGCCGATCCAGCTGGGATATTCCCATGGACAGCAAATCCTGCTTGCTATAGCCGGACAAGCGGCTATACGCGGCGTTGACACCGACCACGCGACCGCGCCGGTTCAGCAGCATGAAACCATCCACCGAAGTTTCCACCACGCTGCGATAGCGCAATTCGCGGTCCGCCAGATCCAGAAACTGTTGGCGTTGCAGTGTGATATCGGTGCGAATTGCCACATAGCGATTCGGCTTACCCTGCGCTGATGCAAACGGCACGATGGTGGTTGCTACCCAATACAGGCTGCCATCTTTGGCGCGGTTGCAGATATCGCCTTTCCATACCGCGCCGGACGCAATGGTGCGGTACATCTGGGTAAAAAATGCTTTTTCATGCAAACCCGAACTGAGTATGCGGTGGTTCTGACCAAGCAATTCGGAGGCTGCATATTTGCTGATCTGGCAAAACTTTTCGTTCACCGAAACAATCGTGCCCTTGGCATCCGTGACCGCCACAATCGAGTGCTGGTCTTGCGCGAATTGCTGGCGCCGCAACTCGGCCGCCTGCTGCTCACTCAAGGCCAGTGCACCATGCAACTGGCCGATGGTGTCCTGGTAATTCACGTAATAGCGGTGCATCGCCCCCATGGCCAGACTGATCACCACCCCATCGATCGCAAATACGGCGGCTGATAGCACGGTCTGGTGCTGAAATTCGAATGGATAACTAGCGTACGGTGCGAAGAAAAAATAGGTCGCCAGTTGCACCGAAATCAGGGTCGAAAACAGGCCGGGTCCGGTGCCATAGAAAATGGCCGTTAGTGCTACCGTCGGAAAATACATGACAAATTGCAAACCGCTGTCTGGCGGCGCCAGCCATTGCCGCGCCAGCGTAGCGATCACCACCAAGGCCAATGCCATCAGGTAAGGCGTCAGCCCCGGGCGCTGGCCTTTGCCGATGGTATGTTTCAGGGCAAGCTCAAATTGCAACTCAGGCTGCCGCCACCAGGGAACGTCCCTGCGTGCTTGCAAGGCGGTCGGCCCGCGCTTGCTGGTATCGTCCGAATCGGAATACATCGGCATTCTCCGTTGCAAACCACATACTGAATTTTGGTCAAGTCCTGTTGCAACGAACCACTGGCATAGTGCTCTGGTTGGTGCGTTGTATACATACCCCCTGAGACGAATAGTGCCTCGATTTGCGGCACCGATAAATAGGCAACGCCTGATTTCACTGTAGGGCTATCCTTACAGGAAAATAGCCACGCCGCCCCATAGTCCAATAGCACTGGTGCCAAGCGCAAGCACCAGAAATATCCAGAGATAAGCGCCGCGCAGCCGGTGCGCTGGCGGCAACGCCCGGTTCGCCAGCAGCAGCAGCATGCCCACCATCACCGGCAGCATAAAGGCATTCGCCACCTGCGTGGCAACATTCAGCCAGACCAGATCCGGCACTTCCCAGACCAATAGCACGCTGGTAATAACGCAAGACGCATAAATGAAAATAAACCAGGGCGCCCGACCCGCTTCGGTTTCCAGCCTGCGGCGCAGGCCCAGCACCTCGCCCACGCCCCAGGCCATGGCCAGTGACGAGACGATCGCCGCCACCATGGCGGCGCCCAGCACGCCCATGCTGAACACCAGGCGTGCCGCCTGCGGACCCAGAATCGGCGTCAGGGCCGCGCTAATACCCCCAACACTGCCCAACTCCACCTGGCCATGCGACTGCCCCAGGGTGGCAGCCGCGGCAATCAAAATCGCGGCAGTCAAGCACTGGGTCAGCACCGCGCCGAAAGCCGTGTCCCACTTGGCGGCAGCATAGTCGGTGCCATCCAGGCCCTTGTCGACCATGGCCGACTGCTGATAGAACACCATCCACGGATTGAAGGTGGAGCCGATCAGCGCCGCGCCCAGGTACAGAAACTGGTGATTTGTCCAAGGCAAATCGCCCCAATGCGCTTCCATCTGCCCCAGATCCGGGTGCGACACCCAGGCCACCGCGAAGAAAGCCAACTCGAACATGCCAATCACCAGGGCCACCCGTTCCACCCGCCGATAGGCACCGAGAAACACAATTGCCAGCAAAGCCAGCGCCGACAGCAGCAGCGTGGCCATGCGCGGCACACCATAAATTTCGCCGATTCCGGCAAAGCCGGTGAACTCGGTCACCAGCGATCCGGTGGTGGCGATAACCAACCCGCCAATCAGCAACCAGGCCCAGCCGCGGCCATAGCGATGCAACACCAGCTCGGCAAAGCCCATTCCGGTAAAGATACCCAGGCGTACCGTCAGTTCCTGCACCAGATAGAGCAAGGGAATCAAGGCCAATATCAGCGGCAGCAATCGGTAGCCCCATTCGACGCCAGCCTGTGCTGCGGTAACGATGTTGCCCACATCGGTGTCGGCCAGCATGACGAGCACGCCCGGCCCCCAGGCGGCCACGGCACGCATGGACGGAAGCCAGGAACGGTAGAGGCGGCTGTACTTCATGCCTGGGGCGCGCGCTGCAGGCCCCAATTTCTCAGTAAGGTTTGAAGTTGGAGGCGTCACTGCGTACCGGAATTGCTGTTAGCACTGGCACCGTGCGCCCGAGTTGCGGCGCACGCCGATCGGTCTGGCGAACTTCGGCCCGTGCCAGCGCCTTGGGCGCCCCATTGGCGGCGCTGAAAAACGCCACCGCGTCTTGCAGCTGCTCGGCCTGACCGGACATCTGTTCACTGGTGGCGGCGAGCTGCTCCGACGCCGAAGCATTCTGTTGCGTGGCCTTGGACAGCTGTCCCATGGCACCGGCAATCTGCACAATCGAGCCGCTCTGCTCTTCGCTGGCAGCGGCAATTTCCTGCACCAGCTCGCTGGTCTTCTGGATATTCGGAACCATTTGCTCGAGCAGGCGGCCGGCGCGCTCTGCCGTTGCCACCGAATTGCCGGCCAAGTCGCTGATTTCCTTGGCAGCTTCCTGGCTGCGCTCGGCCAGCTTACGCACCTCAGCGGCAACCACCGCGAAGCCCTTGCCGTGTTCTCCGGCCCGGGCCGCTTCAATCGCAGCGTTCAGGGCCAGCAGATTGGTCTGGTAGGCGATGTCATCGACAATGCCGATCTTGGTGGCAATCTGCTTCATTGCATGCAGGGTCTGGCTCACTGCTGCGCCGCCTTCGCTGGCCTCGGAACTGGCCTTGGTCGCCATGCCGTCGGTAACCTTGGCGTTGTCGCTGTTCTGGTTGATAGATGCCGACATGACATCCACCGATGCGGTGGTTTCCTCGACGCTGGCGGCCTGCTCGCTGGCGGCCTGAGACAAGCTTTGCGCCGTGGCACTGACCTGGTTGGCGGCGCCGGTCAGGGCGTCTGCCGCATTGCGCACTTCCTCAATAATCTGTGCCAGCTTCAGGCTGCTGTTATTGGCATCGCGCTTCAGGTGGTCAAACACGCCCTGGGTTTCGCGCTCGATGCGCTGGCTCAGATCGCCATTGGCCAGACCGGAAAACACGCGACCCACATCTTCAATAATTTCGGTGACTTTTTCACTGGTGGTATTGGCGTCGTTTTTCAACTGGCCAAAGGTGCCGGCATAGTCCCGCGTGATGCGCTGACCGAGCTCCCCGCGCGCCAAGCCGCCAAACACCCGGGCCACGTCCGAGAACAACACGGAGGTGGTTTCCATCACCGCATTGACACCAGCACACAGCTCGGCAATCGGTCCCTGCTTGCCGTCCATGGGAATGCGTTGCGTCAGGTCACCGGCACTGGCGGCCGAAGTGACCACCAAGGCCTGCGCCACGGCCTGTTCCAGCATGGCAGCGGTCTGCGCCGCTGGCGTGACATCGGTGGCAATCTTGACGATGCGGGTGACACGCCCCATTTCGTCGGTGACCGGGTAGTAAACCGCCTGCAGCGTCACTACGTTGCCGGCCTTGCCAATGCGGTTGAACAATCCGGCCTGCGCCTTGCCGGCGTTGAGGTTGGCCCAGAACTGCGGATATTCTGGCGCATTGGCCATGGCCACATCGCAAAACATGCGGTGGTGCTTGCCAACGATTTCCTCGCTGCGGTAGCCCAGCGCCTTCAGGAAGATCGGATTGGCCTTGACGACCACGCCCTTCAGGTCAAATTCAATATAGCCAAACGAAGCGTCAATCGCGTTGAGCAGGCCGCGCGCATTCTGGCGTTCAATTTCCTGCTCGGTAATGTCATAGCGCACGCCGAGGTATTTGAACGGCTTGCCATCGGCGCCAAGAATAGGCGCCACCACCGCGTCCACATAGTAAGGCGATCCGTCTTTGGCGCGGTTTTTGATGATGCCGCGAAACATTTTGCCGCGCCCAATCGTGGCCCACATCTGGCGGAAGGTTTCCTTGGGCATGTCCGGGTGGCGGGTGGTGCTGTGCGGATGGCCCACCAACTCGTCCCGACCGTACTTGGACACATCTATGAATTTCTGATTGATGCTGACGATATCGCCCTTTTTGTCCGCTTCCGAAACGATGCTGGTCAGGTTCATGATTTCGGTGCGAACCGCCAGCTCGGCTTCCAGCTCCGCGACACGGCGGGCCAAGGCACCCGCGCCAAACAGGCGATCGATCCAGGAGATTTTCACTGTTTTCATGGCTATTTCCAACAAAACGCGCCGGGCGGCGCACCTACCAACGATTGATCTATGAGCCTGTGCGGCGGAAATCGGCGCAGCGAAAACGGCCCCCGATTTCTGCCGCCCAGGCTCCTGGCAGCAACTCTAAGTGAAAACCTGTAACAGTTGACCCTTGTCCTAGCATTTTTTTCATTTGGTGTCTTTGCCCTGCCGCACAAGCACCTATTTCCGGCGCCGCTAGCTGGACCATGCAAGTGCGTAGTTCAAGCGCCTGGTTCAAGTGCCTAGTTATACCCGAGCTTGTCTCTGTCCCGGCACCGCGGCGCCATACTTTTGTCACCTGGCAGGTGTACAACAGACGCTGCAATTCCGCGTTACATTTTTGACTTAGGGCAAATATAGATAGCAACCCTGAAATTTTTCGGCAAATTTGGGTAGCATGCGTAAGTTTCGTGAAATAAACAGCCGCAATCGACCCCGTTGGTGAATGAGTTTTGATTCGCAAATATTCGAAAATCGCAGATTTGCCAGCCTGGCAAAGGCCTCGTCACCTCCAAAAAGCCGGGCACGCGGGATCACGCAGCCGGCCTGGCTACAGGGTGGCGCATGAATAGCGCGCAGCTGGAGCATCTATTCGACGCGCTGGTGCAGATCGACCCGGGCTATAACACCAGCGCGGTGTCCACCCGCGGACCGGGTTGGCTGCGCGATCTTCTGGGCCACGGCAGCAGCAGCAGCCACGTCCGGTGGATGGAACTGGTACATCCGGACGACCTGACACGCTTCACAGAATATATTCAGAGTCGCTCCGAGCAACGGACCTGTGACCTGCGCCTGCTGCGCAATGGCCAGGCGCGCTGGATCCATATCCGCAACCTGGCACGCGCGCCGTCCGAGCCGTACACCTTTTGCGTCATCGACATTTCGCCCTGGAAGAGCGATGGCCTGGCCGGCGTGTCGGCCGACGAACACGACAGCCTCACCGGACTGCCGAACCGCGCCTTTCTGCAAAAAACCACCGACTTGCGCATTGCCGAGGGCCGCGAACCCTTCTCCATCGTCATGCTCGATCTCGACGGCTTCAAAAAAGTCAACGACACCTACGGCCACACCGCCGGTGATGCCGCGCTGACCGAGACCACCAAGCGCCTGCTCAAGCTGATTGAACCAGACGATGTGCTGGCACGCCTGGGCGGTGACGCATTCGTGCTGCTGTACCAAGGCAAAAACGCAGCGGCGGCGCAGCAGGCACTGCGAAATGTGCTGCTGGCCATTGCCCGGCCCTACCATGTGGCGCCGCTGAATATGTACCTCGGTGTCAGCATCGGCGTTGCCGAATATCCGGTGCACGGCGCCGACTATTCGACGCTGCTGAAAAACGCCGATACCGCCATGTATGAATCCAAGCGCGCCGGTAAAAACCGCATCACGGTATTTAGTCCAAGCACCGGCAGCAGCGATTTTTCCATCAAGGCGGCGATCCACAACGGCATCCAGGAGGGCGAATTCCTGATGGAGTTCCAGCCCCAGTTTGATATGCAGCGCCGGCTGGTTGGCGCCGAAGCGCTGATGCGCTGGCACAACCAGGCATTGGGCGTGATCGGCCCGAACCAGTTCATCCCGATTGCCGAAGAATCCGGCCTGATGCCGTTTCTCGGCAAATGGGCACTGCGCTACGCCTGCCACCAGCTCAAACTGATACACCAACTCGACCCGGACTTTGTGATGTCGGTGAATGTGTCGCCATTGCAGTTTGGCGCGGCGCACTTTGATCAGCAGGTGCTCGAAGCGCTGCAGGAAACCGGCGTCAATCCGCACAAGCTGGTGCTCGAAATCACCGAATCGACCCTGATGGGAAGCCAGCAACACATCGAACAAATCCTGAGCCATTTGCGCGAGGTCGGCGTGCGCTTCTCGATCGATGACTTCGGCACCGGTTTTTCCAGCCTGTCGTACCTGACCCGGCTGCCGGTTTCCAGCATCAAAATCGACAAGGCATTTGTCAGCGCCATGGACGATCCCGCGCCCAGCGCGCAAACCAACCGCAAGCTGGTCAGCGCCATGATCAACCTGGCACACAGCATCGATCTGAGCGTATTGGCCGAAGGCGTGGAAACCGAAGCCCAATGGGACTTCCTGCTGGCCGCCGGCTGCGACTATGTACAGGGCTATCTGACGGGCAAGCCAATGTCGGCGGTTAGTCTGATCAATCGCCTGCCGGCGCGCGCCAAAGCTTTGGCATGAGTACGCCCATTCTTGACCGCTTGATCCATGCCATGCAGGCGTCACCCGGGGTTCCCGCCTCGGAACGTTCCGTGGTGTCCGTGCTCGGCGCGCTCGACAGCGACGACACCGGCAAGCAAGAAGTGGTCAAGCACATCATCGAAGATTTCGCGCTGACGCAGCGCGTGCTGAAGCTGGCCAACTCGTCCATGTACGCGCCCTTTGGCGTCGGTGCCGCCTCGGTAACTGCGGCCCTGAACGTGCTCGACCCGGAAGCCCTGATGCACCTGGTACTGAGCACCGACCTGATCACCGAGGAAGAGTTGCGCGCCGATGCCAGCCTGTCGCAAACGCTGTTCGCCTCGGAACTGGCGCGCCAGGCCTGCGGCGCCCGCGCCGAAGATGCCTCCATCGCCACGCTGATGTTCCAGATCGGTCAGCTCATGACTGCCAAATACCTGCCCGAAGAAGCACGTGCCATCGAGCGCCTGTGCAGCCTGGGGGTGGACGCGCAAGACGCCGCCAGCGACGTGCTGGGCATGTCGTTCCAGGAAATCGGCGTTGAACTGGCCAGCCGCTGGAACCTGCCGAATTACATTTTGTCCAGCATCAACGGCACCGGGGACCCGACCCTGGTGGGGATTTCCCGCTTTTCCAGCCAGGCCGCCGCATTGGTTTACCAAGGCAAGAGCGAGCTGGTGCAGGAATTGTTGCAGGCACTGGACCTGCCGGATGTCGACAAGGCCGGCCTGGACACCCTGATCCGCACAAAAATCGCTGACGTACAACCACCACCGGCCCCGGTGGTGGCCCCGGCACCGCCCGCCAGCCCCGCCGCCATCGGCCAACTGCACAGCGCCATCCGGCAGGAAAAGCGGCGCGTCATCGACGACCTGGCCAAAGTCATGCTGCCGCTCTATGCCGGCACCCTGCAGTCCAACCGCTGCCTGCTGTTCATGCTGACGCGCTCCGGCGAATTTCGCATCCGTGCCGGCTACGGTCCGCACTTGGAGGCACTGCAACAGCAACTGATTATTGCTGCGGAGTTTGCACCCACGGCCTTTCATCTGGCGATCCGCAACAAGGTCGAAATTGTGATTGACGACACCACGCGCCTGAAACCCTCGGCCTTGCCGGCGGTGTACCGCCAGCTGCTGCCACTGGTCCGGCAATTCATCATCGTGCCGATTGCCTCCAGCCAGGTCTCCGGCCTGGTCTACTGCGACTGGGAAGTGCGCCAGGAAATGCGCCCGGCGCAGCTCGACGCGGTAAAGAAGCTGCGCGACCTGTTTGCCCCCTTCTTCCCCTGAAGCGCCGAGTCCGATGCAGCAGCAACAAGCGGCCTATCCCAGCGCCCCGGCACTGCGCCGTTGGCTGCGCGCCGAACAATCACTGACCGCGCGCCTGCGCCGCCATGGACCGGTGCAGGTACAGGTGCTGCGCCAGGGCCTCCTGCCGCTGCGCCGCGCCGAACAGCGGGACCTGCAGGCGCGCAGCGGCTACGTCCGCGAAGTCATCTTGCACCTGCAGGGACGCCCTGCCGTGTGGGCACGCAGCGCCACCACGGCGCGCGCCGTGCAAGGGCCCTGGAAAGCCTTGCGAGGACTGGGTGCGCGTCCGCTGGCAGAACTGCTGTTTGCCGGCGCCCCCCTGCGGCGCGCGCCCTTGCAGGCTGCGCGCGCGCCACGCCAGGGCGCACTCGACCGTGCGATTCAGCGCCAGTGGCAGCACCGCGCAGCCGCGCCTCAGCCTGCAGCGCTGCCGCGTTGGGCGCGCAGCTCAGTGTTCTGGCGCCATGGCGCGGCGCTGCGGGTGATGGAAGTGTTTGCGCCCTGGGTCGCGCAGCTGCACCCGGGCGCCTGAATCAGTTGCCGGCCTGCAGACGCTGGCGCACCCCGCAGCAGCGGCGCCAGCTGCTGAAAACCCCAGCCCCTGCACAACAGCAACATCAGGCCCTGGCCTGGGCATCCACTTTCTTGCGAACCGGCATATATTCCTGACACAAAGACACCAAGTAATGCACGATTGTCGTGCCAGACGGATTACGATTTCAGCGCCACCCCCCGAGACCGGAGCCACCATGCCCACACCCACTGCCACAACCGCCGCAACTACAGCCGCCACTACCGACCTGTTCGACAACCCAATGGGCCTGTGCGGATTCGAATTTGTCGAATTTGCCTCACCCCTGCCCCAGGTACTCGAACCGCTGTTCGAACGCATGGGCTTCACGCTGGTGGCACGCCACCGCAGCAAGGACGTGCTGCTGTACCGCCAGGGCGATATCAACTTCATCGTCAACCGGGAAGCGAAAAGCGGTGTCGGCTACTTTGCCGCCGAGCATGGTCCGAGCGCCTGCGGTCTGGCGTTCCGGGTCCGTGATTCACACCGGGCCTACCAGCGCGCGCTGGACTTGGGCGCCCAACCCATGGAGCTGCCCACCGGCCCGATGGAGCTGCGCCTACCGGCCATCAAAGGCATTGGCGGCGCGCCGCTGTACCTGATCGACCGCTTTGAAGACGGCAAAAGCATTTATGACATCGACTTCGAGTTCATCGAAGGCGTGGACCGGCACCCGGTCGGCCACGGTTTTCGCCGCATCGACCACCTGACACACAACGTCTACAAGGGGCGCATGGCGTTTTGGAGCAGTTTTTATGAGCGCATTTTCAATTTCCGCGAAATCCGCTACTTCAACATCCAGGGCGCGCACACCGGCCTGAGCAGCCGCGCCATGACAGCGCCGGACGGACTGATCCGCATTCCGCTGAACGAAGAGTCCGGCAAAACCGGGGGCCAGATTGAAGAGTTCCTGATGCAGTTCAACGGTGAAGGCATACAGCACGTGGCGCTGCTCACCGACGACCTGTGCGCCAGCGTTGACGCCCTGCAAATGGCCGGCATCCCGCTGATGAGCGCGCCCAACGACATCTACTACGAGATGCTGCAGGAGCGGCTGCCAGGCCACGACGAGCCGGTGCCGGCACTGCAGGCGCGCGGCATCCTGCTCGACGGCTCCACCGCCAACGGACAAAAACGCCTGCTGCTGCAAATATTTTCACAATGCCTGCTCGGACCGGTGTTCTTTGAATTCATCCAGCGCAAGAACGACGAAGGCTTTGGTGAAGGCAATTTCAAAGCCTTGTTTGAGTCGCTGGAACGCGACCAGCTGCGCCGTGGCGTGATCCAGGCGCAGTAAACGCGTGGCAAGCGCGCACGCTCGCCGGGCGTTGCCAGGCACGAAAAAGTTGCGCCCTCTGTGCCAAAACACACGGGGCGGTGCTATGGTCACGCCTGCGGCCCACTATTGGACCGCGGCACTGGCCTGACGACTGCACGCCAGGGTCGCCCACAGGACGGAGATGCAAAGGGTGTCTGTGAAGCTGTCAACAAGTATTGAATCCCGGGTTCTTACCGCTTTCGCCGCTTCTACCGTCGTCGTCGCACTCATGACCGGCATCACCTGGCAGCTGGCGCACGATTCCGCCGTCGCCGATGGTCTGGTCATGCAGACCCAGGAATCCATCAACACGATGGAGCGCGCGCGCGCCGACACCATCCAGGTTGAACTCAGCACGCAGAGCTTTCGCATCACTGGCGACCCGGCCAGATTGCAGGAACGCGACGCAGCCATCCGTTCGCGCGAAGCGCTGATGCAACAAATCCGGCTGCATACCGCCGACAACGAAGTACAACACGATCGCTGGGACCAGCTGCGCGACGTACTCAACCAGCGGCTGGCGATTTCACGCCAGATCGAAACGCTGCGCAAATCCGGCAACCTGCGTGCTGCCAACA
This sequence comes from uncultured beta proteobacterium, assembly GCA_903897925.1. GTDB lineage: Bacteria > Pseudomonadota > Gammaproteobacteria > Burkholderiales > Burkholderiaceae_C > Allorhodoferax. The sequence continues at coordinate 64,391 of CAIUDG010000136.1, read as the reverse complement.
GCATCGCCAATTCGGCCCCTTTGCAAGCCACCCGCAACCAGAGCGCTGTGCTGCTGGCGGCAATGCAGCAAGACGAACGCAGCGTGCTCGACCAGCGCCTGGCCCAGCAAACCCAGGCCAATCAGCGCCTGGCCAACTTCAGCGCGCTGGCGTCCCTGCTCTTGCTGGGCTTCCTGATGGTCGCCTACAGCACCATCCGGCACCAGATTCTGAACGCCGAGCAGCACCGGCGCGACCTGGCGCACAGCCAGGAAAAACTGGCCATCACACTGCGCTCAATTGGCGATGGCGTGCTGGCCACCGACATCGCCGGGCGCATTACCCACATCAATCCGGTGGCGCAGCACCTTACCGGCTGGGGCGAGGCCGAAGCCCTGGGCCAGCCGATTGATCTGGTATTTCACATCGTTCACGAGGAAACCCGCCTGCCGGCCGAGATTCCGGTAGCCCGGGTGCTGGCCACCGGTGAAATCCATGAATTGGCGAACCACACCTTGCTGATTGCGCGCGACGGCCAGGAAGTTCCCATCGCCGACAGCGCCTCACCCATGCGCACCCCGCAAGGCAATGTATCGGGCGTGGTGCTGGTGTTCCGTGATGAAACCCTGGCGCGCCAGGCCAAGCGCACGATCCAGAACCAGAACCAGCTGCTGGAACAGCGCGTCGCCGAACGCAGCAAACAGCTGCAGGCGAGCCAGCACCATCTGTTCCACATCATCAACAACCTGCCGGCGCTGATTGCCTGCGTCGACGCCGAGCGCAACTACCTGTACGTCAACGAACAGTACCGGCAACGCTTTGCACCCGACATCAGTGACCTGACCGGCCACCCGGTGCGCACGGTGCTGGGCGAAACGCGCTACCAGATCGCCGAGCCGCTGATCAGCAAGGCACTGCGGGGCGAAGCGCAAAGCTACGACTGGGAGCCCTTCCCCGGCGTCTGGCAAATGATCAACTACCTGCCCCTCACCGACGTCAACGGGCAGGTGACAGGTTATTACGTGCTCGGCACCGACATCAGCGAACGCCACAAAATCGAAGACGCACGGCGCCACAGCGAAGAACAGCTGTCGCGCGTGCTGGCAGGCTCCGATCAGGGCTATTGGGACTGGAATATGCAGACCAATGCGTTCCAGGTCAGCGACCGCTGGCAAACCATGCTCGGCTATGCACCGGGGGAAATCCAGGTCGATGTCGCACACTGGCCGGCCCTGGTCCACCCGGATGATCTGCCCAAGGCGCAGGCCTCGATTCAAGCCCATTTGCGCGGCGAGACGCCACGCCACGAGGTGGAGATCCGCTGCAAGACCAAACAGGGTGACTGGCGCTGGATTCTGACCAACGGACGCGTTGTCTCGCGCGCCGACAACGGCCAGCCGCTGATGATGTCCGGCACCCACACCGACATCTCCGAGCGTAAGCGGCTGGAAGCCGCGCAACTCGAGGCCTCGGCGGTGTTTGAACACAGCTACCAGGGCATCATGGTGGTCAACGCCAACGGCCTGATCCATCGCATCAACCCGTCCTTCACCCGCATGACCGGCTATGCAATCGACGAGGTACGGGGCAAGTCGCCCAAGCTGCTCGCCTCCGGGCGCCATAGCATCGCCTTCTTCCAGACGTTCTGGAGCGCCCTGAAGCAAAACGACTTCTGGCACGGCGAAATCTGGAACCGCAAGAAATCCGGCGAAATCTATGCTGCCTTGCAATCGGTCACCGCGGTGCGCGACCAGAACGGTCGTATCCAGCAATACGTCAGCCTGTACACCGACATCAGCCAGCTCAAGGCCCATGAAGTCGAGCTCGAGCATGCCGCCAACTATGACTCACTCACCGAGCTGCCGAACCGCCGCCTGCTGTCAGACCGGCTGCGGCAAGCCTTTGCGCGCTCGCTGCGCAGCGGCAAATCCAGCGCTGTGTGCTTCCTGGACCTGGACGGCTTCAAGGAAATCAACGACCAGTACAGCCACTCGGTCGGCGACATGGTGCTGGTGGCGGTAAGCCAGCTGCTGCAAGGTGCCTTGCGCAGCGAAGACACCTTGGCACGCATGGGCGGCGACGAATTTGTGCTGCTGCTGTCCGAAGTCAATTCCACCGAAGAGTTCGCCATGGTGCTGGACCGCGTGTTGCTGGCGGTGCAGCAGCCGCTCGAGGTGGCCGGGCACAGCCTGCGCCTGACCGCAAGTATTGGTGTCAGCCTGTACCCCGACGACAACGCCGACCCGGATACCTTGCTGCGCCACGCCGACCAGGCCATGTACCTGGCCAAGCAGGCCGGCAAGAACCGCTACCAGCTGTTTGATGCGACGCTGGACCGCGTGGCGCAACAGCACCGCGCATTTCTGGCGCGGGTGCAGCGTGGCTTCGCGCAGCAGGAATTTGTGCTGTTCTACCAGCCCAAAGTCAACCTCGACACCCGCGAAGTCATCGGCATGGAGGCCTTGATACGCTGGCAACACCCGGAGCGCGGCTTGCTGGCGCCGGGCGAATTTTTGCCGCAGGTCACCGGCAGCCAGCTGGAGCGCCCGCTGGGCGAATGGGTCATCGAAACCGCGCTGTCGCAAATCGACCACTGGCAGGCCCAGGGTCTGCGCCTGCGCGTCAGCGTCAACGTCAGCGCCAACCATCTGTTGCTGCCGGGCTTTACCGAGCACCTGGAAACGGCGCTGCAACAGCACCCGCAGGTGCTGGCATCCAACTTTGAACTGGAAGTGCTGGAGACCGCCGCGCTGGCCGACATAGAACAAGCAGCTGCCATCCTGCATTGCTGCAAGGCGCTGGGCGTGCATTTTTCGCTGGACGACTTTGGCACCGGCTATTCCTCGCTGACCTACTTGCGCAAGCTGCCGGTGGACACCCTGAAAATCGACCAGAGTTTTGTGCGCAACATGCTGACTGACCCGGAAGACCTGGGCATTGTGCGCGGCGTCATCCAGCTGGCGGCGGCGCTGCACCGCGAGGTCATTGCCGAGGGCGTCGAAACCCTGGAACTTGGCCAGCTGCTGCAGCAAATGGGTTGCCCCTATGCCCAAGGCTATGGCATATCCAGGCCAATGCCAGCGGACCAGGTACTGGCCTGGGTCGGCAACTGGCGCCAGACGCCGGCGCAATTGGCTTAAAGTCGCGGTATGAGCACATTGCAAGCCGAGTTCCAGCGTCTGTACCCCAGCCAAGCAGCCGCAGCGCAGCAAACCTGCACCCTGGTGCTGGAACTGGCGCGCCCGGCCGATTGGTCGCTGCTGTCACCGCTGTGGCGCGGCGTGCAGAGCGAGCTGGAGTTGCCAGCACCGGCCATTGCTGTGAATGGCAAAGATGGCTTCCAGCTGTGGTTTTCTCTGACCACGCCGGTGCCACTGGCGCAGGCGCGGGCGTTTCTGGACGCGCTGCGTGGGCGCTATGTGGGCACGCTGGCCAGCAGCCGCATCGGTCTGTTCACCGCCGCACCGGTGACACTGCCCGCGTTGCTGCCAGACAACGGACATTGGTCGGCCTTCATTGCGCCCGACCTGGCCGCCATTTTTTCCGACGAACCCTGGCTCGACCTGCCGCCCAACCCGCAAGCGCAGGCCCTGGTGCTGGGGCGCATCGAAAGCACCAAACCAGCCGCGTTTCAGGCCGCACTGGAGCAACTCACCCGCACCCCCAGCGCTCCAACGCCGGCACCGGCACCGCCACCGGTGCAGCTGCCACACAGCGCCAGTGCGCTGGCACCGCGATTCAGCAGCGCCCCCAGCACCGAGCTGCAGCCCCGGCAATTCCTGCAAGCCGTGATGAACGACACGCGCGTCGAACTGCATTTGCGCATTGAAGCAGCCAAAGCACTGCTGCCCTACAGCACGCCCGTAGCCGGCGCCGACTGCCTGCCGCCGGACACGATCTAAGCCCGGGCTTCTCAAGTAAAATCCGGGGCCGCTTCACACAAGTTCGCCGGCGAACGGGGTGGGTTTTTCAGGCGCTGCCCTGTTTTTTCGATTTGGATACCTCCTGCCTATGACGCGAGTTCGACCGCGTACCCATTTCCACAGTTCCAGACTTGTTCGTGTGCTTGCCGACCTGGCCGCAGTAAAAGCGCCGGCGCCGGGCCATGCGCTGGCGGAAAACCTGGGCCTGTGGGTGAACTATACGGACGCCATCACGCTGTGCGCGGTGCACAACAGCGGTCCAGGCCCAGCGCCCGCACCAGCCACACCGGGTGCCGGCGCGGCCCTGGCCGACGCATTCGAGCGCCTGCGCAGCGGGCTGGAACACAGCATCCGCAGCAGCCAGCCGCCAGCGCTGGAGCCCGACGCCCTGGCCCACAGCAGCGCACGTGAACTCAGCGCCGCCTACGACCCGTTCCGGCGCTACTACCAGACGCAACAACGCGACATGCAATTGGCCATTGCGCCGCTGCGCGGCAAAGTGCGCGAGGCACTGGCGCGCAGCAGCCCGGCACTGCGCCAGCTGGCCGCACTGGACGCCACCTTTGACGCCATACTGCAAGAGCGCGAAACCCGTTTACTGGCCAGCGTGCCGCAATTGCTGATGCGCCGCTTTGCGCATTGGCACAAAAATCCGCCTGCCAGCCACGCCCCGAGCGACTTTGGCACAGAACTTCAAACCGTCTTGCTGGCCGAGCTTGAGCTCCGGCTGCAGACCACGCAAGGGCTGATCGAAGCCCTGCAACAGGAACCCGCGTCAACACCATGATGAACAAACACCTTTTTTCCCTCGTTTTTGCCGCTGGCGCCCTGGTGCTGCTCTGGATCGGTGCCGGTTTCGTCAACGGCCATCTGCTGGCCCTGGCCATGACCCTGCTGATTGCCGCCGCCTACGGACTGGGCAGCCTCGAGCTGCACCGCTTTCGCCAGTCCAGCCACGGCCTGGCACAGGCCCTGCAACAGATTCCGGATGGTTTAACGCAACTCGGCAGCTGGCTGGTGCAGGTGCCGGCGGAACTGCAAAATCCGGTACGCCAGCGCATTGAAGGCGAACGCGTCGGTCTGCCCGGCCCAACCCTCACGCCCTACCTGGTCGGCCTGCTGGTGATGCTGGGCATGCTGGGCACCTTCCTAGGCATGGTGCTGACCCTGAATGGCGCCGCCTTCACGCTGGAAAGCAGCACCGACCTGCAAGCCATCCGCAGCGCCTTTGCGACCCCGATCAAGGGACTGGGGCTGGCCTTTGGCACCTCGGTGGCTGGCGTGGCCAGCTCGGCCATGCTGGGCCTGCTGTCGGCCCTGTGCCGGCGCGAACGCATGCAGGTGGTGCAGCAGCTGGAATCCTGCATGGCCAGCCAGCTGGCGCATTTTTCCCTCAGGCACCAGCGCCAGCAAGCGTTCCAGGCACTGCAGGTCCAGGCACACGCCCTGCCCGCCGTGGTGGACACGCTGCAGGCCATGGTGCAGCAAATGGCACAGATGCAGCAGCAACTGAACCAGGGCTTGCTCGACAGCCAGGACCGCTTCCACCGCGAAGCCCGGGACGCCTACACCGGACTGGCCGAATCGGTCGACCAGACGCTGCGCCACAGCCTGACACAAAGCGCCCAGGCCGCGAGCGACAGCATCCGCCCGGCGCTGCAAGCCGCCATGGATGCCATCGCGCACGAAACCAGCCAGATGCAGCAAGGACTGGCCAGCGCCATGGAACAGTCGCTGGAGCGCCTGAACAGCCGCTTCGCACAACGCTCCGACGACTTGCTGCTGGCAGTGGGCCAGGCCTACCGCCAGCTGCAGGGCGCACAAGACGCCGGTGACCAGCAACGCCTGCAAGCCTGGACCGCGCAGCTCGAAACCATCGCCAGCAACCTGAACCAGGCCTGGCAACAGGCCGGCGCACAGACCCTGGCCCAGCAGCAGGCACTTTGCGACACGCTGGCGCACAGCGCCCAGCAACTCAGCACCCAGGCGCAGGCCAGCCACAGCAGCACCCAGGCCGACATCACGCGCCTGGTCGACAGTGCCCAGGCCCTGGTGCAGTCACGCCTGGACGCCGAAGCGCAATGGACCCAGCAACACGGCGCGCGCATGGAACAGCTCGGCACCCTGATGCACACCGAACTGGCGGCACTGCGCGACGCCGAAGCCGAACGCGGCCAGGCCGCGGTAGACCGGCTGGCCGAATTGCAAAGCGCCCTGACCGAACATCTGAGCACGCTCGGCTGCGCGCTGGAAGCGCCCATCACACGCCTGATCCAGACCGCTTCCGAAGCACCACGCGCGGCGGCCGAAGTGATCGGCCAGTTGCGCCAGGAAATCTCGCACAGCATGGCGCGTGACAACGCCTTGCTGGAAGAGCGCAGCCGCATCATGGAAACCTTGAGCGCGCTGCTGGACAGCATCAACCACGCCTCCGGCGAACAGCGCGCCGTCATCGACTCCCTGGTGGCCTCGGCCGCCGTCGCCCTGAACCAGGCCGGCAGCCAGTTTTCGGAACAGCTCGGCGCCGAGGCCGGCAAGCTCGCCGAGGTGGCCGCCCAGGTCAGCGGCAGCGCCCTGGAAGTTTCCAGCCTGGGCGAGTCCTTCGCGCAGGCGGTGCAGTCGTTCCAGAGCGCCAACGAACAGCTGCTGGGCCAGCTGCAGCGCATCGAAACGGCAATGAACAAGTCCATGCTTCGCAGCGACGACCAGCTGGCCTATTACGTGGCCCAGGCGCGTGAACTGATCGATCTGAGCGTGGCCTCGCAAAAAGACATTGTGGATAGTTTGCGCGAACTCAGCAGCAAGCCGGCAGCGCAAACCGAAGAGGTGGCCTGATGGACGAGGTGGACGCCGGCCTGGAACACACCGCACCGGCCTGGGCCGTGTTTGGCGACCTGATGTCGGGTCTGCTGGGCGCCTTCGTGCTGCTGCTGGTGGGCGTGCTGCTGGTGCAGGCCCAGCTCAGTGCCAACCTGCAGGACGAAGTGAAGAAACGCCAGGTCGAAGAGCAGCGCCGCATGGGCCTGGAGCAAGCGCTGGCAGTGCCGCTGGCATCCGGCCGCATCACGCTGAACAACGGCCGCATCGGCATCAGCGGGCGCCTGCTGTTCTCACTGAATTCCGACGAATTGCAGCCCGAAGGCCGGCAACTGCTGAACAGCCTGGTGACGCCGCTGCGCGCCTATCTGGGCGCGCGCGACGAACTGCTGATGATCAGCGGCTTTACCGACGACCATTCAATCCGCGCCAGCAACACCCGCTACACCGACAACTGGGAACTGTCAGCCCAGCGCGCGCTGACCGTCACGCGCGCGCTGATTGACGCCGGCATGCCGTCTGCGCTGGTCTTTGCCGCCGCCTTCGGTTCGGAGCAGCCCATCACGCCGAACACCAATGAGAGCGCACGCGCACAAAACCGGCGTGTAGAACTGGCGCCCGTGCCCAGGGGCGGCGCCGCCAAGAACCGCACGCCATGACGCTGGCAGAGCTTGAACAACAGCTTGCGGCCTTGCGCCTGGCCGGAGCGCAGCAGTTTGACCCGGTGCGCTTTGCCTATATGGAAGCGCTGGCCCGCCGCGCCCAGGGACAAAACGACAAAGTCCAGGCCCTGCTAAAAAACCGCCTAGCCGGCGCCTTCGCCGACTGGAGCGCGCGCCACCAGGCACAAGTGCCGACACAGGCGCCAACACAGGTGCCGACACAGGCGTCGGCGCCAGACGCCGCGCCGCGCCCGCTGGCCGCCTTGCTGCACTACCTGGCGCAGCAGTCGCCGGGCAGCGCCGAACGCCAGGACAGCGCACGCCCGGAGCTGCACTCGGTGCGCAAATTCCGCAACACCTGGTCCAAACTCAGCAGCGACAAACAGGTGAAAAAATCGTTGGCGCAGGCGCCGAAAAACGCCGGTCCGCTGAACTCGCACATGCTGGTGCTGCGCTCGCTGGGCCTGATGCGCGACATCTCGCCCGACTACCTGAACCGCTTCATGTGCTACGCCGACACCCTGCTCTGCCTGGAACTGCGCGAAACCGAGCCGGTCCGCGCCAGTACCGGCGCCAGCAAGTCCGGCACTGCCAGCACCGGCCGGCCCCGGCGCAAACCGGCCGCCAGCCCGGCGCCCGGCACCCCGGAGGCTTAAGCGCCCAGACCGGCGTAGACGTTCTGCACGTCGTCGTTGTCGTCAATGGCGGCCAGAAAGGCTTCCACTTCTTCCAGCTGTTCGGCACTCAGGCTGGCCGGATCGATCGGGTTCTTGGCCTTGTAACCGAGCTTGGCGCTGAGCACCGTAAAGCCCTGTGCTGGCAGGGCGCGGCAGACCAGGTCGAGATCGGTCGGGTCGGTCAGGAACATCACCATGCCCTGCGCGTCGGCCGGCTCCAGGTCCTGCGCACCGGCTTCAATCGCCGCCATTTCGGCATCGGCGCCAGGGGCACTGGCCTCGGCTTCAATCATGCCGAGGTGGTCGAAATCCCAGGCCACCGAACCGGAGGTACCGAGCTGCCCCTTGCGAAACAGCACGCGCATTTCCGGCGCCGTGCGGTTCACGTTGTCGGTCAGGCACTCAACCATCAGCGGCACCCGGTGCGGCGCATAGCCTTCGTAGATCACGTGGTCAAAGCTGACCGACTCCCCGGTCAGACCGGCACCTTTTTTAATAGCACGCTCCAGCGTGTCTTTCGGCATGGACACCTTGCGCGCCTGCTCCACTACCAGTCGCAGGCGCGAATTGCTTGCCGGGTCAGCGCCACTGCGCGCGGCGATCATGATGTCTTTGGCCAACTTGCCGAACATGCGGCCTTTGGCATTCGCCGCCAGTTCCTTGCCTTTGGCTTTCCACTGTGCACCCATACAAATTCTTCCTTGGTTTCTGCGATCGAATAGCCAGCACCCGCACACGCAGGGCCTCGTGATCCACGGGCGTAACTGTAACCCCTGTAGGCACGGCTTTGGCCGCTACGCGCCTTCGAGTTTGTCCTGCGTGCGGGTGGCAAAGTCGCTGGCGTCATGGCGCTCGTGCAGCTGCGACGCCAACGGCCCGACGACCCGGTTCACCATCCGGCCCCGCATCACCGCCGGGCGCTGGGCGATTTCATCCGCCCAGCGAATCACATGGCTGTATTCCTGCACTTGCAAAAACTCGCCGGCTTCGTAGAGCAGGCCCTTGGCCATGCCGCCGTACCAAGGCCAGATCGCAATATCAGCAATCGAATAGCTGTCGCCGCCAACGTAGCGGTTGGCTGCCAGGCGCTGGTTCAATACGTCCATCTGGCGCTTCACTTCCATCGCGAAGCGGTTGATCGGGTATTCCATTTTGCTTGGCGCATAGGCATAAAAATGGCCAAAACCGCCGCCCAGATACGGCGCGCTGCCCATCTGCCAGAACAGCCAGCACAGGCACTCGGCGCGCAAGGCCGGCGCGCTGGGCAGCAATACGCCAAACTTTTCCGCCAGGTACAGCAAGATCGCGCCGGACTCGAACACCCGCACCGGCTGCTCGCCGCTGTAGTCCAGCAGGGCCGGGATTTTGGAATTCGGATTGACGCCAACAAAGCCGCTGCCAAACTGGTCGCCTTCGTTGATGCGTATCAGCCAGGCGTCGTATTCAGCGCCGGCAATGCCGAGTTCGAGCAGCTCTTCCAGCATGACCGTGACCTTGACGCCATTCGGTGTCGCCAGCGAATACAGCTGCAGCGGATGCTTGCCGCGCGGCAGCACCTTGTCGTGCGTGGCGCCCGCCACCGGGCGGTTGATGTTGGCAAACTTGCCGCCGTTTTCCTTGTCATAGGTCCAGATTTTGGGCGGCGTATATGGGTTGCTGTCGGACATGGTCATATTCCCTTGGGGTTCTGCGCAGACCGGCATTTTGCAGGACTTTGGCCGGATGTGCCGGGCCGGGGTCCGCCTCACACCGGCAGTTGCAGGCGCTGCAGGAACGCGGGCGGAATCAGCGCCACTTTTTTGTCCTGGGCGTGGACGAACACAATGCCAGTCTTGCCGCGCGCAACCTCGCGGCCGGTTTTGACTTCGCGCATCTGGAACAGCAGGTCAAAGCCATATTTGTTGAGGTCGCCCGGGGTCATGTCGATCTGCAGGGTTTCGCCATAAAAACCTTCCGACTTGTACTGCGCCACCAAGTCACCCACCACGTACAAACAACCCTCGACGTCCATGCCCGGATAACCCAGCGCCACGAAAAAACGCGTGCGCGCTTCCGACACCAGGGTCAGCAATTGGGCGTTGTCCAGATGGCCGCCAAGGTTCACATGGCTGATATAGATCTGTACCTGGGTCGAAAAAAGGAAGGTCGCGGGGAGTTCTATCTGAATACGTGCCATGGTGTGCTGTGCTGTGGTGAATGCGGGCCCGGCATGGTAGCACCGCCGGCCAAGCGCACGGCACGCAGCCGCGGCGCAAACGAATAAGCGCCGCGCGGGCGGCCCCGATAGTGCTTCTCCCGCTATCATTTGCCTGCATTGGGAAATAGCTTGCCAGCCAACTACCGAAAAGGCCGACAGATAGATGCTGCAGTCTTATCTTCACACGCTCCTGCTCGACGTTGACCGGGATGACTTCGCAACCTGGCGCGAACGCGTGCTTGCGCTGTTCCTGTTTGGCGCGACGGTGATGGGTGCCGCAGTCGCGGTGCCGAGCATACTGCTGGCCGTGTCGAAAGGACTCTGGTCAGTCGCGCTGGCCGACCTGATGGCCGTCATCTGGGTCGCCTGCCTGGCTGGGTATCGCTCACTGTCGTACCGCGCACGGGCCTGGAACCTCTGTCTGCTGCTGTACCTGCTCGGCCTGGCGCTGCTGCTTGCCATCGGCGCACCGAGTCAAATTTACCTGCTGGCGGTGCCGGTCCTGGCGGCGCTGATGATCGGACTGCGGGCCTCGCTGCTGGCCATGGCTGTCAACGCGCTGACGCTGCCACTGGTCGGCTACTGGACCCAGGCCGACTTTCCGATTGCCGGCTTTGACGCGACACCGCTGATGAAGTGGGTCGTCATCACCCTCAACTTCAGCTTTGTCAGCGCCCTGATTTCCTTCAGCTGCGTGCTGCTGCTCAAGGGCCTGGAAAAGGCCTTTGCCAAACGGCGCGACAGCGAAGAGCGCTACCGCACCCTGATCGAATGGACGCCCGCGCCACTGGCAGTGCACGACGGCACGCGCTTTATCTATGCCAATCCGGCCGCCGTCGCGCTGTTTGGCGCACGCCAGGCCACGGACCTGATCGGCAAGCCGCTGTTCGAGCTGGTGCACCCGGACTCGCACAGCGCCATGCAGGCGCAGCTTACCGCCCTGGCACAGGCAGACGGCGTGGCGCCGTCCAGCGAACAAAAACTGCTGCAGCTCGATGGCTCTGTGATCCACGCCGAAGTCACCAGTGCCGGCATTGTTCTGGATGGCGCCCACGCCATCCAGGTGGCGATACACGACATCACCGAACGCAAAGCCGCGCAACAGCAGGTCCAGCAACTGGCCTTCTCCGACCCCCTGACCGGCTTGCCGAACCGGCGCCTGTTTCTGAACCGGCTGCAACAGGCACTCGCCGCAGCGCAGCGCCACCAGCGCCAGGGCGCACTGGTATTCGTCGACCTGGACAACTTCAAATCGCTCAACGAAACCCTGGGCCAGGAACTGGGCGACCAGCTGTTACGGCATGTGGCGGCCCAACTCGGCGCCTGCGTGCGCGACGGCGACACCGTCGCCCGCCTGGGCGGTGATGAGTTTGTCATGCTGCTGGAAGACCTGGGCGGCAGTTCACAAGAAGCCGCGACCCATGCCGAAGCCATCAGCGAGAAAGCGCTGCAGGCACTGCGCCAGCGCCACCAGCTGGGAACCTTTCAACACCACGGCAGTGCCAGCATTGGCATCACCCTGTTTGGCAACCCGCAGGAAATCAGCGTCGATCCCCTGATTCAGGCCGAGATGGCGATGTACCAGGCCAAGTCCGCCGGCCGCAATATGCTGCGTTTTTATGACCCGCAAATGCAAACGGCAGCCAACCACCGGGCGGCGCTGGAAGCCGCACTGCACGAGGCCCTGGCCAAAGAGCAGTTCTGTCTGCACTACCAAGGCCAGGTCGACGAGACCGGCCGCTTCATTGGCGCCGAAGCGTTGCTGCGCTGGCTGGAACCGTCGCGCGGCCTGGTGCCTCCGGCAGAGTTCATTGCGCTGGCAGAGGAGACCGGCCTGATTCTGCCCATCGGTGCCTGGGTGCTGCAAAGCGCCTGCAACGAACTGGCGCGCTGGTCCAGGCAGCCCGGACTGGCGCACCTGACGCTGGCCGTCAACGTCAGCGCGCGGCAATTCCGCCAAGCCGACTTTGTCGATCAGGTACTGCGCGCGCTGGAGCGCAGCGGCGCCCCGGCCGACCGACTCAAGCTCGAACTGACCGAAAGCCTGCTGGTCTCCGAAGTGGATGCCGTGATTGCCAAGATGCACGCCCTGAAGCAAAGCGGCCTGAACTTTGCGCTGGACGACTTTGGCACCGGCTATTCCTCGTTGTCCATCCTCAAGCAACTGCCACTGGACCAGCTCAAAATCGACCAGAGTTTCGTGCGCGACATCCTGGACGACCCGAACGACGCGGCGATTGCCAGCATGGTGATTGCGCTGGCCAACAGCATGGGCCTGTCGGTGATTGCCGAAGGCGTGGAAAGCAGCGCCCAGCGCGACCTGCTAGCGACGCTGGGCTGCCAGTGCTACCAGGGCTATCTGTTCGCCAGACCGCTGCCGGTGACGGCATTCGAGGCCCTGGTGCTGCCGTGCAGTACCTAACAAGTTTGATAGCATCCTGGGCTTAGCCCACCTCTACCGCATATCCATGGAACTTGTCCATTCTCTATTCCCGCTGGGCTGGCTGCATTACCTGGCCGGCGGGCTGCTGATCGGCACCGGCACGGCCCTGCTGTTCGTGCTGACCGGGCGCATCGGCGGCATGAGCACCGTGTTTTCCAGCAGCTGGTCCTTCTTGGTCCGGCGCCCGTTCTTCCAGCAAACACGCTTTGTCAGCTCGCGCGGCTGGCGCCTGGTCTATGCCGCCGGTCTGATCGCCGGTGCGCTGATCTGGCGCAGCGGCTTTGCTGCAGGCGCTGGCGCCAGCAGCGCGCTGCCCTGGTGGCAATTGCTGATCGGCGGCTTTTTTGTCGGCTACGGTGCGCGCCTGGGCAACGGTTGCACCTCGGGCCATGGCATCTGTGGACTCGGCTCGCTGCAACTGCCCTCGCTGTTTGCGGTCTTGACCTTTATGGCCACCGCCTTCCTGAGCGCCAATCTGGCGGCACGGTGGCTGCCATGACCCAGTCACACACTGGCGCATGGCGCGCCCTCGCTACCCTGGGTGCCGGGGCCTTGTTCGGCTTTGGCCTGTCCTGGTCCACCATGATCCAACCCGAAGTGGTGCTGAGCTTCCTGCGCTTCTCCGATTTCGGACTGCTGCTGGTCATGGGCGGAGCGGTGCTGGTCGTGACGGCGGTCTACCAACTGGCGCCACGCCTGATGGCACGGCCGCTGCTGGACGACCACTTTCACCAGCACCCCAGCGTGTGGAACCGCGATACCGCCGTGGGCGCCGCCCTGTTCGGCCTGGGCTGGGGCCTGTGCGGCGTCTGTCCCGGCCCGGCGATTGCCGCCCTGGGTGCCGGCAACTGGAGCCTGCTGTGGGCGCTGCTGGGCATTGCGCTGGGCGCCCTGGTACAGGGCCTGCGCGCCAGATAAGCGCCTGGGCGTTACGCTGCAAGGCGTGTTTAAAAGGTCTCCCAGTCATCTGCCGCAGAAGCGGCCGGCGCCTTCGCCTTGGCCATCGCAACAGGCTTTGCCACCGCTGCAGGCTTGGCCGGCGCATGGGCCGGTGCGGCAAGCTGCGCAGACTTGCGACTGGGCATGCTCTTGGGCGCCGCCGCAACCGGAGCGAAGGTACGCCGTGCCGGGGCCTGGAATGCCAGGTTCCGCGCAGCAACAGGCGCCAGGCTGGCCGAAATCTCCCCTTCATTCGCGCCGAGCTTGAACACCGCCACAATCTGCACCAGGCTTTCGGCCTGAGACTTGAGGCTGCTGGCGGCAGCGGCCATCTGCTCCACCAGTGCGGCATTTTGCTGGGTCGTCTGGTCCATGGTGGTCACCGCTTCGCCAACCTGCGCTACACCGGTCGCCTGCTCATTGCTGGCGGCGCTGATTTCTCCCACCAGGTCGCTGACGCGGCGAATCGAGCCGACCACTTCGGTCATGGTGGTACCGGCCTCGTCGACCAGCACGGTGCCCTGCTCGACCCGCTCCACGCTGGCATTGATCAGCTGCTTAATTTCCTTGGCCGCATCGGCGCTGCGGCTGGCCAGGGAGCGGACTTCGCTGGCCACCACGGCAAAGCCCCGCCCCTGCTCGCCTGCGCGGGCGGCTTCCACGGCAGCGTTGAGCGCCAGAATGTTCGTTTGAAAAGCAATCCCGTCAATCACGCTAATGATGTCGGCAATCTTCTTGGAGGAGTGGTTGATGTCTTTCATGGTCTCGACCACGCGCCCCACCACTTCGCCGCCCTTGACCGCCACCACCGAGGCGTTCGAAGCCAGCTGGTTGGCCTGGCGCGCATTGTCGGCATTGTGTTTGACCTGCGAACTCAGCTCCTCCATCGTCGCCGAGGTTTCTTCCAGGGCACTGGCCTGCTGCTCAGTGCGCGCACTCAGGTCATGGTTGCCCTGGGCAATTTCGGCGCTGGCCGCAGCCACCCCGTTGGAGCCTTCGCGCACATTGGCAACGATGTGGGCGACGTTGTCACGCATGGTCTTGATGCCGTGCATGATGCTGGACTCGTCGCCCGGGCGCAGCACAATTTCCACCGACAGGTCGCCCTTGGCCATGCGGTGCGTTAGGGCATTGGCATCGGCCGGTTCACCGCCCAGCTGTCGCACAATGCTGCGCGCAATCACCAGGGAAATACCGAGCAAGGCGGCGGCCAGCAACAGGGCGCCTATCACCGTCGTGATCACGCGCTGCACAATGGCCGAGTCCACCGTGTCCACATAGACACCCGAGCCAACGATCCAGCCCCAGGGTTGAAAGCCCTTGACATAAGAGACCTTGGGTGCCGGCTCCTTGCTGCCGGGCTTGGGCCACATATAGGAAACGAATCCGGCACCACTGGCCTGCACCGTCTTGACGAACTCGGCAAACAGCACCACCCCGTTGGGATCTTTCAGGCCCGAGGTGTCTTTGCCCACCAGACCCGGATTGATCGGGTGCATGATCACCACCGAGTGCATGTCATTGACCCAGAAATACTCGGTTTCGCTGTAGCGCAGGCCTTTCAGCGCATCAAGTGCCGCCAGCTTGGCGTCGGCCTCCGGCATCTTGCCCTGGCTGGAGAGTTCATAAAAATGGGCAATCAGGCTGTGCGCCGTTTCCACCGTCTGGCGCACCGCGTTTTGCCGCTCTTCCATCAGCATGCGGCGCTCGGATACCACCGAATAGCCCACCAGCAGGACGATACCCAAAATAGCACAGCCAATCAGCAGGCCAAGACGCCTGGCGACGCCTAGTGAACTTAAACGGATCATCGGGAACCCCACATTCTTTGCTAATTCACTGGCACAACAGGTCAGATGACCTCTACGGCCTACTCTAATACCGGCTTTGCCCGAATCACAACAAGGTAGATACCTAGTGGGTATCCAGTAACGTGTATTTTTGCGCCAAATCAATAAAAATGATCGGCGGAAAATATTTCAGCCCAGTGGGGGCCTGGGCGCGGCATCCGCTATCAGGTCAGAGCACTTCGCGCTGCAGCCGACGGATGCGCAGCGGCTGCCCGGCGGCACCTGGCAAGCGCCCCAGCGCAAGCTGGAAGCGGCAGCGTTCGCCCTGCGGAGTCAGCACCGTAAGATCGTCCAGCGCAGCGGCGTGCAGCATCCGGTGGCGCGCATATTCGGGCCCCTGCTTGCGCGGCGGCAGGCGCGTATTGATCAGCGCCTCGATCTGCGCGGCCCCCTGGACCGTACCGAAGACCGAGGCCGTGGACCAGCAGGCATCGGGCAGAAACAGTGCCGCAGCGGCGGCGCCATCGCGGCGGTCCACGGCATCGAGAAAGCGCATCAAAAACAGCCGCTCCGAATGGCGCGCCGCATAACTGGTGTGCAGCAAGGCATGCGCCTGCGCCGAATTCGGCGCCTGCAACTCATTGGCGTACAGCTTCTGCACGTCCTGGTTTTCATGCGCGCAGCGGCGACTGGCCTGCTGGTCCACCGCGTAAATGGCCTGCATGCGCTGCTGCAGAATCTGCGGGTCCATCGATTTCGGCTCGCCACCACCGCCCAGGCAACCACCAACGCAGGCCATGACCTCGATCGCCACATAGTCCTGGCGCCAGTCCTCGGTCTGCAACAAGCGTTGCGCAGCGGCAATGCCATTGCAAATAGCCACCCGGCCGAGTCCCGGAATATCGGCCGTCTTCAGGCCCTGGGCAACGCCGCGCAGTTGCTGCCACTCCAGCGGAAAATCGCTGGCGGCGCCGAGCAAATGCGCGCCGGTGCGCACCATCGCTTCCATGACTCCACCGGAGGCGCCGAATATCTGCGCCGCACCGGTGCTTTCCCCCAGGGGCTGGTCAAACGCCGCGTCTTCGGACAAGGCACTGAAGGCAATGCCGCGCGCGCGGATCATTTTTGCCAGCTCCCGCGTGGTCAGCACATGGTCCACATCGCCCGCCATCCCCGGCCGCGCGGCCTCGTCCTTTTTGGCGGTACAAGGCATAACGCTGACCACATAGGGCTCGGCCTCACCGCTGGCGAACGCTGGCCCCAACGCCCGCGCGAAGGCGCCGCGCTTGGTGATGGCGCCATGCATTTGCTGCGGTGATTTGCTGGTGCTCAGGTGCGCCAGCAAATCCGGCCGGTGGATCTCGACCCAGTTCACCCAAGCCGGACAGCAGGACGTGAAGAGCGGCAAATGCTCCCGCTTACCGAGCCGCGCCAGCAACTCGGTGCCTTCTTCCATGATGGTCAGGTCGGCCGCGAAATTGGTATCAAACACATAGTCAAAACCGAGTTGCCGCAGCGCATTGATCATGCGCCCGGTGCTGACAGTGCCAGGCTTCATGCCAAACTCTTCACTGATCGCAATACGCGTCGCCGGCGCCACCTGCACCGCAGATACACGGCGGTGCGCGTCCAGGGTATGCAGCACCGCATGCCAGTGTGGCGTTTCTATCAGGGCGCCGGTGGGACACACCAGCGTGCATTGGCCGCAGGAGATGCAAGGGGTGTCCGCCAGCGACTGGTCAAACACCGTCACCAGCAAGCGATCCGAGCCGCGCTCGGCAAAGCCGATAATATTTTGCTGCTGGCCCGGCGCGCCGCAGGCAGCCACACACAGACCACATTCGACGCACTTGTCCAGATCGCGCCAGATGCTCGGCGAGGTATGGTCCAGCAGCAGGTGCTGCGGCTGTTCCGGCGCACCGCGCGGGATTTTTTCCCAGCAGTCTTCCCACTGGTTCTCGCCGACCAGGCTTTGCAATCTGCAGGCACTCTGGGCTTCGCAGTGCATGCATGCATTCGGATGGCGCGCCAGCAACCATTGCGCATTGACCTTGCGAAACGCCTGCAGCGCCTCCGAATCGGTGTTGATCACCGCCCCCGCCTGGGCTGGGGTGGCACAGGCCGGTTGCGGCCGGGCTTCACCCGCCACCTCGACCAGGCACATGCGACACACGCCTTGCGCCGGCAGCCGCGGATGGTGGCACAAAGTGGGCACATGCACCCCGGCCAGGTGGATCGCCTCCAGCAGGGAGGCCCCCTCGTTCAACGCAACCGTACGGCCATTTACCGTGAGTGTGATCATGTGAAAAACTCCTTATTCCCTGGCGTCAGGCGGCATCGGACCGGCCGCTGCGACGCCACTGCGCAGCCTGTCCTGCGCAGGCAAGGCGCTCAATGGTGGCTGTACTTCAGCCATTTCAGCAGCATCTCAAACAAGGCCTCGGGGTCCACCGGTTTCGCCACAAAGTCGTTCATGCCGGCGCTCAGGCAACGTTCCCGGTCTTCCGCAAATGCGTTCGCCGTCAGGGCCAGAATAGGCACCCGCGCTTGCCGCCCGGGCAGTTTCCGAATTGCCTGCGTGGCCTCCAGACCGTCCATCTCCGGCATCTGCATGTCCATCAATACCAAGGCATAGTCGTTCTGCTGCACCATCTGTAATGCGATCAGTCCATTGGCGGCAATATCCAGTTCCAGGCCAACATCGGTCAACAACAGCCGGGCCAGTGCCTGGTTGATCTCGTCGTCTTCCGCCACCAGCACGCGCTGGCCCCGATAGTCCCGCGCCAGCACGGTCTCGGCCGGCTCCGCCAACGCCGCCACGTCCGGCGCAGCGTGCAGCCCCTTGCGAATACGCACCGTCAACCAGAAGCGGCTGCCTTGCCCCAAATGGCTTTCCACGCCAACGTCGCCGCCCATCATGTGGGCAATGCGGCGGTTGATGGCCAGGCCCAATCCGGTGCCGCCATATTTGCGGGTGGTGGAGGCATCGGCCTGCTCGAATTCGGAAAATATCCGCTGCACCTGATCCGCCGACATGCCGATGCCGGTGTCGCTGACAACAAAGCGCAGCAGATAGTCGGTGGCGCCTTCCTCTACCAGCTGTCCTTGCAGCGTGACGCGGCCGTGGTCGGTGAATTTGATCGCATTGCTGACGTAATTCACCAGCAATTGCGACAACCGAATCGCATCGCCATTGAGCAGCTCCGGCATACCCGCGTGCTGCAGATGCAGCTCAATGCCTTTGGCGCGGGCCGCCTCGCCCACCACCGAACGCACCGAGTGCAGCAGCTCTGACAGAACAAAGTCCTTTTGCTCGAGCAGCAGTTTTCCGGCGTCGATTTTTGACAAGTCCAAAATGTCGTTCAAAATGCCCAGCAAATGCTTGCCAGCGGCTTCGATGATGTCGAGTTGCTCCGCCTGCGCCGCCGACACTGCGCCGCGCCGCAGAATATGCGCCATGCCCAGAATGGCACCCATAGGCGTGCGAATTTCGTGGCTCATATTCGCCAAAAACGCGCTCTTGGAGCGGTTCGCGCTATCGGCCTGTTCCTTGGCCTGCACCAGTGCCAATTCGGCCTCCTTGCGCCGGCTGATGTCCGTTACAAAAGCGATGATGCGGGTGCTCTCACCCGGGCGTTGCTGCAGAAAATACAGCGTCACTTCCACCGGAACGATGCGCCCGTCCTTGCTCCGGTTAAAGGACTCGAACTGGGCCCAGCCCCGGCTGCGAAACGGCAGCATCTGCGCTTGAAACGATGCCGATGAAAACTTCGGATCAATATCCGGCACCGCCAGCTCCAGCATCTCTTCGACCGAATAGCCGAGCATGTCGGCGGCGGTCTTGTTGACGTAAAGAAAGCGCCCACTGTCGGCATCGGCCCAGTGAATGCCAATGCCCACGCTGTCCATCGCAAACTGGGTGTCCGACAGCTTGCTATTGGCGGCCTGCAGGTCGGCGGTGCGCCGGTCCACCAACTGCTCCAGATAATTCCGGTACTGGTCCAGCTCGGCGGCATTGAGCCGGCGCTCGGTAATATCGCGGCAGGCACCATAGGCGCTGCCATCGGGCAACAAAATGGCATTGATTTCCACCGGCAACAATTGCCCGTCCTTGCGCTTCAGACTGAGTTCGGTACTGAGCTTTCCCGTCTCCTTCAGCGCCGCAAACGTATTTAGCGAATGCTGTGCATCTTCCGCCGGCGTGATATCACCAACCGACATCTGCAACAACTCTTCCACGCTATAGCCCAGCAGGCGGCTGGACTGCTGGTTGGCATAGAGATAGCGTCCCTGCTGGCTAAGCACCAATATGGCGTCTGCGGCGTTGTCCAGAATGGTTCTGTAGCGGGCCTCACTGGCGGCCAGTTCCTGCGCCACCTGGCGCCGTTCGGAAATATCCTGGATCGTGCCGACCATGCGCAGCAGGCGACCCTCGGCGTCGTAGTCGAGCTGGCCCCGGCCATAGACCCACAGCGTGGCGCCGTCGCAGTGGCGCACGACGCGGTATTCCTTGTTGAAGGGGTGGCCACCGCCAATCACCTCCTGCTCCAGGTAGCAGCGCATCATTTCCCGCTCCTGCGGGTGCACCAGCGACAGCCAGCCCGGAACATCACGCACAAATTGCGCGTCAATTCCAAAAATACGATCCAGCTCGGCGGAACTGGTCCAGCCGCCGTGACCGGCATCCAGCTCATAGCTGCCCAGGCCACCCACCCGCTGCGCTTCGTCCAGGCGGTCCAGCGTTCGGCGCAAGGCCAGCGTAGCGGCGCGCTGCTCGGTCACGTCGGTGGAAATACCGCACAAGGTGTGGATGCGGCCGTGCGCGTCACGCAGCGGCAGTTTGACCGAAAAATAGGTGGCGGTAGCGCCGGAATGCAGCAGCGTCGTTGTATCTTCAGAGCGGACCGTCTCACCACCGTCCAGCACCCGCCGATCCACGCGCTGAATATTGGCGGCGGTTTCCGCGTCAAAAAACTTCTCATCCGTGTTGCCCACAATATCTGCCAGCGCCACCTGCCAGAGCTTGCGCACTGCCGCGTTGGCATATAAATAGCGCCCTTCGACATCCTTCAGATAGATAAAGGCTTCGACATTGTCGAGGATGGTATTGAGCCGCTCTTCGCTGTCCTTCAGTCCGCGCTCCGCTGCGGCCTTTTCGCGCAGGCGGCGGTCCAGGTCCTGGTGCTGGCGCGTCAGGCGCCGTGCGCCCCAGCCCAGAAACAGCGCCATCGCCAGAGAAAACAAGGCCAGCAATGCCGCGGTCTGCCGCCATGCCGTATCAAAATCGGCGGTGGCCCGCCCCACCGTCATCCAGAACGGCGAATGGTCAAATTTCTGGTAGGCATACACCCGCTCAATCCCGTCGATAGGCGCCACGGTTTCGTAAACGTAGTGGTCCTGCCCCGGCCGGGTCGCCATCAGATGCACAATTGCCTGCGACACATTGCGGTTGCCAATGTCGCTGTTCACGCCCCCGAGCTCAGGACTGCGCACCACTTGGGCCAAATCTGCACTGCGCAAATTGACAATGCCGGAGTTTCCCAACTTGACTCGCGCAAACGACTTGCCAATCGCCTGCACCGGCACCACGGCGAATACCAGTCCGAGGAATTCGCCCTGGGCAGACTCGACACGCCGCGCCAAAATCAGCGTCCACGCGCCGTCGAGCCGGCTCTGCAGCGGCCCGGAAATGATCAAGCCTTTGTCTCCGCCACGGGCACGCAGAAAATAGTCACGGTCAGATAGATCTAAGCGTTGCACAGCCGGCGCATGAAAGCTGGTGTTGAGAAAATTGGCGCCCAGACGGTCAACAATTCCGACACGCAAGACCAGCGGATAGTGCGGCACCTCGTTGCGGATTTGCAGCGCCAGCCGGTCCAGTTCGGGGCCGCCGCGCTGCATAGCGTCGGCATAACGCAGCCCCACAGAAGCCAGAAAGGCATTCGCCTGGTCGAGCGAATTTTCCACCTGGGCCGCCAGCACCACAGCGGTATTGGCAACCGACACTTCGGCCATGGCATAGCCTTCGCTGCGCTCTTTCCAGACCACAAAACCGGATAGCACCGTAATCGCCGCAGCGGTCAGCGCAGCGATCGCGTTATAAGTGAACCAGCGCTGTAGCAGCATAGCGTTCTGTATACGAAAACGACTTTGATGCTGGATAGTAACCCAGCACAATTACATCTGCGGGAGAATCTTGCCGCGCACTAGCGGGTTGCGCGCCTGGATCAGCGCCAGCAGCTGCGCCACCGAGGCCTGCACCGGCTCCAGCCCGGTGGCCAGACACAGGTCGGGCTGCAGCGGCGCCTCATAGGGCGATGACACGCCGGTGAAATCGGCAATACTGCCGCGTTCGGCCTGGGCGTAATGGCCTTTCGGGTCACGCGCCCGGCACACCGTGACCGGGCACTGGCAGTGAACTTCCAGAAAATCACCCGCCGGCACAGACTGCCGCACCGCCGCACGCGCGGCCTGCAGCGGCGACACCAGTGCCACCAACACCAGCACCCCGGTGTCCAGAAACAACTTGGCCACAGCGCCCGTGCGGCGCACATTTTCATTGCGATCCGCCAGCGAAAAGCCCAAATCGGCACACAGACCGTGGCGCAAATTGTCACCATCGAGCAGCGCCGTGCGATAGCCCAACTGCTGCAACTGCAGCTGCGCACCACGCGCAATGGTGGATTTTCCCGAGCCCGGCAATCCGGTCAGCCAGACCACCGCACCCCGGTGTCCGGCATCCAGCTGGTGCTGTGCACGACTCACTGCGCTGCCCTGCCAGACCAGATTGCCGCTATGGGCCACGGGCGGCTTCATTTCTTCTGCTGCGGATAGTAAAGCTGGTAGTACCAGGCGTAGGCGGTTTCTATCAGCGTCTGAATCCGCGCCGGTATGTCGTGGCGCTTGGGCGGCGCGATACGCGTCGCCTGCTTGTGCGTGTACTTCATGTGGTAGTGGCTGTCACTCTCCTGCACACCGACTTCCAGTTGCTGGGTGTTGATAGTGAGGGGCGATACGCCCAGCCATTGATAGACATGTGACATACACGCTGCGGGCTGCGCCATCAGGTCTTCAAAACGCACAAAATACAGGCGCTCCTGAACCTGCTTGGGCAAGTCTGGCACCGCGTGCAGGGACACCAGCGGCGCGCCAATCGCCTTGTCTTTGGCAAACAACACATCGGCGCGACCGAAGCGGTCGTAGTCGGCCAAGTGGTCAATGAAATCTATCAGGATCGTGCGCTGGTGCTGGGCCTCAATGGAGCCGTATATTTGCCCCAGGTCGCGCAGACACACAATCAGCTTGGCCTCAGGCTCAATGTGCAGTAGCAGCTCCACCGCATGCAGCCAGGCGCGGTTTTTGTCCACCACCACCGGCTTCTGGCAATCGTGGTGCCAGCCACGCAGATAGCCCTGCATCGCCGACGCCAGATGGGCGTAGCTGCTCTCAAAAGTGCTATCGAGCTGGGACAGAAAAAACTGGTCGTCGCTGACCATGCGGCGGATGCCCAGCAAGGTATTGCAGAGCGGACTGCTGCTGCCTTCGCAGTGGATCTCCGGATGCTGTGCCAGCAATTGACACAACAGGGTCGAGCCTGCGCGGGGCAAGCCTGTTACCCCTACAAATTTAGCCATCCGCTTCCCCTGCCCGTATTAAAGCGGCAAGCTTAACTGAAACCACAGACGCGGCGTACGGTTGGCGGTATCCGATACCGGGTCGCCGCCGCTGGTAATCCAGGCCAGCGAAGACTTGAATTGCAGCTTGCCAATGGCACCGTTCAATCCGAAGCCGGCACCCGAAATGAAACGGGTATTGGCGGCCGCCACTACGCCATAGGGATTGCGATTGGTATCCACCTGTCCCGCGTCGTAAAACAGCACCGCCTGGATCTGCTCGTTCACACTGCGGCGCGCTTCCAGGCTGGCCAAAATGCCGTCGTCGCCGCTGGCTTCACCCTGGGGATAGGCGCGCACGCCATTGGCACCGCCGAGCGAGAATTTTTCCGATGAGTTCAGATTTTTGCTCGCCTGCTGGCCCGACAGCGCCAGCAACATGCTGTATTTGTCGTTCACACGCTGCTGCCGATTCACGCTATACGTCAGCTTGCTGAACGAGCCATCAGTGAAGCTGGAACCTGCCGCCGTATCCAGTGCCAGCGAGGCAGC
This sequence comes from uncultured beta proteobacterium, assembly GCA_903897925.1. Lineage (GTDB taxonomy): Bacteria > Pseudomonadota > Gammaproteobacteria > Burkholderiales > Burkholderiaceae_C > Allorhodoferax. The sequence goes on along the minus strand of CAIUDG010000136.1, from coordinate 40,799 downwards.
ATCCATCGACAGGCTACCGCCGATCAAGGCCACATCAAAGCCGGTCAGGCCACCACCCCAGAAGGCATCCTGCTGGCTGCCGGTCAGACCCAAGGTCAGCAAATCCACTTGCTTGCTGACGGTAGAGTTCGCCACGGTGTCGGTTTGATCGACCAGCTTCTTGCCCTCCCAGCTCACGGTACAAGACAAATTGCTGAGCTGGCTGCGCTGCAGCGGGTAGGTGGCGTACAGGCTGACGCTGTCGGCGGTGCCATGCGCCTGCAGGGAGTCAAACTCCTGGCCCAACCGATAACCGGTATCGGAATAGGCAACACCGACTTTAAGGCCACGCATGCCCACAGGCACCTGGTAGGCGACGCGGGCATAAGTCATGTCCGGACCACTGGTGGTAAGACGCACACTGGCCAGATCGCCCAGCCGAAGCGGGTTGTTCAGCACCAGCGCCGCGCCGGCGCGGTATTCGCCGGTATAACGGTTGCCATAATTGTCGAATTCGAGGTTTGCAGCATAGGGCTGGGCCGGGTCCAGCTCCAGCAGCAGGTCGGCACTGCCGACACTGGCGCCAGGCTGCAAGGCAGCGCGCGCTGCCCCCACACCGGGCGCATCCGACAGCAGCAGCAAGGCGCGATCGACCTGGTTGGAATTGATCGGTTCACCACTTTTCAGATCGGCGAAATAGCGGTTGACCTGGTCGTCCGACAGGTCCGATTTATTGCTCAGGCGCTTTTGATCGAGCACGCCTTCCAGCACATGAATAACGACCATGCCGTCTTTGATATCTTGCGCCGGCAAGTAGGCGCGCGCCACCACAAAGCCATGCGCACGGTAATAGGCAGTAATGCGACCGGCGCCAGCTGTCAGCTCGGCCAGACTGTGCTCGGCGCCCGCCAAATCTTGCACCAGCGCTTCCAGTTCCTGGGCGCTGAATGCGCTGCTGCCCGTCACGTGCAGGGTCTTGACGGCAAAGCGTATATCACCGGACTTCGCACCAGGTGGCAGCGCCTGCCCCTCGACACGCAACGGCGCGACCGACTTGGGCGCTGTCAGATCGGGTTGATTTTGCAGGTCACGGCTGATCTGACCGGCGTCCGGCACCGGTGGTGCCGCCAGTGCATTGGCGCAGGCCAGCACGGCCAGGGTGACGAAAGAGAGCTTGATGTTGGGCTTGTTCATGGTATTTTTTTCAGGCAATTTATTCTTGAGCAAGCAGGTCGCTCGGCATCTTGATGCCGCCGTTTATCACTATGACCAAGGTGCCTGGCATTAGGTTTTCTGGGTGCACCGCAATACTGCTGCGCGGGTCATGGTGCGGTGTCGGGTTGGGCGCACTGCTTGCCTGCAGCGCCACCGGGTTGTAATCCACAATCGCTGCCAGATAGACCTCTACCAGACTGGTATTGATTGCACCGGTCAAGTTCGAGATAGCGTTGACAACCAGCAGCGGAACACCCGGGGCATTGATCGGAGGCGCCGTAATGGTCAAGCTGCCGTTTACCAGATTGCTGAAGTCATAGTTATTGGCATGCAAGCCGGTGGCATTGGCAGCAATCACCGCCACCCCCACCGGTGTGCTGGAAGTCGCCGTGGTAGTACCGGTGGCGGTACCGGTGACGCCGGAAGTGGCCAGGGTCTGGCCGTTGACGAAACCACTCACGGTTTCCGTCAGCACCGGGTTGGCATTGCCGTAGGTACGCGTTTCATTGCCAGCGGTCACGGTCAGATGTGCCTGCGCAATAGTCAGGTTACCGTTGACGAAACTCAGGTTGTAGTTGCTGTCGGTACCGGTGGCCGTAGTCGTATAGCTGCCGGCATTGGTACCGGAGCCGCCTGCGCTGACGCCGGTCAGCACCGCCGTGGTCTGGCCATTCACCAGTCCGCTGGCGCTGAAGCCGCTGACCGATTGGCTCAAGCCGTTGTAGACCTTGCTGCTGTCGCTATTGGCCGTCACCGTGGCGTTGGCTTTGCTGATGGTCAGGGTGCCGTTGACGAAACTCAGGTTGTAGTTGCTGTCGGTACCGGTGGCCGTAGCCGTGTAGCTGCCGGCATTGGTGCCCGCGCCGCCTGCGCTGACACCGGTCAGCACCGCTGTGGTCTGGTGGTTCACCAGCCCGCTGGCAGTAAAGCCGCTAACCGATTGGCTCAGACCGTTGTAGACCTTGCTGCTGTCGCTGTTTGCCGTGACGGTGGCGTTGGCTTTGCTGATGGTCAGGGTGCCATTGACGAAACTCAGGTTGTAGTTGCTGTCGCTACCGGTCGCCGTGGTCGTGTAGCTGCCGGCATTGGTGCCGGAGCCGCCTGCGCTGACGCCGCTCAACACCGCCGTGGTCTGGCCATTCACCAGTCCGCTGGCGCTGAAGCCGCTGACCGATTGACGCAAACCGTTGTAGACCTTGCTGCTGTCACTGTTCGCCGTGACGGTGGCATTGGCTTTGCTGATAGTCAGGTTGCCGTTGACGAAGCTCAGGTTGTAGTTGTTGTCGGTGCCGGTGGCCGTGGTCGTGTAGCTGCCAGCATTGGTACCGGAGCCGCCTGCGCTGACGCCGCTCAGCACCGCCGTGGTCTCGCCGTTCACCAGCCCGCTGGCGCTGAAGCCACTGACCGATTGACTCAGGCCGTTGTAGACCTTGCTGCTGTCGCTGTTCGCCGTTACCGTGGCGTTGGCTTTGCTGATGGTCAGGGTGCCATTCACGAAGCTCAGGTTGTAATTGCTGTCGGTACCGGTGGCCGTTGTCGCATAACTTCCGGCATTGGTGCCGGAGCCGCCGGCGCTGACGCCGGTCAGCACTGCTGCCGTCTCGCCATTCACCAGGCCGCTCACGGTGTAACCGCTGACCGACTGGCTCAGACCGTTATAGACCTTGCTGGTGTCGCTGTTCGCCGTTACCGTGGCGTTGGCTTTGTTGATGTCCACCGCACTGCCGACTGTGGTCAGAACGTTGTAGTTGCTGGACACGCCACCGTTACTGCTGCTGCCCAGGGTCAGACCGGTCAGACTCGCCAATGGGCTGCCGGTCTGCGCGTTTTTAACGGTCAGATTGCTGGCGTCACCCGCACCGGTGACGGCAAAGGTTTCATTGTTGGCCCCAACCGCCGTCAGAACACTGCCGGCGACGATGGTCGTTCCGTCATAGGCGCGCGAACCGACCAGGGTCAGGTCGGCCTTGTTGATGGTCAACGAGCCGGCGCCATAGCTGATGATGTAGCCTTGCTGGTTCGAATACAGTCCGCCCATGGTGTAGGTACCGACATTCCACGCGCCGTCAAACAGAGCACCCAGCAAATTGGCGTTCGGAACCACCGAATAGTTCACGCCGCTGACAGCATAGTTCTGTCCGATATAGGCGGTGGTGGAATCGCCCGCCGACACCGTCAGGGGGGTCATAAACGAGCGCAGCAGCGGCGCCGTATGGCCGTCATAAACGATCCAGGTACCGGCCATATCCCAGTTCGGATTGACATTGCCGTTGGCCGCGGTCGCCGTATTGAAACTGGCCGATGTTTGAATCTGCGCGGTCGTCATGCCGACGCCCGCTGCCGAGCTGGACATGCCCGATGTCTCTGTATCCCAGAAGCTGTTGGTCACGCTACTGGACCCGTTATACCCAATCAGTCCACCACTGCCATAGCCCGTGCTCACATGGCCCATGGCATAACTGTTGCTGACGCTGCCATAGTTGAGTCCTACCAGGCCGCCGGCATAGTAGGCGCCACTCGTATCGGCGCTGGAGTAACTATTGCTGATCACCCCAGAATGATCGCTTTCCCCGACCAGTCCACCCACGCGATTGCCACCACCATTCGCGCTACTGACAGTGCCCGTGGTGTAGCTATTACTGATGGTGCCCTGGTTATTGCCCACCAGCCCCCCCACATAGCTGCCGGCGCCGACCACACCGCCTGAGGCATAGCTGTTGCTGACGCTACCGTTGTTGGTTCCAACCATTCCGCCGACACGATCCTGCCCAACCACGCTGTCATTGATCAGGCCCAGGTTGACAATGACTGCGCCACTGGCGGTAACACCAAACATTCCCTGGTTGCTGCTTGAGACAAGCAGATTGAGGTTGGAAATCGTATGCCCAGCACCATTAAAGGTTCCTGCGAAGCTTGGGATATACAAACCAGGCGCACTCGCGAGGTCCAGATTGTTGGCCAAATTGAAGGTATAGGACGCATTGTCGGCAAACCCGAGCAAATCCTTCATGCCCTGCACGCTGCTGATGGTGTAGCTATTGCCACTGCCCGGCAGAGTGGATGCATAGTTCGCAATCGACAGCGTACCGTTGCTCATCCAGTCGTAGTACTGACCGGTGCCGGCGGTGTTATACAGTCCACCGGGACCGGCCGCAGTGCCGCCGTTGATGGAAACTCCATCGATGTCATAGTGCGAATTGCTCAATGTGCCATTGTTGCCACCGGTCAATCCGCCGACATTGGTGTCACCCACCACGGTGCTACTGCTCACGTAACTGTTGTTGATCGAGCCGCCGCCGGAAAAACCGACCAGGCCGCCGACGCCATAACTTCCCGACACGCTGCCGGAGGCATGGCTGCTGTTAACGGTGCCGTAATTTCGTCCCACCAGGCCGCCGACACCGCTCACGGAAGGCAGCGAACCGGTGACGCTTCCGTTGGCAAAACTATTGGTAATTGATGCCGAGTAGTTGTTGAGTCCAACCAAGCCACCAACATCGTATCCGCTGCCGCTGACAGTGCCATTGCTGGAGGAACTGTTGCTGATGGAGCCATTATTCACACCCACCAGCGCCCCCACATAACTGCCACCACTCACGATGCCTCCGGTTAGAACCACGTTCTTGATGGTGGCGCTCGAGGCGGCAACGCCAATCAGGCCGATCTTGCTGCCGCCACTGAGGTTGAAGCCGGAAATGGTGTAGTTTCCACCGTCAAAGGTACCTGCCAAATAAGGAATAAACAAACCTGCCGACAAAGTGAGGTTGTTTGCCAGCGTGAAGGTGTAGGCAGGGTTGTCGGCAAATCCGAGCATGTCCTTGATGCCCTGCACGCTGCTAATGGTGTAACTGTTGCCGCTACCGGGCAAGCTTGCGCTGTAATTGGCAATATCCAGCGTGCCGGTGCTCATCCACTGATTGAACTGGCCGACACCGTTGGTATTAAAAAGTCCATTCGCCGACACCGTGCCAGTGGCGCCATTGATGCTGACTGCGTCGATATCGTAATGCGAATTGCTGACCGTACCACCGTTGTTACCGACCAGACCGCCGCCCCCTTGGTAGGCAGACACGGAACCACCATTCACATAACTATTGCTGACAGTGCCGTAGTTGTTGCCCACCAAACCGCCCGCGTTATAGCCTGAAGCATTCACGACACCGGATGCATGGCTGTTGCTGATCGGAGAATCATTCAACCCAACCAGACCGCCCACGTCATAGGTCCAGGTGCCGCCGGTAGCGTTCACGGTTGCGGTAGACGATGAGTTGCTGAGTGACCCGCCATTGAGTCCGGCCAAACCACCGATATAACTTCCATTGCCGGTGACAGTGCCGCTAGAGTGGGCGTTTGTAATCGTGCCATAGCCACCACCGACCAAGGCGCCCACTATCCAGCCACCGCTGACGTTCGCATTGATCAGTGACACATTGCGAATCTGCGATTCATATCCGGTGTTACCAAACATGCCAACGTAATTGGTGTTTGGCTGATTGACAGTCAGGTTGCTGATGCTGTGACCAAGACCATCAAAAATACCGAGAAATCGGTTTCCGTTTGTGTATGAGGAGCCCACCGGAGCAAAACCCGCATAGCTGCCATAAGTGGAATTCCATGCCGCAGTGGCAGACGCATCAATATCGGCCCCCAGCACATAATTTCCCGCCAGATTACCCGCCATGCCCTGCAAGTCGGTCGTCGTTGTGCTGCCGGCCTGGCCCAGGCTGGTGATCACTGTATAAGCCACCGCCACACCGTCCGAACCCTGGGTGGTGCTGAAGTTGGTGCTGCTGGCGGGCAAACTCACCACGCCGGCGGTACCGAACACCACGCTGCTTCGATTGCCCGATGCAATAGCGCCCTGCCCGAATTGCAAGGCCAGGCTGGCGCCACCGGTGGCCGTCATGGCCGCGTTGATATTGATATTTCCTTGCGCGTTCAAGGTCAGTTTGTTGGCGGCCCAGCTCACGGCGTCGTTCACATTCACCGCACCCGCAGTGCCGCCAATGGTGCCCGAACTGCTTTGAATAATGATGTCGCCACCCGCCAGGTTGCTACTCAACACGGCACCGGTCATGTCGCCACCGCTGGCGGCAATCGTGAAATCCACCGGATCAATCAGCCAGGTGCCATTCAGCCCATGCGCCGCCAGTGTCGTTACTTTGGCATCGCTGGCGACCTTGACATGCGCCGCCGAGGTTTCCACCAGACCACCGTTGCCACCGGCCGGCGCGCTGGCGTCCAGCGTGCCGCCGACGTTGACGCTGCCGGTTTCCATATCACCCAGCAAGCGGATCACACCGCCCACGTTTTGCACCGTCTGCGCCTGCACAATGCCGCTGTTGTTCACCACCGCAGTGGTCAGCGCATTGGCGGCCTTGGCCGACATCAAAACCTGGCCGCCATCGGCCTGTACCAGTTGCTGGTTGTCCGCCAGTGCGTTGATGGCGCCCTGGTCGATGGTGTAAGACAGCAGGCTGCCGTTGTCCAGTTTCAGCGTAACCTTGTCGCCGGCGGCCAGCAGCGCTGTGCCGCGTTGGGCGACGATCACGCCTTCGTTGCGCACTTCCGGTGCCAGCAGGGCAATATAGCCGCCCTGCGCCGCGCTCAGGCTGCCCTGGTTGGTGACACTGCGCCCGGCACTGGCGCCGCTGCTATTGAAGGTATAGCTATTCGCCATCAGGTCGGCATCGCTCAAGGCCAGGGTCGACGCCACCAGGCCACCGACACTCACCTGCGCGCTAGCACCGAATAGCACGCCATTCGGATTGAGCACGAATACCTGGCCATTGGCACTCAGGGTGCCCAGAATCTGGCTCGGGTCCTGACCGACAACGCGGTTCAGCGCCACCGACGCGGCATTCGGCTGGTTAAAGCGCACCGACTCGTTGGCGGCAATGCTAAAACCTTGCCAGTTGATGGCCAGGTTCTGGCTGCTTTGGTTGATCGTGGTACTCACGCCAGACTGGACAATGGTGCCGGCACCGGCACTGACCTGTCCACCGGTCGGCCCGGCCTGGGCAAAGGGCGCCAGAAACAGGCCCCCGGTCAGCGCCAAGGCGCCGGCCACCAGGCCACGGCTGCTGCTGGACTTGCCCCGGCCCTTGGCATTTTCTGCCACCGCCACCAGCACCCCAAGCGCTTGGTTCCAGACGAGGCGATAGATGCGGTTCATAGAGGCGTGGCTTTTCATGGATAGTCCTTGACTGGGCAATTAGTTACTTTTCGATTGTCAGTTGCAGAAATATTCGCCCTGTCACAAGAACTAGGGACAAAGCGACAAATAGGCAGCGGGCGCAGCTTTGCGCATATATGGCACTATTGGCCGCCATGCATGCCAAATCAGCCGCTCCCTCTATCCGCGTCGCACTCGTTGAAGACGACGTCTATTTCCAACAGGCGCTGCGCGATGCCATTGATGGCGCCCCGGATATGGCCTTGCTATCAGTGTCCAGCACACGGGCACAGGGCTTGCAGGCGCTCAAGGGCGCGCTGGTGGATGTGCTGCTGGTCGACCTGGGTCTGCCCGACGGCTCCGGCATTGACGTGATTCGCGCCGCCCATGCCCAATGGCCGGCCTGCGGCATCATGGTCTGCACCGCGTTTGGCGACGAAATGCACGTCATGCAGTCGCTGGAAGCCGGTGCCGCCGGCTATTTGCTCAAGGACAGTACTGCGCACAGCATGCTGAACGAAATCCGCAGCCTGCACGCCGGCGGCAGCCCTATCAGTCCGCTCATAGCGCGACAGATCCTGATGCGCTTTCGGCGGCAGGAAAAGCCGGTGGCGATTTCTGTAACAGCGGCCCAGGGCAAGCCGCGCGCGGCCCTGTCGGCGCGCGAACAACAGGTGCTGGAGTTCATCACCAAAGGCTTTACGTCCGACGAAATAGCCGCACTGATGTCGGTAACGCGGCACACGGTACTGACCTTTGTCCGTCGTATTTACAGCAAACTGGAAGTCAGCTCCAAGGCCGAAGCCATCTTTGAGGCGCGCTACCAGGGCCTGCTGGATGCCTGAGCGGGCGCTACGCTGGGTCGGGCTAATGCTGTTGCTGTGCGGCGCCTGCTGGCATCCGCTGGCGCGGGCCGACACGCCGCTGCACATTACCCAAGCCGAACTGATGTCGATCGAGTCCCAGGGTTATATGCCACCGCCCTATGAAGTGCAGGCGGCCGATCTACCAGGGGTCTGGAGCAGCGTCAGCTTGCCCCATGTGCTGACCAAACCGCTGGTCCCGGCCAGTCTGGAACGCACCCCTCTGAGTGAGCCCACCCTGCTGAACTGGTACCGCCTGGTCTTGCCCGCCCTGGCGCCAGTGAGCGGCCCACGCTACCTCTACATACCGCGCTGGAAAACCGATGGCCAGATTGCGGTGTATGCAGACAATCGACTGGTCTACCAATCGCACTCCAATATTTTCTGGAACGGCTGGAACATCCCGATGTGGATCGCCATGGACGGCAGCGCCAACGCAGGCACGCCGCACGTGATCCTGATTCGCATCGAGCGTCCGCGCGATTCTGCCGGCGGCATTTCCACGCTATGGCTGGGCCAAGGCGCGCGCCTGAGCTGGCGCTACCACTTGCGCTATTTGCTGCAGGTCCAGCTGCCCTATATGAGCAGCACGGCCTTTTTATGCATCGGCCTGTTTTCCATATTCCTGTGGCTCAGGCAGCGGCGGAAACCCATGTACCTGTTGTTTTTTCTGGTGTCGCTCGCAACATTTCTGCGCACACTGCACTACCACGTGGGAGAACACCAGCTGTTGCTATCGGATGCCTGGTTCAGCTGGCTGACCGTCAACGCCCTGTTCTGGCTGATTGCCGCGCTGCACTTTTTTCTGAACCATTTGCACCGCCGGCCTTCGCTGCGATTGAATCGCGGCGTGCTGTTGCTAACTTCGGTCCTGAGCCTGATCAGCTTGCCCGTGCTAGACACCGTGCCAAGCATCTATTTGCTGTCGCCACTGGCCTATGTATTCCTGATGCTGATGGGCAGCGCGGTAGGGCTGGTCGGCCTCTACCAGTCGCACAAAAGCCAATCCAGGGACGGCACACTGCTCAGTGCCTGGTGCCTGCTGGGCATGCTGCTGTGGCTGTATGACTGGTTGCTGCAAAGCAACTACATCGACATTGAAGGCATTTACCTCGGCCCCTATACCAATCTGGTCGGCTTGCTCTTGTTTTTAAAAATCATCTTTCGCCGCTACATGGGCGCGATCGACGAGGTGAAACAGGTCAATGCCGGTCTGGCGCAACGCTTGCTGATTCGGGAAGCCGAATTGAAACAGATTTACCGCCTGCAGCACGATGCAGCACAGCGCCAGACCCGGATCGACGAACGCCAGCGCATGATGCAGGACATGCATGACGGCATGGGCTCGTCCTTGAGAACCGCCTTGCTGGAAATCGAAAAGGGCGACATCAATCCGGACATGGTGGCCGACGTACTCACAGGCTGCATCGAAGACCTGAAGCTGGCAATTGACGCAATGGAGCCGGTACAGGCCGACTTGTTGCTATTGCTGGCGACGCTGCGCTTTCGCCTCGGTCCGCGCCTGGAAAACGCCGGTCTGACACTGCGCTGGGAAATTGCGGACGTGCCGGCATTGGACTGGCTGGACCCGCGCAATGCACTGCATATTCTGCGTATCCTGCAAGAGGCATTCACCAACATCATCAAGCACACGCAGGCCACCGAGATCCGTGTTGCCACATCAGTGGATCGCAATTATGTGCTGGTCACCGTCACCGACAACGGCGAGGGCTTTGATGTCGACCAGGGACTGCGCAACAAGGGCCGTGGGCTGAACAACCAGATCAGTCGGGCCCAATCGATCGACGCGGAAATACGCTGGGACTCCAGCCGGGCTGGCACGCGCCTGACCTTGCGTCTGCCGGTGACACGCCAGGTTAGCGTTTAAAGCGCTGTTACTGCGCCGGCGCGCCGCTGGCCTGCAGACTTTGCAAAAGTTCCAGGCTGGGATAGCCATCGGCAGGCAGGCCCTGGCTGCGCTGGTAGCGACGAATTCCGCCCTGCGTGTTCGGACCCACCAGGCCATCCGGCGTACCGACCTCGAAGCCATGCGCGTTGAGTGCGCTTTGCAGCGCCTGCAACTGGCTGTGACTCAAGGCTTTCAGGTCACGCGGCCAGGGCGCCTGCACCACTGGCCCGCCGGCCAGTTGTTGCGCCAGCAGTCCCACGGCCAGCGCATAGCTGATCGAATTGTTGTAGCGCAACACAGTATCAAAATTGGCACCCACCAGAAACGCCGGGCCACGGGCGCCGGCGGGCAACAGCACATAACTATTCGCCAGCGCCGGCATGGGCGCACCATCCATGGTCTGCACGCCCTCGCCGGACCAGGCCGCAGCCGACTGGCGCAGGTTGCGGTCCGCGCGCGCGTAATCAAAGCCGGCAGGCAGGCGCACTTCAACGCCCCAGGGCTGACCGGTCTGCCAGCCCGACTGGGCCACAAAGTTGGCCGTGGATGCCATTACGTCGGCCAGGCTGTCCCACAGGTCGCGCCGGCCGTCGCCATCCGCATCGACGGCGTAGCGCAGAAAGATAGTCGGCATGAACTGGGTCTGGCCCATGGCACCGGCCCAGGAGCCAAGCATGCGGGTTCTGTCAATATCGTGGTTCTGCAGAATTTTCAGCGCGGCCATCAGCTCACCCTGTGCCCACTCGCCGCGCCGGCCTTCGTAGCCCAGCGTTGCCAGGGCGTCGATCACTGAGTAGTCACCCACGTCGGTGCCGAAATTGCTCTCCACGCCCCAGAATGCAAACAGCACTTCGGTGGGCACGCCGTAGCGCGCGGCAATCGGGTCCACCTGTGCGCGCAATGCGCCAAGCTTTTCCTGCCCCCGGGCGACGCGCTTCGCCGATACCGCGCTGTCCAGATAACTCCAGACCGGGCGCGTAAATTCGGGCTGGGCCCGGTCCAGTGCAATCACGCGCGGCAGATAGTGCACGCCGTCAAAGGCATTTTGCAGCGTCGAGTCGTCGATGCCGGCAGCCCGGGCGCTGCGGCGGAAGTTGGCGATCCACTGCGCAAAATCCTGCGCTTTCACGGCCGTTCCGTTGTCCGAGCCGCGATCGGCAGGGAGTGGATTGGCGCGCACGGCTACCGGCTCGGACGCCGGGGTAGCCAGTGGCGGCGTGGCGCTGCAGCCGGCCAGCGCCAGCACACCGGCAAGCCACCAGAGCGGCGATGCTATCAAGGCACGCGAGGCAATGGTCATACAAAATCCACGTTCACCAAGCCGCCCACATTGCTAAGCGCAAATAGCGTTGAGCGTTTTCTGGGTTAGCGAATCGATCGAGAGAAACTGGAACCCGTGGCGAAAACCGCGCGAGCCCACCAGCATGGTATTCGTGATCTGGCCCTGCACCTCCACCGTGTACGAACTGCCATGGCGGAAGATCTGCAAACGCAGCGTGCAGATCTCTTTCAGCGGCAACTGCAGGTCCAAAAAAACCGATGCGCCGGTCACCGACAGGTCATACAGCTTTCCGGCCAGGATTTGCTGGTTGGGACGCCGCACCTGGCCCGATCCAGACACCTGCAAACGCGGCTTGACGCGTTCGTTGACCGACCGGACCGCCCCGGCCCCGCCCATCGATTCATTGATTTTTTCGTCAAACATTGGGTAGAAATATAGTCGATTACGGTGACGCTATTTGCGCTACCGGCAATATAGGCACTTTCCGCACCGCGTTTACCGGCAAAAATTGGCACCTGCCAGGCCCGTTACACACGCCGGCCAAACTTCAGGGCGAATACCAGGGTAAATACCAACTTGCAGTATTTTGACAAAGGTATACCTTGACGCAGCTTAGGGCACCACGGGAGAACGCCATGCGCCGTACCGGTCTGAAATTCCTTGCCATCGCCTGGGTGTTGCTTCTTGGGTCCTGCGGTGGCGGTGGTGGTGGTGCCTCAGGGTCAGCGTCCTCCAGTGCCAATATGACCGGCGTCTTCAGCGACGCACCAGTGTCCGGGCTTTCCTACACCACCTCTTCGGGTGCCTCCGGCACCACCAACGCCCTCGGGCAGTTCAATTTCGCGGCCGGCGATAGCGTCACATTCAAGGTGGCCGGCATTACGCTGGGCTCGGCCACACCCAGCGTCAGCGCGAACGGCAGCGCCACCATCACGCCCCTGAATCTGGTTCCGGGCGCGGTCGGGGTCAACGACAGCACCGTCACCGCCATTGGCCAGTTGCTGGGCACGCTGAACAATATCGCCAAGGGCCTGAATCAGGGCAGCAGTGGCGTATTCAGTATTCCCACCGGCGCCCTGGCCACCGGCTTCCTCGGGCAACTACAACAATTGGGCAGCTCGCCGCTGCAATTACTGAGCGCCTTGAATACCGGCACGGTGCAGACCGCTATCAACAACGCGCTGTCCTCGCTGGGCTCGATCCCGCTGGTGACCAGCAGTCTGGACGCGCAGTCGAATATGACGCAGGGGCTGAACGGCGCCGGCTTTGTCGGCACGGTGTGGACCGGAACCTGCACCTGTGGTGGCGGTGGAACCTTTTACTTTCAGCCCGATGGCACGCTAGCCGGTTTTACCAGCAGTGGCGACCTGCTATCCGGCTCCTGGGCGCCCAGCGCCAGCCTCAATGGCGGCATCCAGTTTTCGCTGATCTCGTCCGGTGGCGGCTATTCCAGCCTGGTCACATTGGCCAATGGCGCAAGCACTGCCAATGCCACCATATTCAATAGCGCAGGCGTTTCACAGGGCGTGCTCACCATCGGTCCGGTGAGCGCCAGCAGCGCCATCACCAATTCCCTGTACCTGGGCGGCTGGTATGGGATATACACCCCCAACGCAGCCGGCCTGGCGGCGGGCAATACCGGTGGCTCAGGCTTCTTCATCCTGGCGGCCAATGGCCTGCTCTACGGTATTACGGACAGTGGCAATTACATATCCGGCAGCTGGAACGCCCAGGCCGGTACCGCCAGTGGCAGCTTTACCAGCGGCAACAACAATGGCAGCAGCAGCATTGCCCTGAATCTGGCAAGCAACTCCGGCACCCTGACCGTGGGCGGCAGCAATTACGGCTCGATTGCACTGGCCCGCACCGGTTCCCTGAAATTCAACAAGTATGGCGGCGCGGGCGCCGGCAGTGGCAGCTCGGCGAACACCACGCCGCCGATTCCCCTGCTGCTGAATGTCAACGTCAGCTGGCCGAACAACGTCGGCAATGCGGTGTCGTCATTCGCGCTGGGATTAACGGTTCTGGATGTGCACGGCAATCCGATTGCCAGCGCGGTAAAGCAGGAAAGGAATCCGTTCGGCCCCAATACCAACAACAACGCAACGCCGTCCAACGCCAACAACACCACCGACAATATTGCCGCCTCCTACCCGACCGGCCTGGCGACCTCCTATCAGCTGTCGGTGGGGCCTTCGAATTGCAGCCTTGGCAACGCATCGGGCAGCGTGGTCGATGCCAATAGCGGCAACGCCAGCGCCTATCCCACCGTCACCATCACCTGCCATTGAGCACAGACGGGCGTCCGCGCCGGGCAAGGGTAAACCCTCCCCGCGTTCTCCCTGTTTCGCCGGCTGGCATTCCCGCCCATACTGCCCTGCTTCCGCCACGGCGCGCAGGCCGCCGCCGAACTTTCTCTGCGGCGCGGAAGATCCAAATACAGGCGATGGCGGAACAAGCATCCATGAAGCAGGACCAGAACAGCGGCGTAACGCCACCGACCAGCGGAGCATCGCAATTGCTGCCGGCAGAAATTGAACACCTGAACAAGGTGGCCAGCCACTCCTTGCTGACGCAATTTGCCGAAGTCTGCGAAGGCGCGCTGATTGTGGACCGCCAGTCGCGCATTGTCTGGATGAATGAAAAGTATCCGAAACGCCTGGGACTCAAGGACCTGGCCTCGGTGCTGGGCCAGCCGGTGGAATCGATTTTGCCGAATAGCCAAATGCGTGAGGTGGTCGAAAGTGGCCGCCCGATCATGCTCGACATCATGGAGTTCCACCATGCCGCGTTTGTCGTGCTGCGCCTGCCGCTGCGGGACGCCACCGGCAGCGTCATCGGCGCCATCGGCCTGATGCTGCTGGAAGACGCCAAGGGCCTGGCGCCGCTGGTGTCGCGCTACCAGGCGATTCACCGGGAACTGGCCGACACCCGCAACAAGCTGGCCGAGGCACGCCGCGCCAAGCACACGCTGAGCAGCATCGTCGGCACCAGCGAAGCCTGTCTGCTGGTCAAGGCGCATGCGCGCCGCGCCGCGCGCACCAGTGCGCCGGTACTGATACAAGGAGAAACCGGTACCGGCAAGGAGTTGCTGGCACAGGCCATTCACAACGCCAGCTTTCGTGCCGACAAGCCCTTTGTCGCGGTGAACATCGCTGCCATTCCCGAGGCCTTGCTGGAAGCCGAATTTTTTGGCACCACGCCGGGCGCATTTACCGGCGCCGACCGGCGTGGCCGCGAGGGAAAATTTGAGCTGGCCAACGGCGGCACCCTGTTTCTCGACGAAATCGGCGACATGCCCAGCGCCATGCAAGCCAAGCTGCTGCGGGTGCTACAAGAGGGCGAATACGAGGCCCTCGGTTCGAACAAGCTGCGCAGCACCGACACCCGCATCGTCGCCGCCACCAGCCGCGACCTGCAGGCGGAAATGGCCCAGGGCCGGTTCCGCCCCGATTTGTACTACCGGCTGAACGTGGTAACGCTGACCATGCCGCCGCTGCGCGAACGCATGGAAGACCTGGCCACGCTGTGTGACTACCTGCTCGACACGCTGTCACAGCGCATGCGCATGGCACCGCACGAACTCGATGCGGCGGCACTGGCGCGCCTGCGGCAACACCATTGGCCGGGCAATATCCGGGAGTTGCAAAACGTGCTGGAGCGGGCGCTGATGATGTGCGATACCGGCGTGCTGGGCCTGGACGACGTGGCCAGCATCTTGCCCGCCGTGGCCGTGGCAGCACCAGCGCTGCCAGAGGCCGCAGCGCAACAACCACTGCGCCTGGCCGACATCATCTCGAGCGCCGAGCGCCAGGCCATCAGCGCTGCGCTGAAGGCCTGCGGCGGCAACAAGGCCCAGGCAGCCACACGCCTGGGTATTTCACGCACCTCGTTTTACGAAAAACTGGCCAGTCTGCAACTGGCCTGAATACGCCGACCGCCATGCGGCGCCGTGTACGCCGCAGCGTACAGCCGATCCGCGCCAGCGCACACCGGTGCCGGTGATAGCCGGCTATAAGCCCGTGACAACCAGCGAATAGCGGCAAAAAGCACGGGTTAACCCTTGCTTTATGAGACCCTTTGGCGGCACCCGCAGCTGGCCCGAGTCTTGCGCATACATTGCACTGCCCCGGCCCGCGACGGTCGGGGTCATCCAATACAGACAGGAGACCTCAAATAATGGATTTTTTAATTGTTCTGGCATCTTTATGCTTTTTGATGCTAGTCGCCTACCGCGGCTACAGCGTTATTTTGTTCGCGCCGGTGGCCGCCCTGAGTGCGGTGCTGCTGATTGACCCGTCCCTGGTCGCGCCCATGTTCACCGGCCTGTTCATGGACAAGATGGTCGGCTTTGTAAAGCTCTACTTCCCGGTCTTTTTGCTCGGCGCGATCTTCGGCAAGGTGATTGAACTGTCCGGGTTTTCCAAGTCCATCGTGGCATCGGTAATCGGCCTGATTGGCCAGCAGCGCGCCATGCTGGCCATCGTGCTGGTGTGTGCCTTGCTGACCTATGGCGGCGTCTCGCTGTTTGTGGTGGTGTTTGCGGTGTATCCGTTCGCCGCCGAAATGTTTCGCCAGTCGAACATTCCCAAGCGCCTGATTCCCGGCACGATTGCCCTGGGCGCCTTCACCTTCACCATGGATTCGCTGCCCGGCACACCGCAAATCCAGAACATTATTCCGACCACTTTTTTCAAAACCAATATCTACGCGGCACCCTGGCTCGGCGTGATTGGTGCCAGCTTCATCCTGGCAAGTGGTTTGCTCTATCTGAACTGGTGCCGCAAGCGCGCCGCCGCGGCCGGTGAAGGCTATGGCACCCAGTTGCTGAATGAACCCGCGCCGTTCGAGCATGCGCAGCTGCCACACCCGCTGATCGCCTTGCTGCCGCTGGTGATGGTGGGTGTCATGAACAAGGTATTTACCGTCGGTATTCCGCAGTTTTACGGTCCCACGGTGTCCTTTATTCCGGCCGTGATGGGCAAGGCCACACCCGTAACGCAACAGGTCAGTGCCGTGGCGGCGATCTGGTCGGTTGAAGGCGCCTTGCTGATCGGCATCGCCACCGTGTTTGCCTTTGCCTGGAAAAATGTCGCGCGCCAGTTCGCCGACGGCAGCAAAAGCGCCATTGGCGGCGCCCTGCTGGCCACCATGAACACCGCCTCGGAATACGGCTTTGGTGCGGTGATTGCCGCCCTACCGGGATTCCTGGTGATAGCCGAAGGACTCAAGTCGATCCCGAACCCGCTGGTGAATGAAGCCATCACGGTCACGGCACTGGCCGGCATCACCGGCTCGGCGTCGGGCGGCATGGGCATTGCCCTGGCAGCGATGGCGCAAACCTTTATCAGCAATGCCGAAGCGGCCGGCATTCCGCTGGAAGTTCTGCACCGGGTTGCCGCCATGGCCTCGGGCGGCATGGACACGCTGCCGCACAACGGCGCGGTGATCACGCTGCTGGCGGTGACCGGGCTGACGCACAAGCAGTCCTACAAGGACATTTTCGTCATCACCAGCATCAAGACCGCGGCGGTCTTTGTGGTGATTGCGGCGTTTTATCTGACCGGCATTGTTTGAACAAGGAGCCCCTATGTTGAAAGGCAAAACAGCCCTCGTTACCGGCTCCACCAGCGGCATTGGCCTGGCCATCGCCAAGGCCCTGGCGGCGCAGCGTGCCAGCATTGTGCTAAACGGCTTCGGCGATGTCGATGCGGCAGTGGCCGAAGTCCGCGCCCTCGGCGGCAGCGCCAGCTACCACGGTGCCGACATGGGCCGCCCGGCCGACATTGCGGCCATGTTCGATGACGTCAACAGCCGCTTTGGCGGCGTTGATATTCTGGTCAACAACGCCGGCATCCAGCATGTCTGCCGCATTGAAGACTTTCCGGTGGAACGCTGGGACGCCATCGTCGCCATCAATCTGTCCAGCGTGTTTCACGCAACGCGCCTGGCCTTGCCCAGCATGCAAGCCAAAAACTGGGGCCGCATCATCAATGTGGCGTCGGTGCATGGCCTGGTTGCCTCGGCGGAAAAATCGGCCTACGTGGCCGCCAAGCATGGCGTGGTCGGTCTGACCAAAGCCACGGCGCTGGAAAACGCCACCAGCGGAATCACCTGCAACGCCATCTGTCCGGGTTGGGTACTGACGCCGCTGGTACAAAAACAGATTGCCGCCAAAGCCGCCGCCCTGGGCGTCAGCGACGCACAAGCGCAAAAGGTGCTGCTGCGGGACAAGGAACCCTCGATGCAATTCACCACTGCCGAAGAACTCGGCGCGCTGGCGGTGTTCTTCTGTTCTGCGGCGGCCAACAACGTGCGCGGCGTGGCCTGGAACATGGACGGTGGCTGGGTCGCCCAGTAAGCCGCGCTGCCTGGCGTCGCCTGCAACGTGGTTTCTGAACCTGAGGTACCAATATGTCACAACCCTCCTGGATCACCGGCCTGCGCAACGGTGATGGCAAGATCATGAGCGCACGCCAGGCCGTGCAACTGATTCGCGATGGCGATACCGTTGCCACTGGCGGCTTTGTCGGCATTGGTTTTGCCGAAAACATCGCGGTGGCGCTGGAAGAACTGTTCCTCGAAGGACAGGCCAGCGATTCGCCCGCCGTGCCGCATCCGCGCAACCTGTGCCTGGTGTATGCCGCCGGCCAGGGCGACGGCAAGCAGCGTGGCCTGAACCACCTGGGCCATGCCGGCCTGATCAAGCGCGCCATTGGCGGCCACTGGGGCCTGGTGCCGCGCCTGGGTGCGCTGGTTACCAGCAACCAGATCGAAGCCTGGAATCTTCCGCAGGGCGTGATTTGCCATCTGTTTCGCGACATCGCGGCCGGCAAGCCGGGCACACTGACCCATGTCGGCCTGGGCACCTTTGTCGATCCGCGCTGGGGCGGCGGCAAGCTCAATGCCCGGACCCAGGAGGACCTGGTCCGGCTGATGGAAATTGACGGCAAGGAATACCTGTTCTACAAGGCCTTCCCGATCCATGTCGGCATCATTCGCGGCACCACAGCCGACGCCGACGGCAACATCACGATGGAACGCGAAGCGCTGACGCTGGAAGCCCAGGCCATTGCCATGGCGGCACACAACAGTGGCGGCATTGTGATTGCTCAGGTCGAACGCATCGCCGAGCGCGGCACGCTGAACCCGCGCCAGGTCAAGATACCTGGCGTGCTGGTGGACTGCGTGGTGCTGGCTGAAAAGCCCGAATACCACATGCAGACTTTTGTCGAACCGTACAGCGCCGCCTTTGCGGCAGAGATTCGCGTGCCGCTGTCCGCCATCGCACCGATGGCCCTGGATGCGCGCAAAGTCATCGCCCGTCGTGCCGCCATGGAACTGCGCGTCAACGACGTGGTCAACCTGGGCATCGGCATGCCCGAAGGCGTGGCCACCGTGGGCGTGGAAGAAAAAATCATCGACTTGCTGACCCTCACTGCCGAGCCCGGCGTGATCGGCGGCATTCCGGCCGGCGGCCTGAATTTTGGCGCCGGCAGCAACACCCAGGCCGTTATTGACCAGCCCAGCCAGTTTGATTTTTACGACGGCGGCGGCCTGGACCTGGCGATTCTGGGACTGGCCCAGGCCGATGCCCAGGGCAACCTCAACGTCAGCCAGTTTGGCCCCAAACTCGCCGGCGCCGGCGGCTTTATCAATATCTCGCAAAACGCCAAGAAGGTGGTCTTCGTCGGCACCTTTACGGCGGGCCCATCACAAATCGACATCGTCGATGCGGCACTGAAAATTCACCACGATGGCGACACCGCCAAATTTGTTCCGGTTGTCGAACACCGCACCTTCAGCGGCAGCGTGGCCTACCAAAACCACAAGACCGTGTTGTACGTGACCGAACGCTGTGTGTTCCAGCTCGGCGCCCACGGGCTCGAATTGATCGAGATCGCACCCGGTGTCGATCTGCAGCGCGACATCCTCGACCGCATGGGCTTTGTACCCAAGGTGTCAAGGCATCTCAAATTGATGGACCCGCGCCTGTTTTGCGCAGCCCCCATGGGCTTGCGTGCCCAGTTGCTGGAACTGCCGATAGAGCAGCGCCTGCACTACGACAGCGAACACAATCTGTTCTACGTGAATTTCGAAGGCCTGCGCATCCGTGGCAAGAAAGACATGGAGCATATCCACAAGGCCGTGGTGGCACGCCTGGCGCCCCTGGGCAAGAAGGTGTCGGCGGTGGTCAACTACGAACACTTCAGCATCAATGAAGAATCCATGGACGACTATGCCGCGCTGATTCTGGACCTGATGCAAAACTACTACCTGGACGTGACCCGCTACGCCAGCAGCAGCTTTGAACGCGCCCAGCTCAGAAAAGTGCTGCAGCACCGCTTGCAGGAAACGCAGGTATTTTCCAGTTCGGAGGAAGCCCGCGACTCTCTGCGCTGAATCCGGTTCTGACCCGGGACCGGGCGCTCAGAACTTGCGCTGCTACTGGTGCGCGGCGACCAGCCGGCCCGGGGCATAGGCAGGCTGGTCGGCAACGGAATTTTCCAGTGCCGGCGCTTCAAATTGACGCAACAGGTGCTCCAGCAATTTGCGATAGAGCAGGTCGCCCAAGATGGCATCTTCGATGCCGGCGTCGATATTCGGGTTGTCATTTATTTCGATCACGTAGACGCCGCTTCCGTGCTGCTTCAAGTCAACGCCATAGAGTCCCTGACCGACCAGCTTGGCGCACTGTATCGCCGCATCCAGCACCGCCTGGGGCGTGTCAGCAATAGCCACCGCTTCGGTGCGCCCCTCTTCCAACTGACCATCGGAGCCGTGTTTGAGAATTTGCCAATGGTCATGGCTCATGAAATACCGCACCACAAACAGCGGCTCGCCCGCCAAAATGCCGACACGCCAGTCAAAGGCGGTGTACATGAACTCCTGCACCAGAATAATCTCGGACTCCTTGAACATCGACTGCGCGATATCCTGAAATTGGCGCCAGTTTTCGGCCTTCTTCACGCTGCGGCTGAAGGCACCGTCAGGCACTTTCAACACCACCGGAAATTCAATTGCGTCGGCCAGTGCCGGCAGAGATCGCCGACTGATCAGGCGGGTTCTTGGCGTCCCGAGCGTGCTATCACGCAAGAGCTCTGCCAGAAACGCCTTGTTGGTACAGCGCAAAATCGAATTCGGATCGTCCAGCACCGGCATACCTGCGCTGGCGGCTTTCTTGGCAAATTTGAAAGTATGGTGGTCGACCGCGGTGGTCTCACGAATCAGCAAGGCATCAAATTGGGTCAGCCGTGCAAAATCTTTTTTCTCAATCAGTTCGACGTCCATATGCATGGAACGTCCGACCCGAATAAAGTTTTGCAAGGCCTGCGCATTCGAGGGTGGCAAGGGATCACGGGGATCATGCAAAATCGCCAGATCCATGCGCGGCGCCGGCATGACCAGGGCTGGGCGCCAGGTGCGCCGGGTAAACCGCTCCAGTGCACTCAGAAACAGGCTGTCGCGCGCCGGGTCGATATCACGCGGATCCAGCGTGGCCAACTGGGCAATCTTCCAGGCATTGCTTCCCTCCACGCGATCGAGGCTGACTTCGAGCAAAGGGCAACGAAACAACTCAAAGCAGCGTCGCGCCAGATGCGCCAGTTGCGGGTCTTCGATTTGTCCGAAAAATACATGAAAGCTCAAGGTATTCACCGAGCGCGGAACCTCGTCCAGGCCACCAATCAGGCGATTCAGGCTGGCCAGACGCGGTGAGTCGGCTTTTTTCTGTTGCAGGTCCAGCAGCGTTTCCACGCTCGGTGTAACCCGGTCACCACGCGCCTCGGCGAGTAGCGAACAGTAGTAGCCCATGCTCAGATAGTCGTAATTGCGGCACAGGTTGATGACTTTGCGCTGTCGGGTGCGGCCGTCCGCCTGTTCCGCCACAAATTCCTCTGCTGTCATCACGCGCGAAGCCGGGTCCGACCAGCGGAAGTCACTGCGTTTTTCCACCACGATGATATGAATAGCGCTCACGGGGTTCCTTTGGAAATAATCACAGCGCTGGTTTGCCGGCGCCGTCCATAGCGCGTTATGCGCTGAAATTCGTCAATGCTGACGGAGATACCAGGGTCCGTCTCGGTCGAACTTGCAATCGGATCGAGGATGCGAAACACCGCACCGTCGAACCCTGTAACGACCACCCAGTGCGGACCCTTTTCACCATGCAGCCGCCACAGGCTAATGAGTACCAGCGGAACTGCACCGCGCGCCAGGTGGTCGGCAATGCGTTGCGCAGACACCGGGACATCCATGATTGCAGCGCCCGAGCTGGCGGCTTGCTGGCGGAAGTCAGCCTCCACCAGTTCAATCACCGCCTTCTTGCGCGGATCGCGTACTCCGTCGATAAACAGACTGGGCACGGCGGATGCATAAACCATGGCCTGAAATCCACGCCGGATCGCCGCCAGGGCCAGACCAAACGGTCCACAGCCGCCGTGCCCGGCCGTCATGAAGACCGTGGTGGCTTCACGCCAGAGCCGAATTTCCGCCGCCCGGTCGATGCGCGTGCTGCGGTCCAGCGCCGCCATGGCCATCAACAGGGCGCATGGCCCGCAGGTGAAATCCAGGGTCTGGCCATAGAACGGTGTCGCCAGCGCCATGGAGTGCGAGGCTTTGTCAACATTCCAGAGCGATTTTTGGAATCGCTGCGCGTCGGTTCCATCGGCGTAATAGGCCGGCTTCAAATCGAGTGGCAGAAATCCCGTGCCACGAAAGAGCGCCTGTGCTGCGTAATTGTCCACACGCGTCTCCAGCCGGAGTACTGCGGCGCCGATGGCGCGGGCCCGCGCAATGGTATTTTCGAGCAGTATTCGCGCAATACCCTGCGTGCGCGCACCAGGGTCCACCGCGATCGAATACAAGCGTGCCACCGATGTGCGGCGCTTGTGTAGCAGCACACTGGCAGCTACCATGCGCCCGGCTTGGCTAGCCAGCGTTACGGTAGCAGATTTGCTGCCTATCAAAGCACGCCAGCTGCGCCGCGAGATTCTGTCGCCGGCAAATGCAAGCTGCTCCAATTCGAGCAAACCGGCAATGTCCTGCGCACCCGCGCGGCGCAGCGCGATAGGCACAGTTCCGGCTATGGCAGCGCTGGCGTGCCCCTTCATTTGCGCGCCCGCCGGTGCTGCGCCGTGGCGCGCTCCTGCCAGCTAAGAATGCCCCAGGCCAGCAGGAGTGGAATAAAAAGTCCCGCCATAGCGACAAGAATCAGCAATATTTCGGAGTACATGGAGCGCTTATTTCAGTCCCGAAAGTGTGCTTTAGTCCGCATAAAAATGGCGTTAAATTCGAGGCCGGACAGATAAAGACTGCGTAAATAATCCGCTACCGCCGGGTTCCGTTCGACGGGCAAATTTCAACCCGCTGAAAAGCAGAAAATAGCAATCTGCAAACGCCGAAGTACCCCACCCCAACGACCAAATCGGCAAGCAACCGAGGCAATCCTTGCGCTACCAAGCCGATCGATGCATAGATATCTGCAACCGCGGTACCAAGCAGCAGAGCCCCCAGGAAGAACAGAATTTTTTCGGGCAGCGTCGCCAGAAAGGCCGGCGCAAGCGACAGCGACCTGGCGCAGCCAGGGCATTCAAAGGTCTGATCCCATAAGGGAAATCGCAGCACACGATGGCAGCGTGGACAGCTGCGCTGCATCAACACCATGGCCGCACCCGATTGCCGCCTTCCATGCCGTCGCGGCTCAAGGCACCCAGGCACCCAAAAGCGCCTCCATGTCGGCGGCTGAAGCACATGCATGCAGGTGCTGACGAAAGCCGGCGTTGGCAACACAGCGACAAAGCGCCGCCAGCAGGTCCAAATGCTCCTGTGCTCGCTGTTCTGGAACCCAAAGGACAAAGACATCCGTCACCGGGTCTTCGCCGCGAAGCGCATAAGCAATGGCCGACCTGAGCCGAAAATAACCAAGCCGTGCTTCACATAAATTTTTCACCCGGGCGTGCGGTATGGCAACACCATAGCCCAGGCCAGTGGAGCCGACGCGCTCACGGTTGCGCAGATGCAGTGCCACGCTACCGCGTGGCACGCCATGCACTCTGTGCATGTGCCGGTCGACCGCATCAAACAACTGCTCTTTGTTGGAGACATCCAAATCCAGCACCACGTCTTCGCGGGAAAAATACGATGTGATCGACTTCATGCTGCAGCAAATACCTTATCGGTAACCGCAATGGCCCGGTCGGCAACCCAAGCGCATCGCAAAAACTCCCGTATGAAAATAGTTCCGAATCGAAAACCAGTTTCGTCCGGGCATGCGTTCATGCTAGGCAGATGCGCATAAAAAGTCTGTAAAGCTATTCAGTAGCCGCGTAAAAAAAATAGCAAAATGCAAGGCCTGCAACTATCCGCATGACCTGCCCCGGATGGGCACCCTTACATCTGTCACAGTCACCACGCATGTCCGACACCATCACCACCGAAGCGCAACTCAAGGCACTTTTTGGCGCCGTCGGCAGCGCGTCCATTGCCAAGGAAACTGCACGCCTGCATCCGGTATACCAAAGCTGGATCCAGGCTTCGCCCTTTGCCGTGCTGGCAACGCTGGGGGAAGGTGGGCTGGACGTGTCGCCGCGTGGCGACGCCGCACCACTGGTCAGAATCGTCAACGACAAATGCCTGTGGCTGCCGGAGCGGCGCGGCAACAACCGGGTCGACGGCCTGCGCAATATTCTGCAAGATCCGCGGGTGGCGCTGATTTTTTTCATTCCGGGAATACGGGAAACGATACGCGTCAATGGCCGGGCCGCCATCAGCGTCAAGCCAAGCAAGCTGCAATCTTTCGCCGTCAATGGCGCCGTACCCCAGTGCGTCTTGGAAATTACGGTGGACACCGTCTTCTTCCAGTGTGGCCGTGCCTTGCTGCGCTCCGGCCTGTGGGACTTTGGGCAACACCGACAGGCCAGCGAAGTCCCGAGTGCTGGCGCCATTCTGAGCGCGCTGACCAACGCAGGCATCGATGCCACGGCGTACGACCTCGAACTGCCGGCGCGGCAGGCGAATACGCTGTATTAGGCAACGCATAGGCGCCACATAGGCGCAACGTACAGCACAAAAAAACCCGCGTGCGCCTTGCCATACACGGCGCACGCGGGCAGGGCCAGCCCGAACCCTGGCTAGCGCATGGCACTCACTGGCTCTGCACCGACTTGGAGTTGGAGAAGCGGCGTCCATAAATGTCCGCCCCCTCAATCCAGACACCCGCATTGGTCACCGTACCGCTCGACAAGGAAGGCGTTCCCAAGGCCACCAGGGTTTGCGTCGCAGTGCTCAACAGGCTTTGCTGCACATTGAAATAGGTCTGACCGTTCGCTGTATTGGCCCAGATATTCAAGTCCGTCGGCACCAGACCACTCGGCATGGTCCAGGCTACGGCGACCGAGGCGTTGGCGACAAACATGCTCGGTGTCACCGACTGGCCGCCAATAGTGATGCTGCTGAAGGCCGGGAACATCGACTGGGTCAGCGTCGCATAGGTGTACGGCTGCTTCGCCAGGGTCAGCTGATAGCCCGTGCCATTCAGGGAATTGCCATTGCTGTCTTTCAGCACCACGGTGTACACGCTGTTGTCCGTGACCTGTGCCACCGTCACGCACTGGGTCGATGCGGTGACGGTCCCGGTGGCAGTATTCACCGGCGTACCACACTCGGGAATCAGGTTGTCATTGCTATACGCGGCCACATCGAACCAGGTGTTCTGCGTGTCCTGCACCATGTTGATGCCGCCGGCCGGCAGACCTGGGCCGGTAACTAGCGCTGACACCGCCATAGCGCTTGAATGGTTGGCGTTGTAGGAGAAGGGATCGATATTGAGCCAGATACCATTTGACATGGATGAGCCCGACGTGGCCTGCTGGTTCGCCGATGCCAGCATCGACCATTGGTCGAATTGGGCCCTGGCAGCGATGGAGAAATTGGCAATGCGCCCATCGCCTTCCACCAGCCAGCCCAGCGTCGGGTCTTTCACCATATTGAGTTGAATTTGCTGACCGAATCCTGGCTGGTTCGACGAAATCAAGGCCGTCAAGGTGCCCGAAGTGCCCGAAGCATTCAGCGCAATATCCACATTGCTGAACTTCATGCCAATCGCCTTTTGCTGCGTCGACATTTCAGTAGCAAACTGGGCGAAGTTTTCACCACCCATCATGAAATTGGCGGAAGTGTCAAACAGACCACTGTTTTGCATCGTGGTGACGCTGGGCAGTCCGGTGGCAAACAACGCGGCAAACGCTGTCAGTTTGCTGACCACGGTCTGTAGCACGGTCGCTGTGCCGGTGTTGATGCCGGTGATCTTGGTGTTATCTACCGGTGTCGCATCGGGTGTCGCTGCGGTGGTGTTGTCATTGCCGATCACCACCTGCGTCAGCGCGTTGGTCAGCGTTGCCACGTTGGTTGAAGTATTCGTTGTGACTTTGACCAAATCCAGCACCGCGTCCAGCCCGGAATGATCGGCATTGAATGCCTGGTGCAGCAAGTCGACGCTGGTGCCCAGGCCCATGGCGCTCAGCACCGGTTGTAGTTTGGCCTGCATGGCAGTTTCCGCAGTGGCCAGACTGGTGGGGGTAATGAGCGTGCCAATATTGGCGATATTGCTCGGGTTGCTGAAATAGTTCACGGCCAGTTGCGCCGCAATATTCGACACAATCAGGTCTGTGAACGGGGTAACGTTCACGGTACCGCCCACGTCGGCGCTGGTCGCCGCCGAGTAATAAGTCACCGTGGTATTGCCTATGGTGCCGGAAGCTTTCAGCACAAAAGGCCCGGTCATGCCGCTCACATCCATCGAATACTGGCCGTTGGTACCTATCACCGCCGTCTTGGTAGCCCCTTTGCTATCGGTCACGATAACATTGCCCACCACCGCGGCGCCCCCGGCAACGGTGCCGGTGAGCATGCTGGAGGTGGCACTGCTGCCACCGCCGCCACCGCCACCGCCGCACGCGGTCAAAAGCAGGGCCGCTACGGCGCTAGCCAAAATCGATTTATTAAATGCTTTTTCACATCTGTACATGATTTCTCCTTTACGCTGGGGTGGATGAGTTAATCCTACGCCGCACAGATATAAATGCAGATTCGATAGTTATCAGTAGTTGATTTGCCGCAAGATAGTGGAATATTTAAGCGTTATATATCGACAAAATCCAAACCAATGCACATATCCGAAAAACAGAAATCCGCTGAAAATGCGTTGGCGCCGCGGCGCCGCCTGCGGCTCCACCCGGACGTGCTCAAGCTCGGCTTGGTAAGCCTTCTCACCGACCTGAGTTCGGAAATGATCTTCTCGGTGTTTGCAGTGTTCTTCACCACTGTCGCCGGCGCCAGCAGCGCCTTGCTGGGGCTGGTCGAAGGCCTGGCAGATTTCTCGGCCTCGGCACTCAACTACTGGGCCGGCTGGCTGTCGGACCGCAGCGGCCAGCGCAAGTGGCTGAGCGGCGCTGGCTATATTTTTTCCACCCTCGCCAAGTTGATTCTGCTGCTGTCCACGGCACTGACGGCGCTGGCAATTTTTCGCGTTGTCGAACGCCTGGGCAAAGGCTTTCGCGGCCCGCCGCGGGACGCCTGGCTCGCCGCCATTGCGGCGCAGGAATCGCGCGGCCTGGCTTTTGGTGTGCACACGGCGCTGGACAAATCCGGCGCCGTACTCGGTCCGCTAGCCGCCTATGCCATGCTGCGCTGGCTGGGCGAAACGGCTGCGACCTACAAAATGCTGTTCCTGGTGGCCTGTGTTCCCGCCGTGCTCAGCGTGCTGGTCCTGAGCCGGGTACCGGAGCACCCGGGTACGGCGCACCAGCGCGAAAGCCTGGCCGACAATTGGCGCCAGCTCAGCCCGGGCTTCAAGCGCTATTTGGTCCCGTCCGGCGTTTTTGCGCTGGCCTATTTCAGCCTGGGTTTTCTGCTGCTGAAGGCCCATGCCATGGGCTTTGGTGTCGCCGACATTGTGCTGCTCTACGCGCTCTTCAATAGCACCTGCGTACTGGCCTCACCCCTGGTCGGCATGCTGGGCGACCGGCTTGGGCGGGGCCGCATAGTGCTGCTGGGTTATGCGCTGTACGCTGCGGTCTGCCTGTGGCTGATGCTGGCCAGCAAGCGCTGGGAACTGCTGGCCGCATTCGCCCTCTATGGACTGTTCTATGCGATTGACGAATCGCAGAGCAAGGCCTTGATTGCCGACATCGAGCCCGAGCGGCGCGCCAGCGCCGTCGGTGTCTACCACTTCATTACCGGCCTGATGTACATTCCGGCCTCGCTGTTGGCCGGCGCCTTGTGGCAGTTGGCGCCAGCCTGGGTCTTTGGCAGCGCAGCAGCACTGGCAATGGTCGCCATGGCCCTGTTTGCCGGGCTGCGGCCGACCCGGCACAGCAGCTGAGACCGCCGCATCAGTGCGGCGCCATGGTGCAATGGGTTGCTGGCCCTGGCCTCGGTCACAAAGGCGCGCACCGGGTGCCGCCACCGCAACCGCAACCGCCACCGCACAGCCCAAGCGCTGCAAGCACGCGCCCGCAGTAGTCGCCAACCTATTGATACAGGTCAATTCAGTGCGCCATACACGCGTTCGTGATTACTATGGCGGGCTTAATATGAACTGCAATGTTTAACATCCTTCCCCCACGCTGCCGAACCGCGTCTGCGGCCGGTCGGCTGGTCTTTCTGCTGTCCTGCCTGATCGCCGGCGCCGTGGTGTGGCGCCTGGACCAGGCGGCCATCGCGGCGGCCAGGTCGCAGGCTGCGATTGAGGCTGCTGAGCGTGCGAATGCGGTTCAGGTCTCGGTCGACCGGGCGCTGTCGGCGACCTATGCCCTGGCGGCCATGGTGAAACAGGGCGGCGGCCAAATCAGCGACTTCCGCTCGGTGGCGGAAAAGCTGTTGCCGTATTACCCGGGAGTGCAGTCGCTGCAGCTGGCGCCGGACGGCGTGGTGCGCCAAATTTACCCACTGGCAGGCAACGAACTGGCGCTGGGACACAACTTGCTGGCAGATCCGCAGCGCAACAAGGAATCTTTGCTGGCCAAGGAAAGCGGTGTGCTGACCCTGGCAGGCCCCTTCCAGCTGGTGCAGGGCGGTGTCGGTGCAGCCGGCCGGCTGCCGGTCTATTTACCCGGCAAAAATGCGGCCAGACCGGCCTTCTGGGGCTTCACCATCGCCCTGGTCCGATTTCCGGAAGTGCTTGGCGAGGGTGGCCTGAGTCACCTGCAGGCGCGTGGCTACCAGTACCGCTTGTGGAAGAACAATCCAAACAGCAAGCAAGTGCAGATCATCGCCGCATCGTCAGCACCCGAGGCGCCATGGACGAACCCGGTGGAGTTTCCTTTGGCGACCCCCAATGGCACCTGGTACTTCGCCATTGCGCCCTTGCATGGCTGGCGCAACACCGAGGCCAATACCTTCAACGCCCTGTTTGGCCTGCTGATCAGTCTGATGCTCGGATGGATCGCCCGGCAGATGGTGGAATTGCGCGACAGCCGGACCAACCTGGCGCGCCTGGTGGATGAACGCACCACCGAATTAAGCCAGGAAATCAGCGAGCGCAAGCAGGCCCAGACCATCGCTTCCACAGAAGCGCTGCGGCTTGCCACGATACTGGAAACCGCCAGCGATGGCATCCATATTCTGAACCCCGATGGACTGCTGGTGGAGGCCAACCGGACCTTTTTGCGCATGCTCGGGTACGACGCCAGCGCGATTGGAAAAATTCACGTCGGCGACTGGGACACCCTGAACGACTGGGCCACCATCAAGGCACACAATGACGCATTGATCGAATCCGGTGGCGTTGCAATTTTTGAAACCCGGCACCAGCGCGCCGATGGCCAGACCATCGACGTGGAAATCAGCTCCACCGGTATCTGCATCGACGGTGTTAACTACCTGTACGCGGCGTCCAGAAATATTTCCAGCCGCAAGCAGCAAGAAGCCGAGCGCCGGCGCAATGAGCAGGCCTTGATGGAAAGTGAATCGCGGTTCCGCGAAATTTTCAATTCGGTCGACGACGCCATTCTGATCCACGACGCCCAAAACGGCCGCATTCTGGACCTCAATCGCAGCGCCTGCGCAATGTTTGGCCTGGACTACCCACAAGCACTGAACGCCGAGCTGGGCACGCTGTGCTTTGACGTCGCACCCTATTCTCCCAGCGACGCCCAGCTAAAAATCGCACAGGCCCGCACCGCGGGCGTGCAAACGTTTGACTGGCTGACGCGGGCCAAGGGCGGACGACCGGTCTGGACCTCCGTGTCCCTGAAGCTGGCGCGCATCGGCGCGCATGAGCGCATATTGGCAGTCGTGCGCGACGTATCACAGCGCAAGGAAGTCGAAGCCAAGCTGCAACTCGCCGCCAGCGTTTTTGAATATGCCCGCGAGGGCATCACCATCACCGATGCACACGGCACCATTGTTGATGTCAACCAGGCCTTCACCCGCATTACCGGCTATAGCCGCGAGGAAGTGCTGGGAAAAAATCCGCGCCTACTAAGCTCCGGCCGCCAGGAGTCCGGCTTTTACCGCGCGATGTGGAGCGCCCTGACCGAAAAAGGCTACTGGGGCGGCGAAATCTGGAACCGCCGCAAAGACGGCGAGGTCTACGCCCAGCTGCTCACCATCAGTGCGGTGCGCAACGCCGACGGCCAGACCCAAAGGTATGTGGCTCTGTTCTCGGACATCAGCGCCATCAAGGAGCACCAGCGCCAGCTCGAACAGATCGCCAACTTTGACCCGCTGACCCATTTGCCCAATCGCCTGCTGCTGGCGGACCGGCTGCAACAGGCCATGGCGCAAGCCCAGCGCCGCAACCAGTTGCTGGCGGTGGTGTACCTGGACCTCGACGGCTTCAAGAACATCAATGACCATTACGGCCACGACATTGGCGACAAATTGCTGATTGCTGTGGCCCATGCCATGAAAGGCACTTTGCGCGAGAGCGACACGCTGGGACGTATTGGCGGCGACGAGTTCGTTGCCATCCTGAGCGATCTCGACAGCGTGGAGAGCTGCGTGCCGCTGCTGGCCCGGCTGGTGGAAGCGGCGGCGGCACCCGTGCGGCTGGGCGCTCACCGGATGCAGAGCTCGGCCAGCGTGGGTGTCACCTTCTATCCACAAAGCCTCAACCTGGAAGCCGATCAGTTGTTACGCCAGGCCGACCAGGCGATGTACCAGGCCAAGCTGGCCGGCAAAAACCGCTATCACGTATTTGATCCGGAACACGACAGCAGCATCCGTGGCCACCATGAAGATCTGCAGCGTATACGCCTGGCGCTGACCCGGCATGAATTCGTACTGCACTACCAGCCCAAGGTGAACATGCGCAGCGGCACGGTGATTGGTGCCGAGGCGCTGATTCGCTGGCAACACCCCGAGCAGGGGCTGCTGCTGCCAGCTCAGTTCCTGCCAGTGATTGAAGACCACGCGCTGGCGGTCGATGTCGGTGAATGGGTCATGGACACCGCTTTGGCGCAAATCGCCACCTGGCAACAGGCCGGACTGGACTTGTCGGTCAGCGTCAACGTCGGCGCACGCCAATTGCAACAGGGCGATTTTGTGCAGCGGCTGAAAACACTGCTGGCCCGGCACCCGGAGGTGAACCCGGCACGCCTGGAACTGGAAGTACTGGAGACCAGCGCCCTGGCCGACATGGCGCAAATGTCGCAGGTCATTAAAGAGTGCGCGCAGATTGGCGTGACCTTTGCGCTAGACGACTTCGGCACCGGCTATTCGTCGCTCACCTACCTCAAACGCCTGCGCGTGGCGATGCTGAAGATCGACCAGAGCTTTGTCCACGACATGCTGGATGACCCGGACGATCTGGCCATTCTGCGCGGCGTAATCGGACTCGCTGCCGCGTTCCGCTGCGACGTCATTGCCGAAGGGGTCGAAACCGTGGCGCACGGTACCCTGCTGCTGCAACTCGGCTGCCCCTTGGCGCAGGGTTTTGGAATTGCCAGGCCGATGCCGGCCGAGCGGATTCCGGCCTGGGCGGCCAGCTGGCAACCCGATGCCGCCTGGAGTCTGGCGCCCACGGCAGACGGCGCTGCGGCCCGCGCCTGAGGCGCCCGGGCGGCTTCCATCAATGCAGGCTGTCATGCTCCTGCGGCGCTGCTTCCGCCGGCGCCGGCGGCGCTGGGCGCATCAGCAGCAACAGCGGCATGGCCAGCAAAGTGACCCACATCATGACCCGAAAATCGTCCACATAGGCAATCATGGCGGCCTGGCGACTGAGCTCCAGGTCCAGAAGGGCGCGGCCTTCGGGCGAAAAAACAGACATGGCCGGCGGCAGGGACGCCAGCACCGGGTTGGCGTAGTGGATGTCCGTGGACAGCTGCGCATGCGCGCGTGCCATGCCTTCGGTAAGCAAGGCCTGAACGATGGAAATGCCGACGCTGCTGCCGATGTTGCGCAACAGGCTGTACACCGGCGTTCCTTCGTTGCGCAGGCGCGGCGCCAGCGTGGCGAATGTCACCGCACTGAGCGGCACAAAGGTGAAGCCAATACCCATGCCCTGAATGAAGCCCGAGCTCAGCACCAGGCTGCTGTCCATGTCCAGCGTTATGTGGGTCATCTGGTACAGCGAGAACGCCGTCAGGCTGAAGCCAAACCCCATGATCAGGCGCAGGTCGATGCGGTGCACCAGCTTGCCCACCACCATCATGGCCAGCATGGTGCCAAGCCCGCGCGGCGCCATGATCTCTCCGGTAAAGACCACCGGATAGCCCAGCAAGCCCTGCAAAAAGGCCGGCAGCAAGGCCATGGTGGCGTACAGAATCATGCCAACCACAAAGGCAAAGGCGGTTCCGCTGACAAAATTGCGGTCGCGCAGCAAGTCGCGGTTCAGAAACGAGTTCTCCGGCGTGGTTAGCGTATGGGCAATGAAGAATGCCAGAGCGATGGCACAGGCGATGGCTTCGGTGCAAATTTCGCTGGAGTTGAACCAGTCCATTTGCTCGCCCCGGTCAAGAAACAGCTGCAGCAGCCCGATGCCCAGACTCAACGTGGTCAGACCAAAAATATCCAGTTGCTGGCCTGCCGGTTTGCTTTCCGGCAAATAGCGCGCAATGCCGTAAAAGGCAAACACACCGACCGGCAGATTGATAAAAAAGACCCAGCGCCAGTTGGCGTTCTCGGTCAGCCAGCCGCCCAGCATCGGGCCCAGAATCGGTCCGATCATGATGCCGGCACCCCAGATGGCCATGGCCTGTCCGACTTTTTCCTTCGGATTGATGTCCAGCAACACCGCTTGCGAAAGCGGCACCAGGGCGGCGCCAAACACGCCCTGCAACAGACGCGCCAGCACGATCTGCGCCAGACTTTGTGCCATGCCGCACAGCGCCGAAGCCAGGGTAAAGCCCACCACGGCCAGCAGAAATACCTTGCGCCGGCCCCACTGCCCGCAGAGCCAACCGGTCAGTGGCGTGGCGATGGCCGCGGCCACAATGTAGGACGTCAGCACCCAGCTGATCTGGTCCTGGGAACTCTGCAGACTGCCTTGCATGTGGGGCAGAGCGACGTTGGCAATGGTGGTGTCCAGCGCTTGCATGATGGTGGCCAGCATGATGGCCACCGTGATCATGCCCTTGTGCGCAACGCTATTCATGGGCCACCGCAGCGGCCGTGGACCGGCCATGGACCGGTCCGACGCTATTCACCAGAATCCCGAAGCGCCAATGGATATCCCTGTCCGTCATGCCGAAATTGTAAATATATTTGGCGCCTGGCCTGCTGGCCGGCCGGCGCCAGGATTGGGTACCGGAGCGGCCACGCTGCCTGCCGCCATACTCTGGTATCTTTGCCCCGTGCCCGGCCTCTATTCCCACCTTGTAAAGTCTGCCGCCCACTGGCGTGGGCAGCAGGTCCGCTTCGCCTGGCTGTCGACGCTGCTATGGGCGGTGCTGGCCGGTCTGATCGGCGCGCTGGCAACGGAACTGTTTCGTTTGTCGCTGTACTGGGGCGATCGCGCCTTGCTCGGGCAAGGCGGTAGCCTGGTGGCGCTGGCGCGCAGTCTGCCCCCTGAACTGCGCCTGCTGGTGCCGGCCATGGGCGGGCTGGTGGCCGGCACGGTGCTGCTGTGGGTGCGCCGCTACCAGGTCGATGGCAACGCCGTCGACTATATGGAAGCCAGCACCATGGGCGACGGACGCATTCCGGTGCGACAGACCCTGGGCCGCAGCTTTTCCTCGCTGATCAGCATTGTCAGTGGCGGCTCGATTGGCCGTGAAGGCTCCATGGTGCAGCTGGCGGCAATGTGCGCTTCGGTGCTGGGCCAGCGTTTGCGCATGCCCACCGACAGATTGCGCCTGCTGGTCGCCTGTGGCGCGGCCGCCGGTATCACGGCGGCCTACAACGCGCCGTTTGCCAGTGCCTTCTTTGTGGCGGAAATTGTGCTGGGCTCGATCGCGCTGGACAGCCTGGGGCCGATCATCGTGGCAGCGGTGGTCGCCAACCTGAGCATGCGCCAGTGGGTCGGCTACCAGCCGCCGTATGTGATTCCCGGCTTTCCGGACATACAGGGCTGGGAAATCCTGCAGTTTGCCTTGTTGGGAATACTGGCCGGCCTGTCTTCTGCGGTGTTCCTGCGCGGACTGAGCCGCAGCCGCCAACTCTTTGCCGCCCTGCCGCTGCCCCTGCCGCTGCGCCTGGGCCTGGGCGGGCTGCTGGTCGGCCTGCTGTCCTGGTACTGGCCGGAAGTCTGGGGCAATGGCTACAGCGTCGTGAACGCGGCCCTGCACGCCCAGTGGGGCTGGTCTTTGCTGGTGCTGCTGTTGTGTGCCAAGGCGCTGGCCACCTTCGCCACGGTCGGCTCCGGTGCGGTGGGCGGGGTCTTCACGCCCGCCCTGTTTTTTGGCTGCATGCTCGGTGAACTCTACGGCCTCGGCGTCCAGGCGCTCTGGCCGCAGGCGACGTCGGCGCCGTTCGCCTACGGCATCGTTGGCATGGGCGCGTTTTTGGCGGGCTCCACGCAGGCGCCCCTGATGGCTATCCTGATGCTGTTTGAAATGACGCTGAGCTACCAGGTCATGTTGCCCCTGATGGTGGCTTGCGTGATGGCCTATTTTGTGGCGCGCGCGGCCAACGCCGGCTCAATGTATGACATCACGCTGCGCCGCCTGGCACAGATGGATGAGCGCCAGCGCCTGCGCAATCAGCGCGTAGAACACCTGGTACAGCCGCCCGACACCGTGGTCCCGCTGGACGCGGACCTGGCCCGCATGGCGCAACTTTTTTCCGACTATCCGGTGAAGTATTTGTATGTCGTTGATGCCCGGGGCTGGTACCAGGGCGTGGTGCCGCTCAGAAATTTGCGCGCCACGGGCAGTGACCTGGCACTGCACAATCAGTGTGCCGCAGACCTGCTTACGCACGAGATCCAGCCACTAACCAGCGACATGGGCCTGGAGACCGCCTTTCGCCGCTTCATGGAACACCAGGGCGAACGCCTGCCAGTGGTCCAGTCCGGTGAACACCCGCTCCTGCTGGGCGTGGTAAAAAAGAGCGCCCTGCTCGAAACCTATGCACGCATGAGTGCGTGACAACCTGCCATCAAGCATGACTACATACACCAAAAACCCCGCCGCCATCGCACAACTCACGCCGGAACAGTACCGGGTCACGCAGCACAGCGGCACCGAGCGTGCCGGCACCGGCGCCTACCTGCACAACCACGAACCTGGCATCTATGTCGACATCGTGTCCGGTGAGCCGCTGTTCGCGTCGTCGGACAAATTCGAATCTGGCTGCGGCTGGCCCAGCTTTACCCAGCCCATCGTACCGGCGCATGTCAAGGAACTGCGCGACGTCAGCCATGGCATGGTGCGCCAGGAAGTTCGCTCGGCCCACGGCGACAGCCATCTTGGCCATGTCTTCCCG
This sequence comes from uncultured beta proteobacterium, assembly GCA_903897925.1. Lineage (GTDB taxonomy): Bacteria > Pseudomonadota > Gammaproteobacteria > Burkholderiales > Burkholderiaceae_C > Allorhodoferax. The sequence goes on along the minus strand of CAIUDG010000136.1, from coordinate 5,511 downwards.
GACGGACCCCAGGACCGTGGCGGACTGCGCTACTGCATCAATTCGGCCGCGCTGCGTTTTATCCACCGCGACGACATGCAGGCCCAGGGCTACGGTGACTACCTGGACCAAATCCGTTAGTCGCCAGACCAGCGCGCGCACCAATTCACCCGTTTGGGGGATATTCAGTGGCTTTGCCCATGACCAAAATACAGGCCATGGACACGACTGCCACTTCGGCGCAAAGAATCGCATGACACACTGGGATCGCCGAGAGGCGGGTATCCTGGCCGATGCCCTTGCCGGCCATTGCAAAACATCCCCGCAGGCGCCTGCCGAAAACGCGCTGCTGGTCGACATTCGCAACAAGGCAGTGAAAGCGTCACAAACCGTCACCACCACCTTCACCGACCTGAACCACCTCAGAGCGCGCGTTTGCAGCGTTTGTCGAGGCGTGAAGCTGTATTCCTGTGATGTGCCCCATGGCTGGTCCGGCAACTGCAGCTTGCTTGCTTCGCAGACCAAGCCGGGCGGCCCCGTTTGAAGCCAGCACCTTGCCAGCCCGGCACCTGCGCCTGCCTGGCTATCTGGGAATTCTGACGGTGTCGTCGCCGAAATAGGACTGTCCGGCTTCCGGGTGACAGGCCGCGCAATGCGAGGCGCTGCGCACCGCGTCGCGGCCCCAAACTTCGGCTGGAATGCCTCCGTGCTTGCGCAGAAACCAGCGCGTCTGGGTCATTCTGTTATGTGGCGGAATCTCGTCGCTCCAGAAGGATCGAGCGACATTTTTTGCCAGATAGTCGGCAATTACCTGCTGGCTTGACGGGTCCATACTGGCGTTGACACCAAAGTGCGATTCCAGCTGCCCCATGATTTTTTTCCAGGCACCGGCCGACAGCTTTTTGGGCGGAAAGGCGATATGGCAGGCAGCACATTGGTTTTGATACGCCGCCTCCGCCTCCAGCGTGTCGGCCTGCCCGGGCAGCGGCAGGCCGAGCCAGACCAGCAAGGTCAGCGCCATGGCCATGCGCAGCGCCTGAATAAATACCCATGAATGCATAGTTTGCGACAGCATGTGCCTGAATCGGTCCACGAACGAAAGCCGACGTGCCAGCCACCGGGCTGCCAGGAGCTCTCTTGAATAGAAGCATGAGCATAGGAAGGCGATATTTAGGTGCCACTTAAATGCGCGCCGGAAATAGCCGTCGGGCCTAGCCCGGTGCCACCGTTAAGTCATGCCTAAGCCAGCCGGTGAATAATTTCCCCTGCGCCAGGGTACCGAACGTATGACCAAGACAAAAATTATCACCATCGCAAGTTTTGCTTTGTTTTCCGCGCTGCTACCGGCCTATGGCCAGGAGCCCAAAATGGGTGCGGTATCACTGGAAAGCATTCTGAAAGAATCCAAATTCGCGCAAGCCATCAGCAAATCGCTGAACGACGAGTTCGCTCCCCGCAAGCTGGACATAGAACACCAGATTGCCACCATCCGCGCCAAGGTATCGGCACTGGAGCACGACAAAGCTACGCTGTCCGAACCGCAACTGGCCGTGCGCCAGCAGGAAATATCCGAGCTGGACCGCGAAATCCGCAAGCACCAACGCGATTTTCAGGCCGACCTGGAAAGCAAAAAACGCGACAGCATTCAACACGTACTGGAACTCAGCAACAAGGTCGTTTTGCGCATCGCCAAGGACGAGCATTACGACCTGATTTTGCAGAACGCCGTCTATTCGTCGGAATCGGCCAATCTGACACGCAAAGTAATCGCTGAAATGGACCGGGAAACCCAACCATAACGAAGCCTAGCTGCACGACTACGGCAGCGCTGAAATGCCGGTGCCGCCGCCCACGGGTAGCGCAAATAGTGCTTAAATAGGCGCCAAAGAAAGGAACCGCCAATGACCACCTTCCGCACCAGCAGGCAGCTGGCCGCCAGCCCTGCCGCCATATTCGCCGCAATCCAGAACGCCGAACGCCTGGCCCGCTGGTGGGGGCCGAATGGCTTCAGCAACCGCTTTGAATCATTTGACTTCCGGGTCGGCGGCAAGTGGATATTCTGCATGGTCGGTCCGGACGGCAGCAGTTACCCCAATGAAGTCCTTTTCACGGCGATAGAGACCGATCGCAAGCTCGTTCTGCGGCATGTCTGTGCGCCACATTTCCAGCTCAGCCTCACACTCGAAGCCAACGCGGAAGGCACACTGGTTCACTGGGAACAGGTATTTGACGATGCACAGGTGGCGCAGGCGCTGCAGCACATCGTAGTGCCGGCCAACGAACAGAACCTGGACCGCCTGAGCGCCGAGCTCAGCACGGCCCGTAACGCAGCGACTCCGCAGAGCCAGAGCTGAACTTGCGCGACGCGTGGATGAGCGCAATGCTCAGCCACACGGCAACGCTGAAATAGAGGGACATCCAGACCACCTCGGTTTGCCAGTCCGCCCAGCGCAGCGAAACCACCCAGCGCCCTGAAACATCCGCCAGGCCTTGCGCCAGGCTGAGGTACTTGTGGCCATGGCCCTCGTCGTAGACCCAGCGCGACCAGTACATCGGCACGTCCACCTCAAACATATACACCACATAGCCCAGGCCCAAGGCGCAGGCCGTGGCCAGGAACGGGCGCTGCGCGCGTTCACTGCGCGGTAACAGCGACAGAAAACCGGCGACGATCATGGTTGCGCTCAGTCCCCACAGGGATTCTTCCAACACATGGCCCAGGTTGGAGGTCGTCAGCACGGCGTACCAGGAGCAGGTTTCGGCCAGCACAATCAGCGGCACAATCCAACGCGCCAGCCTGGCTATGCGCAGACTGCTGCAAGCCTGCGCCGCAGTGTGCAAGAGCAATGCCCACTGCGCAGCAAAACACAACTCGGCAATAGTCGCCACCGAGCGCCCCACGGCAACACTGGACAGCCAGGAGTCGACCATGACAAAGCGCTGCACATCGTAAACCGGGAAGAAGGACCGATAGGCGCACCCGAGTACGTAAGCGGCCGAGAGCAGCACATGCCAGTGCATGGGCGTAGCGCGCGCCCAGCGCAAGCGCCCGGAGCGGTATCGCAATAACAATGCGGAAACGATCCAGGCAAACACATTGATGGTGCTCACGCCACAGAGCAATGACCACCATGCGAGGGTTGAATCATTCATGGATAAACGGTATATACGATATATACCGTTTATACGCTTTCTACGCGAACATGCAATGCATGCTTAGCCGGACAAAAAAATGGCAGGCCACCAGTGCCTGCCATGCATCAGCGCCAACCAGATTACTTGTAGGCGATGGCCTTGCCGCTGCTGTCCTTGATGTCAGCCCAGGATTTCTGAATCGCTGCCACCACCGACGCAGGCATCGGCACGTAGTCCAGCTCGGCAGCCGACTTGCTGCCATTGGTATAGGCCCAGTTGAAGAACTTCAACACTTCGGCAGCGTTGGCCGGCTTGTCCTGTTTGGCGTACATCAGGATGAAGGTCGCGCCGCTGATAGGCCACGATTCCTTGCCCGGCTGGTTGGTCAGAATTTGGTAGAACGACTTGTTCCAGTCTGCGCCCGCTGCAGCAGCCTTGAACGCTGCTTCATCGGGCTGTACAAAATTGCCGGCGGCATTCTGCAGCAGAGCGTAGTTCAGCTTGTTTTGCTTGACGTAGGCATATTCAACATAGCCCAGGGAATTCGGCAAATGGCCGACAAAAGCGGAAACGCCCTCATTGCCCTTGCCACCAGCGCCGGCGGGCCAGTTCACTGCGGTACCCTCGCCCACCTTGGCTTTCCACTCGGGGTTGATTTTGCTCAGATAGTTGGTAAAGATGAAGGTCGTTCCGGAACCATCGGCACGGTGCACGGTGGCAATTTCTGCGTCCGGCAGTGGCAGCGTCGGGTTCAGTGCCTTGATGGCGGGGTCATTCCACTTGGCAATTTTGCCGAGATAGATATCGGCCAGAACCGCACCGGTCAGCTTCATCTGCGCCGACTGGATACCCTTGATGTTGATCACCGGCACCACGCCGCCCATGACCGTCGGGAACTGCAGTTGGCCCTTGGACTTCAACACATCGTCGGCCAGTGGCATGTCGGAAGCACCAAAATCCACGGTCTTGGAGTCAATTTGCTTGATACCACCACCCGAGCCAATCGACTGGTAGTTGACTTTGACGCCGGTCACCTTGTTGTAGTCGGAAGCCCACTTGGAATAGATCGGAGCCGGGAAACTGGCGCCAGCGCCGGTAACGTCCTGTGCGCTGGCGTTGATAGCCATACCGGAGAAGCAAACTGCCACAGCAGCCAATTTGAACGGAATAAATTTCATGGAGAACCTTCGGTGTAGAAAGCCTGGAAGGTAGGCATGTTTGGTGTCATATTTATGACAAATTGCCTAAATTAAGCGCCACCTAAGTGTCGTTACCGGTGCTGCGCCAGGGGCCGGCACCTGCCACACCGCTTTTCAATGTTAGCCTTGCACTCCTGCTGCCACGCGCCCGGATCGACAACAACCTACCCCAGGTGCATGATGCACGTCACCATTTTTCGTACCGTCCTATTCCATGAATATCCTGCCAGACATTGAATTTTCCGAAGAACTGATTCGCCGCTTTGACAAGCTGGGACCACGCTATACCTCCTATCCGACGGCAGACCGCTTCCACACCGAATTCACCGAAACCAGCTACATCGACTACCTGGCCCAGCGCAAGCAGCCTGGCAGCAGCAACCCGCCGCTGTCCCTGTACGTGCACCTGCCGTTTTGCGAGTCACTGTGCTATTTCTGCGCCTGCAACAAAATCATCACCAAAGACCGCAGCCGCACCAGCGAATTCCTGCGCTATCTAGCCAAGGAAATGGCCCTGGTCGCCCGGCACCTGGGCCCGGACCGGCGTACCGCGCAGCTGCACTTTGGCGGTGGCACGCCAACCTTTCTGACGCCCGACGAACTGCGCGAACTGATGGCCATGCTACGCAGCCATTTCCATTTTTTGCCGGATGCCGAACTTGGCATCGAGATCGACCCACGCACCGTCAACGACGACACCATGGCACTGCTGGCCGAATTGGGCTTTAACCGCACCAGCTTTGGCGTGCAAGACTTTGACCCGGCGGTGCAACAGGCGGTGAACCGCATCCAGCCTTACGAAATGGTGGAAAAAGCGGTCACGGCCAGCCGCAAGGCCGGGTTTGCGTCGATCAATGCCGACCTGATCTACGGTCTACCCAAGCAATCCACCGACAGCTTTGACCGCACACTCGACCGCGTTATTGCGCTGGCGCCCGAGCGCATTGCACTCTACAACTACGCCCATCTGCCAAGCCGCTTCCGGGCACAGCGCCTGATTGTGGAAGCCGAACTGCCGAGTGCCGAAGAACGCCTGCAAATCTTCCTGATGTCGGTGCGCCGCCTGCTCGACGCCGGCTATATCTACATCGGTCTGGACCACTTCTCCAAACCGGACGACGAACTGAACAAGGCCCGGCTCGACAAGAGCCTGCACCGCAACTTCCAGGGCTACACCACGCGCGCGGACTGCGACCTG
>CAIUDG010000135.1 GCA_903897925.1 uncultured beta proteobacterium | reverse complement strand
GACCTGGGTCGCGGCATTGTCAGCCAGCGTCAGGCTGGTCTGGCCCCACTGCACCAGCAGATTGCCGGATGCCTTGACAAAGCCCGACAAGCGCAGCGCCGCGTTCGGAATCGACATCGACTGGGTGCCCGCTGTCAGCGCATTGTCAAAGACCAAGGAACTGCTGCCAATCGCCAGCGTGCGGCCGGCAAAACTGACATTGGTGGTGTCGATCAGGATTTCCGCGCCGCTGGAGGAGAGCGACAAAACGCTGCCCAGATTGCTGCTGAAACCACCCTGCATCTGCAGGGCAAAGCCGGTGGCGCTGTAGGCCAGTCCCAGCGTGGCGTTGGATACATCCAGATTAAATGCACCAGCACTCAGGGTGGCCGACACATTGCTGGCCAGCACGTCCAGGGTCGACAGATTGCTGTCCGAGGCCACCGCCAGGTTGCCTTGCAGCACCAGGCCATCCATGTGTATCGAGACGCCCTGCAAATTGACCAGGTCTGTGGCCGCAGCGGCCAGCACCAGGTTGTAGCTTTGGCCAATGCCGTCGCTGATCTGCGCCGCCGCCACACTGGTGTTGTAAGAGTTGTAGACCAGGGTCACCGAACTCGCCGTCGCACTGCCCAGGTCCTGGCCCGACAGCGCAGCCGTGCCAGTGGCTTCAAACACGGTGCCAGCGCCGCTCACCTGCATGCCGAAACTGCCGTTGGTAATACCAAAGCTGGCTTCGTTGGCAATGCTCAGCGTGGCACTGACATTGCTGCCGACCATGGTGAAGACGCCGTTTTCCACCGCCGCGCCCACGGTGCCGGACACCGTGAAGTCTGCCACCTGGCCCGTCAGTGTGCCCTGCACCGCAACGCTGGTGCCAGCCACCGTGGTGCCAATGAAGGTGCTGCTGCCAACCACCAGCGGGTGCGCGGAAAGGTCCAGCACCGTGTTGTTGGCGCCACCACCGGAGAGCGTGCCGAGGTCCGAATTGACGGTCAATGTCAGGTTGCTGCCGGTCAGCGTGACACCGCTGATGCCGACCAGGGAGACATTCGCCACCGAGGCGCTGCCCATCAGCCAGCCGTAGCTGCTGGAGGCATCCGGCACCACCACTGCCAAATTCAAATTGGCGCCGCTGACGCTGACGCCCTGCTGGTTGATGCCAATGAAGCCGGAGCCATTGCTGACGCTCAGGGTCAGCTCGTCCATGGTGCCGCTGTGGCCCGGGTTGGCCGGATCGTTGACACCCGAAACCTGGCCAAAACCGAAACTCAGATTGCCCGACAAATAGAAGCGGTTGCCCACCTGAACGCTGCCGCTAAGGGTCGGGAAATAGCCGTTGCTGGCCTGTGTCGCGCCGCTGGTGTCGCTCAGCCACTGGCCAAGCGCGTCGTCCAGGCTGGTCGGCATCAGCTCAGCCGCCACGCCAATAGCGCCGAGCAAGGTTGTCGAATTCAGCGCGTGCGCCGTCAGCGTCACCGAGGTGGCGTTCTGCGTGACCTGGAAATAAACGCCATCGGCAAGGTCCAGCAAGCCGCTGGCATTGCTGAACTTGCCGCTTACGGAAGCCGCGTTCAGTATCGTGAATGACTCGCCGTCGGTCGGCTTGAAGCCATTCACTACAGACACCGCCAGCGTTCCCGCCAGCGACACGTTGCCGCTGCTGCTGAGCTGGTCATAGTTACCGCTGCCAGAACTGGTGCTGGCGCCGCCGATCTGAATATCCAGCTCACCGCTGCTGCCCTGCGTATAGCTGGCGACCTGCAGGGTTCCGGCATTCTGTCCCTGGCTCACCACGGCGTTATTCACCAAAGCCAGGTTGATGTTGCCAGCGCCACTCAGGGCCTCGCCAGAGGCCACCGTCAGGGTGGAACTCAGCAAGCCGGCATTGGCCGCATACATGCCGGCGGAATAGACCGACTGGCTGGATGTGGTCGTGGAACCGTTGGCCGCCGGCGCACTCACAATGGAGCGCACCAGGGGCACGGTAATCGACACGGCCGAGGACTGCGCCAGCAACTCGTCATAAGCGCTGGTAAGGGTCTGATTGGGCGGTGGCACCATCGCCAGGGCCACCGGAGTCAGGATCGGATCTGCAGACAGCAGAACCCTGGGCTCCAGAGGCTCAAGTCGAAACGCTTCCCGAACCCGAGACAGGAGAGATTTTTTTAGCGTTTTCAATGGCCGCACCTTTAGTACTTAATTAATTCATTTATTAACGGGTCACACTACCCGCCGATTCATCGACGCAGTAATCCCCTTACCCGCTAATTGTAAAAGTCAGAAACCGAATATTGTCACAAGCGGTAACAAATAGCGATTGCTTAAACTTTAGACAGTGACACGCAGCCAACAGCCGCGAGGATGTCAATTTGCTTTCATAATCCGGTCACAAGAGTGATAAAGCGTCTATTTACCGCACATAGCCAGGCAAATAGTGGCTCGCTAAATCAGAATTTGACGCTTGTCAATCATGGAATATCCGGGGGCTGCCTAGCCCCGCCCGACGCCGCCGCGCGCAGATATTGCCGCAAATTTATGACCTATACTGGCCCGCTCATAGGCTATCCAAGGCAAGTGCATGTTCCAATCCATTGTTCCAGTCAACAAAGAGCGCCATCTCAACAAGCGAATCAAAGAGATCACCAGTTTTGATTTCGCGGCAAAACACCACATCTGCTACGTCACCATGCACGAGTTTGCGCGGGTCGCCTCGACCTTCCCGATCGTGTTTCTGGAAGACAAAGACAAGGACGAGTTCCGCCCGGTCGCGCTGATGGGTTTGAATCCTGGCGAAAACCTGTTCGTCAATGCTGACGGCAAATGGGGTGCGTCTTACGTGCCCGCCATTATTCGCCGCTACCCGTTCGCCCTGGCACCCAACCGCGACGAAGGCCAGTATGTGGTGTGCATCGACGAAGGCAGCGATCTGCTCAATGAAACCTCCGGTGCCAGCCTGTTTGACGAAAACGGCGAACCGACCCAGGTCATTGAAAACGTCAAGCGCTATCTCTCCGAACTGCAGCAGATGGATGCCATCACACTGCAATTCTGCAAGTTCCTGGCCGAGAACAATATGTTCACCACGCTGAACCTGAAAGTGCAGGACAACGACACGGTCAAGAGCATCACCGGCTGCTATGTGATCAACGAAACCCGTCTGAACAACCTGTCCGACGAGCTGTTCCTGGACATCAAGAACAAGCGCTACCTGCCCGCCATCTACGCCCACCTGATCTCGCTGGCCCAGACCGAACGTCTGGTCAAGCTGCAGCAGGAACGTGTCGCCGGCAAACCCGCTACCGAAGTGGTTTAAACACCCAGAGTGAAGCCGCGCAGCCGCGCGGTTTCGCCCTGGTCTACCGCCCAGCCTTCTAGCGCCAGCGCGTAAAGCTCAGCAGCTTGCGCAATTCCTCTTGCAACTCGGCCATGTGGCGCCGCTGCCGGGCCGCCAGCCGTTGTGCGCGCCATTGCGCCAGCCACAGCAAAAAACCCATCAGCAGCGGCAGCACCGCATCCGGCACCGAAGGCCGCAGCAAAGGCTTCAATGAGGCTGGAAGAAACCGCACCAGCAACTCGTCTTCCATAGACGCAAAGGCCTGCGCACAGCCCCTGGCGCCCTGCCGACCGGCCCGGCCAAACAGTTGCCAGTCAACCCGCGCCGATTCATGCGGGTCAAACATCAGCACCTGCAGACCACCCAGCGGCTCGGCCTGGGCATCAATGCCAATGTCAGTGCCGCGCCCGGCCATATTGGTGGCAATGGTGATGGCGCCAAGCCGGCCGGCGCGCGCAATGATGGCGGCCTCCTGTTTGTGCTGCTTGGCATTCAACACGTCACAGGTATAACCGTTCTGGCGCAGTGCCAGCGCAATGTCCTCGCTGTCCTGTATGCGCCGGGTACCGACCAGGATCGGCACACCCTGGCTGTGCAGCTGCTGCACCCGGGTGATCAGGCCGGCCAGTTTTTCCGCCTTGGTGCGGTAGTTCTGGCGCGGCAGCACGCGCAGCTGGCTCTTGTTCTTGGGGGCAATCCGGAAAATAGTGGCGCCGTAGGTGCGCCAAAGTTCGATGTCCAGGCCATGCAGGGTGCCACTGGCGCCGCCCAGCACATGGTAGTGGCGGAAATATTCCTGGAACGTCATGCGCGCCACGGTGCGCGTTGGCGCCGTCGGAGCAATACCTTCTTTGGCTTCCACCGCCTGGTGAATGCCCTGGCTCCATTTGCGCCCCGGCATAACGCGCCCGGTGCTGTCATCAACGATCACCACCTCGCCATCCTGAACAATATAGTGCTTGTCCAGAATGAATTGCTCACGCGCCAGCAGCGCCGTCTTGAACAGGTCTTCAAGCCGGTTTTCGCGCTGCCAGTAACTGCTGAAATGGCTCGCCAACTTGCGCAACTTCTGGCGCCCGGCATCGTTCCATTCGATGTGCCCTACCGGATGCAGATAGATCGAATAGTCGATATCTTCATGCAAATACTCCAGCAGTTCGCGCACCACCTGGATCGCCACCACCATTTCCGAGCGGTCCTGTTCCGCATTGGCAATGATCAGTGGCGTCGTCGCCTCGTCCACCAGCACACTGTCGGCTTCGTCAATGATGGCCGCATACATGCCCCGCGTTGCCGGGGGCTTGCTGCCCAGGCCCTGGCGCAGACCCCATAGCCCGCGCGTCAGGGCACTCTGGGCGCCGTCCAGCAACAGGTCATCGCGCAGAAAGTCCGCCAAATACTGCGCCGCGGTGGCATACACCACCGCGTGCTGGTACGAAGCGCGCAAATCCTGTGGCGCGGTAGCGTGCGTCACTGAGCACACCGAGACGCCGGCGGCGCCGTACAGGGCCTGCATCAAAATCGCATCGCGCTCGGCCAGGTATTCGTTGGCAGTGACCACATGGCAGGGCCGCCCCTGCCAGGCCAGAATCACGCCGGCCATGGCAATGGCCAGGGTCTTGCCCTCGCCCGGCGCCAGCTGGATCAAGCGCCCTCGGCAAATTGCAATGGTCGCGGCGATTTGCGGTACCGAGGGCTGCAGTTGCAAAGTCTGGCGCGACAGGTTGACCAGCAGCGCCACCGCATCCAGCAGCACCGACTCCAGCAACTCCGGCTTGGCCGGCACCTTGTGCAGCAGCGCACGGCAGTGCTGCATCTGCCGCTGCAGATCGGCGGGCGCAAGCGGCTCGACGGCGGCGATGTGGCGCGCCGCGCGCACCAGTGCACGGCCTTCGGCGCCGCCAAAATGCCGCAGAAAGCGCCACAAGCCGGGCACACTGGCCCAGCCAAATGCCTGCGGATCCTGGGGCCGGAACCAGGCCCCGAACGACGGCGCGCTGGCCATCAGAGGCTGTACCGCTTCTGCACCAGTTGCAACAGAAACTGTCGGAACTGGTACGCCAAGGGCCGCGCCGGCCGCTCCACACGCACCATACAAGTCAGTCCGTGCATCGGCGTCAGGTCTTGCGCCGGCAGGCTGGGCAAGGCCCCGTAGAGCAGAAAGTACGGTTCCTTGGTGCGATTGCCGGCCTTGTCATCGACTTGCACGGCGATGTCACCGCCACCCATCCAGCCCAGGGCTGGCGAGACCAGTTTGTCGGACTGGTAAGGAATCACCGTGAGCTGATCGATGTGTATCAGTTGATCGGCCTGCCCGGCGATGCGCACTTCGGCAGCCTGCAACGGGCCGTTGAACAGGTCTCTGGCCTGCTCCTGCGGAATCACGGCAGAAAACCGGAAATGCTGGCTATTTACCAACTGACCGATCAGCTGACCGCGCTGCACAAAAGCCGCCTGGTATTGCTCGAGACTGGGTGAAATCCACTGCCCGTCAAAATGCGCCCGCACCGTCAGCAGGGACTGACGCCGCTGCAGTTCCGCTTCCAGCTTCTGCAGGCTGGCAATGCGCTGGTGCGCCTGCTCGATGTTCAGATAGGCCCCGGACAAGGCTTTGCGGTATTGCACGTCCGCATCGCTCAGCTCGTCCTGCACCAATTCCAGATCGCGCCGCAAATCGGCATTTTGCAGCTGCGCAATCACCTGGCCGGATTTGACAAAGTCGCCGCTCCTGACCTGGGTGCTCTGCAGCACGCCTTCGCTTTCCACAAAATAGTTTTCGAACTGGGCGGCTTCCAGAATGCCGGGCGCCTTGATCGCATAGGGAAAGGGCACCACAAATAGCAACACCAAAGCCAGTGCAATGGTGCCGGCCACCACCGACCAGGCACGCGTGCGGTTCGGCAAAATCTTCTGGCTGTTCAGGTGCTTGCCCAGGCGGTACAGCGGCAACACAATCTTGGTCACCAGGATCACCGCCAAAGCCAGCAGACCGAGCGGGAACCACTTGTCCAGCAAAAAGAACGTGATGCCCAGCGATACGAACATCAGATAGAGAAAACTGCTGACCCCGTAAATACCCAGAATCCGGGCCTCGCGCGGTTCCTGGCTCTGCGCCTGCGCACTGCTGGTTCCCAGAATATATTTGTCGGCCAGATACAGGCACTGCTTCTGCGCTTTCAGATAGAGGTTCGGAATTTCCAGGTGATCGCTCAATATGTAATAGGCGTCAAAGCGCAGCAGCGGATTGCCATTGAAAATCAGGCTGGACACCGAACCGATGATCATCAGATTGAAGAACAGGCTGTTCAGCAGCCCCGGGCCGGTGTTGGCCCACAGCAGCGCACTGACACTGGCAATAAAAAGTTCCACCGCCATGCCGGCAACGCCGACCAGCATGCGATGCCAGCGATTGGCAAAGCTCCAACTCGAGGTCACATCGACATAGGGCAGCGGCGTGAACATCAGGAACATCAGCCCGAGCGTGCGCACCTGGCCACCGTAGCGGGTACACATGATGCCGTGCGCGAATTCATGGATCAACTTCATGAAGCTCAGGCAGACATACAGCCAGGGCAGGTTGTCTACCGAAATAATGCCCTGCGTCTTGTCCGAGATCGTGTCCCACTGGTGCAGCGCCGTGATGCCGCCCGAACCCAGCACTAGCAAATACACAAGCAGCGCCAGCGGCACCGGGATATAGCCGGTCCAGCGCGTCAGTACGGCCAGAACGCGGGCCGGATTCCAGATCGGAATCTTGAACGACAACACGGAAGACAGGCGATTCAGAAATTCCTTGCGCCGGGTGCGTTGAATGCGCTTGAAGATTTCCAGGTTGTTCGCGTCGTCCTGGAAAAACAGCAGATTCGAGGTGTGCAGCTGCGAAATAATCAGAATCACTTCTTCCCGGCTGGGCGAGCGCAGGGGGTGGTCCTTGACGAATTGCTCCCAGATTTCCTGCACCGTCAGCGTCGGCGTCAGGGCCTGAATGAATTGCCAGGTTTCCAGCGTCACGCGGAAAAAATTCTGGTTGTAGCCGTCTTTCAACACGTACCAGGTCTTGCCCCGGAACAATTGGGCCTGGGCGCTGACGCTGGGCAGCAGCGATACCCGCGCATCGGCTATGCGGTACCAGGAATCGCTGAATATGGACGAGGACATGCGGCGGCTTCGGTCGGTATCTGTGCGCTAGAACCAGAACTTCATGCGCAAGAAGTCCAGCACCCGGTGCGTCAGGATCCAGAAAATCTGGCGCTCTCCCGCGTCAATCTTGGCCAGGCCGGTCATGCCAGGACGCCACCAGTCTTCCGGGGCCTGCTCAATCAGAGCACGCGCCTGGAAGTGGCTGCCCTCCTGGCCTTTCACCACCGAGACCGGAATGATCGACAAAATCCGGAAGCGAATACGCTGGTCCGGGCGGCCCAGCAGCTGCATTTCACCCTCGGCGGCGGCGGCCACGGAGCGGATCTCTTTTTCCGGGATCATCAGGTTGATATACAGATTCTCGGTCTGCGCAATCTTGAATATGCGTTCGCCTTTTTTCACCGGCGCGCCGATCAGATCCTTGCGCTCGCCCTCGATGATGATGCCGCGAAACGGCGCCCGGTTGTCGGCCTGCAAAATCAGATCGCTGACACGCTGCAGTTTCGAGTGCGACTCGTCCAGTTTCGCCTGGCTGATTTGCGCCTCGGCCAGGTCGTTGCTGGCGCGCGCCTTCCCCAGCTCGGTTTCGTAGCGCGTTACTTCGTCCTGGGTTTCGCGCTGCTGCTGTAGCAAGTCGCGCGTATCCAGAATTGCCAGTTCGGCGCCGGCTTCCACCAGCTCGCCGGCACTGACCAGCACCTGGTCAATACGCCCGTCAAATTGGGCGCTGATGACCCGCATGGCATCGGTGGAAAGTTCCGCCGGTGCCTCTACCCGGTAGGGATAGCGGATCAACAGCGACGCCGCCAGCAGCAGCAAGAAAACCAGCACCGAAAACTTCAGCCACAACTGCTCCGCGCCAAGCAAACCGACCAGCTTGCTACGCAGGGCGCGCACCATGCGCACCGGAGGCGCCAGGTCGGCGCGGTACAAATCCAGCAGGCGCGGCTCCAGCAACTCCATGCCGATTTTCAGGTGCTCGACCGAATCCAGCGTTTGGTCCGCGCCATGGCTCGCCACAAACAGCACCGCCGAAATCGCCCCATTGGGCTGGTGCACCGGTAACGCACACAGGTGTGCGAAACCCTGTTTCTCAAACAGTTGCAGCAGCCCCGGCAGCTGCGCACCAGACTGGCCACTGCTGCTGGGCCAGCGCAGGTCCAGGCCGCTATCCAGCGCCTCCTGGGCCGCATCCACCAGCAGCTGCACCAGTTCGCTTTTCACATCAAACTTGTCCAGGTGGCTGATCGCCACCACCTCCGGCGCGTCGTTGACGACCCAGCACAAAGCCGAGAAATCCAGCGCAAACTGGGACACCACACCATTCACCAGAGCCAGTGCCGCCGTGCCGAACTTTTCCTGCACCATTACCGCGGCCACCAGATCGACCATGCTCAACATGTGCGCACCGCCGCCACCTTCGGTCGTCCCTGTGGCGCCAAAATCGGCCGCCAGCAAGGCCCGCAACACCACCTCGTTGAGGCGCGCGCGCTCCATGCTGGGCAGGCTGATCACCTGAAAGGCGTTGGCCATACCGCGAATGCGCACCACCAGAATCAGCAGCTCTTTGGCCAGGGTATAGGCAAAACCATTCTGCAGCGCACGCTGAAAAATGTTTTCACTGCGCAGTGCCGCCAACACCGCATCGCGGTTCGCCGCGCCGCTGGTTTCGGCGAGCACGGCAATCTCGGCCTCAGCGGCCAGCAGCAACACCGAATCGGCCCGGCACAGGCGGCGAATCAGTTCGGCATACTGCTGCAGATCGCGCTTCTCCGGGTCGGCGTCGCGAATCTGATGAATCGACTCGATCAGGTCGATCACTTCCCGGCTTTTCGGATCCGAGGCGGGGCTTTCAGCGAGGTATTTCATGGCCCTTACTTCAATGAAATGCTGGCCTTGACGCCAGGCTTGATCATCAAAGACGCGTTGGAAAAAGTGATCTTGGCCTCAACCAGGCCGCTGGCCGGATCGGCAATCGGCGACACAAAGCTGACCTTGCCGTCCATTTTTTTCACTGCTTTTCCGTCCAGAAAGCTCACTGGAAGAACGCTGCCGACATGCACATTGCCGGCGTCCTGCACCGGGATTGCAAATTTGATGACACACCAGGAAGCGTCCACCAGATGCACCAGCGGATCGCCCTGCTTGGCCCACTCGCCAGGCTCCAGACTGATCTTGATGACGACCCCGGACACCGGTGCATAGATGTGCCGGATGTCGCGTTCCTTTTGTGTTGCGCGGTATTCAATTTCCTCGCGCCGCTTTTGCGCCAGCAGCAATTCATAACGGCCCTTGCTGCTGAAATAGTCGGTCTTGACGCGATTCAACTCATCGATACTGATCGAGCCCGACCCATCAAATACTTTTTGCGATATTTCCAGATTCTTGCTCGCCAGCGCCAGCTTTTCCTTCTCGGCATTCAACTCGCTGGCGTCGTCCAGAATCGCCTTGCGGCGCTCTACCTCAATGGCCTGCAGCCGGTCGTCCAGCGACACCAGCAACTGGTTCGCCGCCACCGCCTGGCCCGGCGCCACATTGCGCTCCAGCACAATGCCACTCACGCCGGCACTCAGAATAATGTCATGCAGCGGATAGACCAGGCCCGTCAGTTCAGTGGCCCAGCTGCTGCCAAACGGCAAGAACGACAGCAGCAGTAACGATTTGAAGGCAGTTTTTTTCATTGGATAGCCATGGTTATCAGTACGCGGGGCAGCAAGCGACGGCCCAGACTAGTCATTGACAGAGATCCCGTAACGCGTGAGCAGATTCCCGGTGTACAAAAGATGCATCACGCGGGAGATTTCATAACGCGACTTGTTTTCGTGCAGGCGCACGGTGGAATCCAGCAACTCGGTGTCTTTTTGCTCCAGGTTGTTCAGGGTGGAGTTGCCTAGTTCATAGCGCTGCCGTTCATTGGCATAGAGCTGCTGGCGCAAGGCCACTTCCGACAGGCTTTGCTGCACCGCCTTGGCAGAGGTCCGGAAGTCCTCTTCAAAGGTATTCAACTCGTGCTCGAAAGAGTTTTTGATGGCGTCGAGCTGGATTTCCAGTTCCGTGGCGCGGTCGGCCTGTGCCAGATACTGGCCCTTGGCCTTCTGGTTGCCATTCACCGGCTGCTCATAATTGAAGCCGACATACCAGTCCGGATACTGCGAATCGAAAGACTGATCAATCGCGGTAGAGCGGCTATAGGCAAACCCGGTACCGCTGGCGCTGATGACAAAATTCAGGGTTGGTCGCATCTGGTCCCGGGCCAACTCCATCTTGACCTGGGTCTGGTCCTTGCGCAGCATGGTCATTCGGTAAGCCGGCCATTGCAGCATGGTTTCCTCGCTGACCTGGCTATCGTGCGGCACACTGAACTCGGCCTCCAACGGCCCATACCCCTCCAGCATCAGATCGGCGGGCGCAGCACTGTCGGACGGCAAATTCAGCAACGCCAGCGCCTTGTTTTTGCTTTCCAGATAGGCCTGCTGGGCGCGCGACATCTCGATTTCGCGGTTCAGCACCAGGCTGCGAATCTCCAGCGCCGACGACTGCGCCAGCTTGCCGGCAACAATCCGGTTTGCCACTTCGCGCTCGAGCTTGTTCGCCTCCTCCCACGCATGCTGTTTCAGCTGCATGATGTTCTGGCTTTTATAGACCAGCCAATAGGCTGTCATGCCATCGGTGATGGACTTCAGCAGCTGCTGCTTGAACTGCTGCTTGGCGATTTCGAATTCCAGCTCAGCCACGCGCAAATCGGTTTCAGTGACATTGCGCCCGCTGCCGCGCAGCAAGGGTTGCTGAAACGTCACCGTGACCATGCTATTGAATTCCTGGTTCAGAATGCCGTAAGTCTGGTTGGCAATCACGTTGTTCTTGCGGTCCACCACCTGGTAGCTGGCACTGATATCTGCACCGGACGGCAATTTGGCGCGCAAACCGATCGACCGGGTATTCACCTTCTCATCCAGGTACGGCAGATTGGAAGACACAATTTGCTCCTCCACCGTGTTCTCCCGATAGCGGCCTTCCTGGCGCAGCATGCCCGATGCAATCGGCTCATACACCGACTGCTCCGCCTCGCGCAGGTGGTCATTGATCTGGACGTTCAAGCGGCTGCTTTGCACATCGGCGTTCTGGTGCGCCAACATCTGGGCAAACGACATAGGCGACAAACGCAACACCCCGGCGTCGGCAGCGCCCGCCTCTGGGCCGCTAACGGCCAGCGCTGCAGGCGACAGAAAAGCGCCCATCAGCGAAAGCGCCATGGCCGTTAGCTGGTGACTCCCCGACCGTTTTTGTTCGTGCAATTTGACACCCATTATTTTCGAAAAGCCATGAAATACGCCCTCATTCCTATTCGGCAGCCACTGCAATAGGTATCAATATGCAGGCCACAACAACAGACGAAGGGTAGCGCACGCCCACCGCCGCAGTCTCACTTTTTTTTGAACACCACTATACGGGGGCAACTGCCAGACCGCAGCAAGAAGCCTGGGCACAGCGCCGGCCCCGGGGTGACGGGTCCAGACTTGCCCCGTGGCTATTTTTCGCTGCGATTGTAAGCGCAGCCATTGGCGGCTGCAGGTCCGGCTGCATGTCCGGCTGCATACCCGGCTGCATGGTCCGCTAGGTGGCCCGCTGGGTGGCGCACCTGCAGGCATGGGTAGCCGCATTGGCAGTCCCTGCGCACCCGCGTTGCCATCGAACACCAAGCCTGTCCATAGACACCTGACACGGCGCGCTACGCGCGGGCGCAGCCCCTGATAATCAGGTACCGACCAAACACGCTAGCCTGATATGCATTCCCAGGCGGCGCCCGTCCCGCACTGCTACCGACCATGAACCGCGCCATTGCTCCTGTCAAAAATCCGCGCCACGCCAGCGCCCTGGCCCTGGCGGCCATCCTGTTGTGGGCAACACTGGCACCACTGGGGCTGGCGCTGCAGGCGGTACCGCCCTTTCTTCTGACTGGACTGGCCTTGCTGATCGGCAGTCTGATCGGACTGGCGCTGTCCGGCTGGCGGCTATCGGCCTGGCGGGTACCGGCACGCACACTGGCGCTGGGCGTCTATGGCCTGTTCGGTTTTCACTTCCTGCTATTTATCGCACTGCGCCATGCGCCACCGATCCAGGCCAATCTAGTGAACTATCTGTGGCCGCTGGGCATTGTGCTGCTGGCCCCGGTATTCCTGCCCGGCATGCGACTGCGGCTATTCCACGTGCTGGCGGCGCTGATGGGATTTGCCGGTGCGGCACTGGCCATTCTGGGTGGACGTGATATACAGGGCGGCTTTGCCTGGGGCTATCTGCCGGCACTCGGCTCGGCCTTTGTCTGGTCCAGCTATTCCCTGTTGACGCAGCGCGTAGCCGCCTTCCCGAGTGCTGCCATTGGCCTCTTCGGCCTGGTATCCGGACTGCTATCCCTGCTCTGTCACGCAGTACTGGAAGCACCGTTGACGCTGAGCCTGCACGACTGGGCACGCATCCTGGTCCTGGGCCTGGGCCCACTCGGTGGTGCCTTCTATCTATGGGATGCGGCACTCAAGCGCGGCGACCCGCGGCAAATCGGCCTGCTGTCCTTCCTGACCCCCCTGCTATCGACCCTGGCACTACTCTGGTTACGCCATGAAACGCCAAGCCCCTCCGTCTGCGCCGCCGCCCTGCTGATCATCGCCGCCGCCGTACTGGGCAAGCGAAGCAACCAGCAGCCATAGCACACAGCCCCCCAATCACCCACCGCGACAACGAATTTCAAAAAATACCGAAGGCTTGCTGGTGCGGCTATCTCTGCGCCGCCGCCCCCAGGCGGCTGGGCGGTGAAAAATGGACCACCGCGGTCGCTTTGCAGCCGACGCATTTTCTGCCGCCCGGACTAGCCCAAAGCCAATTGCGCCGCCGGGTCCTCCGCGTCCATTACCCGCGCCGCCATCAGCGCCAACTTCCCCGCATCGGACCGCAAAATCTCCTGCTTCACCGCCAAAATCTGTGCCGGATGCATGGAAAAACTACGCAAACCCATGCCCAGCAACAAACGCGTAAGCGAAGTATCCCCCGCCATCTCGCCGCAAACACACACATCCTTACCCTGGCGCCGCGACTCCGCAATCGTATCGGCCACCAAGCGCAGCACTGCGGGATGCAGCGGATCATACAAATGCGCCACAGACTCATCTGCCCGGTCAATCGCCAACGTATATTGGATCAAGTCATTCGTGCCAATCGACAAAAAGTCGAAATGCTTCAGGAACAAGTTCAGACTCAAAGCCGCCGCAGGCACCTCAATCATGGCCCCCAGTTGCACCGACCCATACGCCACGCCCCGGTTATCCAACATGGCCCGCGCCTGATCGATATGCGCCAGCGTCTGGCGAATCTCCCGGGCATGCGCCAGCATTGGCACCAACAGGCGCACCTGGCCATGTGCGGCAGCGCGCAAAATCGCGCGCAACTGCGTCAAAAACATCGCCGGATCGGCCAGACTCCAGCGAATAGCGCGCAAACCCAGCGCTGGATTCAGATGCGCGTCATCGCGAATCGTCTCATCCAGCGGCTTATCGGCACCGACATCGACCGTACGAATCGTGACCGGCAAGCCCTGCATGCCCTCGACCGCGCGCCTATACGCCTGGTACTGTTCTTCCTCGTCCGGCAGCTTGCCCTGGCGCCCCATGAACAGAAACTCGCTGCGAAACAGACCGACACCCAGGGCCCCCGCCTTCAGCGCCGACTGTGCGTCTTCCGGCATTTCAATATTCGCCAGCAACTGGACCTTTTCACCGTCCATGGTCACTGCCGGCGTGTGCAACAAACGCTGCAGGCGGCCGCGCTCCAATTCACCCTGGCGCTGCTTGAAGCCATATTCGGCCAGAATAATCGGCGAGGGATCGACAATCACCACGCCGGCATCGCCATCAATAATGACCCAGTCGTCCTGGCGCACCAACTGGCTGCAGGTGCGCGCACCGACCACTGCCGGAATATCCATGCTGCGCGCCACGATGGCGGTGTGCGAGGTACGCCCACCCACGTCCGTGATGAAACCGGCAAACACACTCTTCTTGAACTGCAGCATGTCGGCTGGCGACAGGTCGTGCGCCACCAGCACCAACGGCACGTCCACGGTGTCGTCCAGCAGCAAATCCTGCTGCGACTGCTTGCGCACCCGATGCGCCGGGTGCTCCACCGGGGACGCTGCGCCCTTCATGGCGCGCAATACGCGCTCCACAATCTGCTCCAGATCGGCCTTGCGTTCGCGCAAATAGGCGTCTTCCATTTCATCGAAATGGCGTGCAATCACTTCCAGCTGGGTGGTCAGCGCCCATTCGGCGTTGTAAAGGCGGTCGGTAATCCAGTGCTTCACGCCAGCGATCAGCTCCACGTCCTGCAACAGCATCAGATGGACGTCAAGCAAGGCGGCCAGCTCTTGCGGCGCCTCCTTCGGCCCCATGGTGGCGACGCTGTCCTGCACGCGGTGAATTTCATCGACCACGGCGTCGCGCGCGGCGCGCACCCGGTCGATTTCGGCCGCGACTTCGCCCGCCTCAATGAAATAGTGCGCTACATCGACGCGACTGGACGCCACCAGCACCGCGCGCCCAATGGCGACGCCGCGTGATACCGCCAGACCATGAATCGAAAAGGTCACTCACCTTCTCCGAATTTGTCGGCAATCAGCGCGAGCAAGGCATCCATCGCCTCTTGTTCACGCGGACCCGAAGTTTCAAGCTCCACTTCCGACCCAATGCCGGCCGCCAGCATCATGACGCCCATGATGCTTTTGGCGTTGACGCGGCGGTCGGCACGCGTCATCCAAACCTCGCACGGAAAAGATCCAGCCAGCTTGGTCAGCTTGGCAGAGGCACGGGCATGCAGGCCCAGCTTATTGACTATGGTCGTGGTGCTGTTGATCATTGGCTTTACGGTTCTGATTTTGTGGCGCAGTCACGGCCACTTGCATAATGCTTTGGGTACCACCGGCCATGGCCCTGGCGACCAGCAGCTCCAGCGGTTCGTGTCGGTAATTGACGGTGCGCAGCAACATCGGTAGATTGACGCCCGCGACCAGCTTGGATTTCACGCCATCCACCACTTTTTGCGCCACATTGCACGGTGTCGCGCCGAACACGTCGGTAAGCACCAGGGCGTACGGCGTACCGGCATCAGCCAGCAAGGCCAGCGCATGGCTGCGCGTGATTTCGGTGTCCTCGCTGGGCGGCACGTCCAGCGCCAGAATGCCGGGACCAGCATCTGGAAAAACGTGCAGCACGCCAGCACGTAGCGCGCTTGCCAAGGGTGCGTGGGCAATGATGAGAATCGCGTTATTCATGGGCTGCGGTGTGAGCTTGGGCGATTATGGCTGCATTACTTGACGCAGCGATGAAATCGGCAGGCGCTGCATCACAGCGCACCAAATACTTTTTGCAGCAGGGCACTGCCGGCCTGCATCGGGTTCTGGCGAATCTGCTTTTCTTCATCGGCGATCAACAGAAACAGCCCGTCCAGCGCCTTGCCGGTGACATATTTTTGAATATTGGCTTCGTCTTGCCCCAACAGACCCAGACCGGAGGCCTTCGCCGCCACCTGGTTGTACTTGTCGGCCAGGCCCACGTGCTCGGTGGCCTTGGTCACCACCGGCAGAAACTTGTCCGTCAGGGCCGGACGCGTCTTGGCGGCAAAGAAGTCGGTAATCGCCGTGTTGCTGCCGGCCAGCAGATTTTTGGCATCGTCCACTGTCATGCTGTGCACGGCACCTACCAGCATGTCCTTGGACTGCGGCACCGCAGCCTCGGCGGCACGGTTCATGGCCAACTCGAGCGCATCGACCTGGTCGCCCTGACCGAAGGTGCGCATCAGCTTGGCGGCATCGGCCAAATGGCCCGGCAGGGCGATGCGCACGCGCGGATTGCCCATGAAGCCATCGTTGACCCCCAAAGTGCCGATTGCAGAGAGCGCACCCTTCTCCAGTGCCGCTTTTAATGCCTTGCTGGCATCCCCGCTTGACAAATCCGCCAGGGTCAATGCCTGTGCCGTGCGCGTTGCGCCCAGCACTGCCAGCAAAATCAGGGCGCTGGCTCCGCCAGCCAACTGTCGTCGTTTCATAATCCGGCCTCTAGATGGAAATTGTGCGTGTGGACCGCTGCTCGGCGGTGCCCCCCATTGTGATACCGAATTGTCGTTTCACAGCCATCACTGCATCGATTTATCAAGCGGGAACGCAACACGCTCCCGCACCAGGAGCGGCAACGTGCATATTGTCAGAGTGTGGGATTTACCAACCCGTGTTTTTCACTGGACGCTGGCGCTCGCCGTGCCGGCCATGGTAGTGAGCGGTGAAATCGGCGGCGCCTGGATGGAGTGGCATTTTCGACTCGGCTATGCGGTGCTGACGCTGCTGCTGTTCCGACTGGGCTGGGGTTTTGTCGGCGGCCATTGGTCGCGCTTTGGCAGCTTTGTGCGGCGTCCGACGGACGTCTGGGCGTATTTGCGGCAGGCGCCGGCTTCGGCGCCGGGACACAATCCGCTGGGTGGCTATTCGGTGCTGGCAATGCTGACCATGCTGGCCTGCCAGGCCGGCTCCGGCCTGATGAGCGACGACGAAATTCTGAGTGCCGGGCCGCTGGTGCACAAGGCCTCCGAGGCCCTGGTTCGGACCATGACCTATTTACACACCGGCCCGGTTAAATATCTGCTGGTTTTTTTGCTGCTGCTGCACCTGCTGGCGATTGCCTGGTACCGCTTCGGAAAGCGGCAGAACCTGCTTGGCCCGATGCTGCTGGGGGACAAAGTGCTGGAACAAAGCACCATCGCATCGCGCGATGATGCTGGCACGCGCAGCCTGGCGCTGCTGCTGACACTGGCCTGCGCGGGCGCGGTGGCGGCCCTGCTGGCCTGGGCCCGCTAGGCGCGGGCCCCTGCACTTATAGACGACTCAGGCCTTGGCCTGGGCTAGCAGCGTGGCGGCGTCACTGACCTCGAACTTGCCGGGGCCTTCCACGTTGAGCTGCGTGATCTTTCCGTTCTTGACCAGCATCGAGTAGCGGTTGCTGCGCAAACCCAGGCCCTTGCCGGTCAGATCCAGGGTCAGACCTGTGGCCTTGGTGAAGGTGGCATCGCCGTCACCCAGCATGCGCACCTTGCCGGCGGTTTTCTGGTCGCGTGCCCAGGCGCCCATGACAAATGCGTCGTTTACGCTGATGCACCAGATTTCGTCAACACCGGCGGCCAGGAAGGCGGCGTGCTGCTCCACATAGCCCGGAACGTGCTTGGCCGAGCAGGTTGGCGTAAAGGCGCCTGGCAGGGCAAACAGGGCAATCGTTTTGCCGGCGCTGGCAGCGGCCACATCGACCGGATTCGGGCCGAGACTGCAGCCTTCGCCCTCAACTTCAGAAAACTCCATCAGGGTTACCGCAGGAAGGGAATCACCAACTTGAATCATGTTTGCTCCTCAAATATGAAATACGTAGATACCAATGAAAACGGCCCACATTGTGGGCCGTATTTCTTGGAGGCGCTGAGCCCGGGTCAATAGACTTAGACCGCAGCTGCCTTTTGAACCAAACGGGTCGCAACCCAGTTCTTGGTCTTGGAGATCGGACGGCTTTCCGTGATTTCGATCATGTCACCCAACTTGTACTCACCCTTTTCGTCGTGGGCGTGGTACTTGCTGGATTTGCCGACGATCTTGCCGTAGAGTTCGTGCTTCACACGACGCTCGATCAGCACAGTAACCGTCTTAGCACGCTTGTCGCTGACCACCTTGCCAATCAAAGTGCGCTTGAGGGATGTTTTAGCTTCCGTCATTTATCGCTCCTTATTTGGCGGATTTTTCAGCGCTTTGCTTCTCGACAAGAATAGTCTTGGCGCGAGCAATATCGCGGCGCGCAGAGCGCAGCGTAGCGGTGTTGTTGAGTTGTTGCGTGGCTTTTTGCATACGCAGAGCGAAATGGGCCTTTTGCAGCTCTTTCACTTCGGTTTGCAGACCGGCAACGTCTTTTTGGCGCAGTTCAGTAGTTTTCATTGCTTGTTT
>CAIUDG010000134.1 GCA_903897925.1 uncultured beta proteobacterium | reverse complement strand
TCCGCCCAGTTTCTCACCCGGTACTTCATCTTCGGAATGTGGTGCCGGCGGATGGCGTTGTGTTTATTGGGCATGACGGGGATGACTTGTCAGAACGGCTAGCAGACTACCTGCCGTCTGCGGCATCCATGCAACAACGCCTTCGGTGGTGCTTCGCTTTTGTGAGCACTTGGGTCGATGCCGATGTCCAGGCTACGGCCATAGGAACCGGGTTGGAGTGGGGTGCGGTGCACGCTTGTTCGTGGCTTACGTCTGTTCGGGGCGACTCGAGGTCACCCGTCCAACCTCGCCGGCGCCGCAAGATACGGATCTGCTCCGGGCATTTCATGACTGGATGCGGGCGCTGCGTGGCACCGGAGATCTGACCCTGTACAACTATGATATCCCTCTTCGGGATCTGCTCAATCGTGCGGGAAACGATCCGAGCCGGCTTGATGCACCGTTCTTGCGCCAATTCATTCTGGAGCGCGCCAAGCAAGGAGGATGGGCTGCAATCAAACATGCGACGACCGCGCTCCGCATGTTCGTCCGCTTCCTGATCACTGAAGGCCGGTGCACGGCCTGCCTGGAGGCAGCTGTTCCGGTCGTGGCGCATTGGCGCCTTGCCTCGCTGCCACGCTATCTACAAGACGACGAGGTAGCGCGTGTGGTTGCCTCATGCGACTTGACCACGCCGGTACAGCACGGTGGCCAGCACGTATTGGTATCTCGAAGCAACGCCGGAGCTGATGCGCAATATCGCTGAGACTCGCTTGGTTCGCCACCTCACGGTCGAGGAGATGCAGGCCATTCTCAACGCGCCCGTGCCCGACCATTGGGATGGCATCCGCGATCGAGCCATGCTCCATCTCTGCTTTGCAGGTGGATTACGCGTGTCCGAGTTGATCGGTTTGCGCCTCGCCGACGTCCGGCTCCAATCCCCGGCGAGCATCCTCATTCATGGCAAGGGGCGCAAGGAACGTTGCCTCCCTTTGTGGAAGGAAACGATAACGGCGCTGCGAGCGTGGTGGACCGTGCGGGGTGAGGTCGGGGTACCCGAATTGTTCGTCAATACCCGGGGTGTCTCAATGACACGCTCCGGCTTCGAATACATCCTGCACAAACACACCCAGACCGCAGCTACGCAATGCCCTGACCTGTTAACGAAACGGGTCAGCCCTCACGTTCTGAGGCATACCTGTGCCCTCACCATCCTCCAGGCAACCAAGGATCTCCGAAAGGTGTCTCTCTGGTTAGGGCATGCGCATATTGAGACGACGGAGATGTACACGGGGTCGCCGCAGAATTCGGAAAAAATCGTACGCTAAGACTTTCCACTGCTGCGTAGCGGCCGAAACTGCCCATCCTCAACCTTCCGGTTTTGCCGCCAGACGTAATCACCGGTCAGATTGATGTGCTCCCAGCCCAACGGCGACAGATATTGCAGCAGTCCGTCATTGATGGGTTTGCCGGTCTCTCGCAGCGCCAGCGTTGCACGGTCGAGATAGACGGTGTTCCACAAAACGATGGCGGCTGTCACCAGATTGAGGCCGCTGGCGCGATAGCGCTGCTGCTCAAAACTGCGGTCGCGGATTTCGCCCAACCGGTTGAAGAACACGGCCCGGGCCAGCGCGTTCCGCGCCTCGCCCTTGTTCAACCCGGCATGGACACGGCGGCGCAACTCGACATTTTGCAGCCAGTCCAGGATAAACAGCGTGCGCTCGATCCGCCCCAGTTCGCGCAGCGCAACCGCCAAGCCATTCTGGCGCGGGTAGCTGCCAAGTTTTCGCAGCATCAATGAGGCCGTCACCGTGCCCTGCTTGATTGACGCGGCCAGCCGTAAAATCTCATCCCAATGGGCGCGAACATGCTTGATATTCAGCGTGCCGCCGATCATCGTGTGCAGTGCTGGATAGTCCTGTTCGTTCTTTGGTACATACAGCTTGGTGTCCTTCAGGTCACGAATGCGCGGCGCAAAACGGAACCCCAACAGGTGCATCAAGGCGAACACGTGATCGGTGAAGCCGGCCGTGTCGGTGTAGTGTTCCTCGATCCGCAAGTCAGATTCGTGGTACAGCAGGCCATCGAGCACGTAGGTGGAATCGCGTACACCGACGTTGACCACCTTCGTGCTGAACGGTGCGTACTGGTCCGAAATGTGGGTGTAAAACAGTCTGCCTGGCTCGTGGCCGTACTTCGGATTGACGTGGCCGGTGCTCTCGCCTTTGCCACCCGCCCGGAAGCGCTGCCCATCCGAGGATGAGGTGGTGCCGTCACCCCAGTTCGCGGCAAAAGTGTGGCGGAACTGCGTATTCACCAGATCGGCCAGCCCAGCTGAGTAGGTTTCGTCACGGACGTGCCAGGCTTGCAGCCAGGCCAGCTTGGCGTAGGTCGCACCGGGGCAGGACTCGGCCATTTTAGTCAGCCCCAAGTTGATGGCATCAGCCAGGATGGCCGATAGCAATAGCGTCCGATCCTTGACCGGTTCTCCATCCTTCATATGAACGAAATGGCGGGTGAAGCCCGTCCAGTCATCTACGTCCATCAACAGCTCAGTGATTTTGATGCGCGGCAAGTACATGCCGGTCTGGTCGATCAGCGTTTGCGCCGCTTCGGGAACCACAGCATCGAGCGGCGTGATCTTCAGGCCCGAGTCGGTGATGATGGCGTCCGGCAGCTCGTTAGCCAGCGCCAACCGATTGACTGTAGCCAGTTGCTCTTCCAGTAGGTGTAACCGCTCATGCAGGTATTGGTCGCAGTCCGGGTTCACTGCAATCGGCAACGTTTTCGCCTGCTTGAGTGCAACAAATCTCTCGGCTGGCAACAGGTATTCGTCAAAGTCGCGGAACTGGCGGGAGCCTTGCACCCAGATGTCTCCCGAACGGAGCGAGTTCTTTAGTTCCGATAGGGCGCAGATTTCATAAAAACGGCGGTCGATTTCACCATCGGTGAAGACCAGTGATTTCCAGCGAGGTTTGATGAAGGCAGTCGGCGCGTCCGCCGGCACCTTTCGTGCGCTGTCGGAATTCATGCAGCGCACCACTTCAATGGCGTCCAGCACGGCCCGCGCCGCTGGTGCTGCGCGCAGCTTGAGCACATCCAGGAATTCCGGCGTGTAGCGGCGCAGCGTATTGAATTGTTCACTAACCAGGTGCAGGTGATCGAACGACTCGGCTTGGGCAAGCTGATCGGCATCGGTGACGCTCTGCGTGAAATCATTCCAAGGGATGATCGTCTCGATGGCGGCGTACGGATCAGCGCCGGACTGTTTGGCCTCCAGCAAGGCATGGCCAATCTTGGAGTACAGCCGTACCTTGTCGTTGATCGCCTTGCCCTGTTTCTGGAACTGCTGTTGATGTTTATTCTTGGCGGTACTGAAGAGCTTGACCAGAATGCGATCATGCAGATCGACCACCTCATCCGTCACTGTGGCAGTGCCCTCCAAGGCCAGTGCGACCAGGGTGGCATAACGCCGCTCGCTCTCAAACTTGGCAAGGTCTTGCGGCGTCATCTGCCCGCCTTCCCGTGCCATCTTTAGCAGGCGATTCTGGTGGATATGGCGGCCGATGCCCTCTGGCAGAGACAGTTCCTGGAATGCCTTCAGACGTTCGATGTGCTCCAGCATGTGTCGGGAGTTCGGCTTCAGAGGGGATTGGCGCAGCCAAACCAACTTGGTAATGTTGCTCTCTGGCTTGATCTTTAGCAGATCGTCGAGCCGGCGCCGGTGCTGTGCCGTCAGCGGTTCGGTTAATGTCCGATAGATGCGCCGGTTGGCACGCGTCACGGCTTCCGCGCAGGCCCGCTCGACGACGGACAGTGCCGGCAGGATGATTTGTCGCTGCCGTAGTGTCTCCAGCGCTTGAGCGGCGAGCACCAAGCCCTTGTCGGTCTGCATGGCCAGATCGGTCAGACCGCGTACCAGAAAGCGAAAGTCAGACAGGCCAAATGGTGACAGGCCGAGATAGGCGCGCAGTTCCTGGAGATGTTCGCGCCGTGTTTCATCGCGCTCGCCGTATTTGGCCCACGCGTTGGTCTCAACTCGGACTTGGCGGGCAACCCATTGGATGACCGGTTCCGCTACCGCCAAGTCGCTGGCCAGCGCATACCCTGGATAACGCAACAGACAGAGCTGCACCGCAAAACCGAGCCGATTTGCATCGCCCCGGCGTTGCCGAATCAGCGCCACGTCGGTTTCGTTGAAGGTGTAGTAGCGGATCAAGTCATCTTGGCTTTCGGGTAGGGCCAGCAAGCCCGTCCGTTCAGTCGCGGAAAGTATTGAGCGACGCGGCATGGTCAGTCGTCCGTTCTCAGGTATTGATACAAGGTCTCCCGGCTGATGCCGAACTCACGTGCCAGCGTCGCTTTTTGCTCACCAGCGGCGGCCCGCTGCCGCAACTCGGCCGCCTGTTCGGGTGACAGTGCCTTCTTGCGCCCACGGTATGCGCCGCGCTGTTTGGCGAGCGCAATACCTTCACGCTGCCGCTCGCGGATCAATGCACGCTCAAATTCTGCGAACGCGCCCATGACCGAAAGCATCAAGTTCGCCATGGGCGAGTCTTCACCGGTAAAAGTGAGGTGTTCCTTGACGAACTCGATGCGCACACTGCGCTGGGTCAGCTTCTGGACCAAGCGGCGCAGGTCGTCCAGGTTGCGGGCCAGCCGATCCATGCTATGCACCACGACGGTATCGCCTTCGCGCACGAAGGCCAGCAGTGCGTCGAGTTGTGGCCGCTGTGTATCTTTGCCCGATGCCTTGTCGGTGAATACCTTGTCCACCTGAACCTGTTCCAGTTGACGCTCCGGGTTCTGGTCGAAGCTGCTGAGCCGGACATAGCCGACACGTTGACCTTTCAAAGTTCTCTCCCAGGTGAATTCTGTCAGGTAGAAATCTATGACCTGTCACGGCATGTGTCAAGAAATGGAATATTTGACTCTATCCGGACTTCTTTAAGCAGCGCACCCTGACATCGGGTTGGGGTATAGCTCAACCTGACGCAACGACAAGTACTGTTTTCTGTACATTCCGTTCCGGGTGACGTAAGCATTGCAGCTATGAGCCGACTGCATCAGCAACAGCCTTGGGGTCAGCGCAGACCCAATAATGAAGAAGCAGTGAGGCCAACAAGGCGCACCCCGCAGAAAACCCAAATGCAGTCACTGGACCGAATGATTGCCACAGCCAACCGAACAGCAACGATGCGGGTAGTAGCATGACCCCTGCCGTCAAATTGAACCATCCGTAAGCGGTGCCGAGCAATTCCTTGGGCGCAATGTCAGCGACCAACGCCTTCTCGGCGCCCTCGGTAGCGGCCATGAACAGTCCATAGAATGCGAAGAGCGGCCAGAGCAGCCAAAGCTGGTTGCCATTCAAACCGAGAAACAGGTAGAAAAGGCCATAAACTGCCCAGCCGCCCACGATCAAGCGGGTACGCCCCACCTTGTCGGAGAGCGCGGACAACGGTGTGGAAAACAACATGGCGGTCGTAGAGACCAGCGCCCATAACAAAGGCACTTGAGCCTCCGGCAATCCCATCTCTTTCGCCCGCAGTAGCAAGAACATGTTCGACGAGTTGCCCAAGGTGAATAGGGCCAAGGTCAGCAGATAGCGCTTGTAGGCCGGCGGAAAGCCTTGCAGCGTCCAGCTAAATGACCGTTTCCTTACGATGGGTTCTCGATGAGGCTCTTTGACGGACAAGGCCAGGCCAACGGCAATCAGGCCGGGAATGACCGCCCATAAGAAAATCTCCTTCAACGGCACATGCTCGACCAACAGCCATGCGGCCAGCAACGGACCGATAACCGCTCCGGCATTGTCCATGGAGCGGTGCAGGCCGAAGGCCAGTCCTCGCTGCTCTGGTGGAGCGGCCTGAGCCAGCAAGGCATCCCGTGGTGAACTGCGCAGCCCTTTGCCAACGCGATCTGCAAAACGCAGGGTAGCTACAGCAGGCCAACTCCCGGCCAAAGCCATTAGCGGGCGGGACAGTGCCGCCAAAGCGTAGCCGCCTACGACCCACGGTTTGGCTGATCGCGTGCGATCCGTCAGCACGCCGCTGAACAGTTTCAGCAGGCTGCTGGTCGCTTCGGCAATGCCTTCGATGATGCCCAGCGCCCTCGGGCCAGCCATCAGCACCGACGACAAGTAGAGCGGTACCAGGGGGTAAAGTAGTTCGCTGGCCGAGTCGTTGAAAAGGCTGACCAGACCAAGCAGCCAGACCGCCCTTGGAAGTTCGAAAATCATTTTCAACATGAATAGTGCTCCCTATTTTCGGGAGCTTTCCACCCGAGTAATCGAAGGCAGCCCTCCGTGAGCCAAAGGCTGAAGTAGATGAACAACCAAGCAAACGTCACGTCGGAAAGGAAGTGGCTACCGGGAATCATCCGAGCAAGACCGACAACACTTGCTGCAATCAGACTACCCACCAACCACCGCCGACGCTGAATGGGAGAGCCCAGCCAGCCGAAAGCCATCAGGAAGGAAACACCAACCACATGCCCGCTGACAAATGAGCAGTTTTTTATGCATTGGTCTGATGGAATAAAGGCTGGGGTGAATTTTCTTGGCCCGCCGAACTCTTGGGTATTCCCTGGACGAGCTCGATCTAAATGGTCTTTGAGGCCGACATCCACCACCAATGTCGGGCCGATAAATATTCCCGCCAGCAAAAAGCTCAATAACCAACGCTTGCTATGCAGCTTTTTCCAGCGCTTAAATTGGCTGGTAACCCACAGCAAGGTTATGACAATTAGCATGAATTGCCCGAGCCGAGGCAAACCTCGATATATCAAAAACAACCAAGGGGAGTCCGGGTCGAGTAACCAGTTGCCATCCCGGAAGAACAATCCGCTGACAAAAAGGTCGATGCCAGGCATGGCAATAAAAGCGCCAGCCAGAATTAAGGCGATGATGGAAACCGTAATGAATTCGTTGCGTCGGAATGTCATGCGTTTTTTAGTTAGAAGAGAGATAGATGCCCTGTTCAC
Source organism: uncultured beta proteobacterium (assembly GCA_903897925.1). GTDB lineage: Bacteria > Pseudomonadota > Gammaproteobacteria > Burkholderiales > Burkholderiaceae_C > Allorhodoferax. The sequence continues at coordinate 6,076 of CAIUDG010000134.1, read as the reverse complement.
TGCCGCAAAGTGGCAACCAGGCGTAGGGGATTGAGGAAAAGCTCGATTGCATCTACGATGCGACGAACGACGATGTCGGCAGCCATGAGGCTAGCAGAGGCAAGCCCCTCGTCCTGCAGCACGGCAATCGACAAACAAGCCGATTCCAGCATCAGGCGGTCGTTAAACCCATTGCCAATGGTGGCCGTCCGCTCCTTTCCGAGCGCCTCAACGTAAGCGAGCTTTGCTTCCGATTGCCCGGAGGATGGCAGCACGGTCAATTTACATGGCAGCCCCGCCAACTGTTCTGCCGCCTTGCCGAAGGTATCCCCGGTGACCACATGCAGTTGGACCTTCGCCGCCAACGCTACCAGGTGCTCCTTCACTCCTTCGTAAAGGATTCCGTCGCAAGCCAGGGTTCCGTTGAAGTCGAAAACGACATGCTCCAGTTCCAAGGCGGGCCTGCCGGGTATTTCAATGGTCAGCATTGAGCAACCTGAGTCGAAGTTTGTTCATGGTTAGTAGTTCTGTTTCGAAGGAATCACGCCACGAACACCGCCGCGTGGCTGGTCGACGTCACCGGTATAGCGAGGGATGAGGTGAAGATGAACGTGGGGGACCGTCTGGCCGGCAACGGTCCCCACATTCAGGCCCAGGTTGTAACCGTCCGGAGAGAACTTCAGCTCAAGCATTGCCTTGGCTTCATCCGCCAGGGTCAGCATGGCTTGTCGCTCTTCAGGCGTCGTCTCGAAGAAATCCGAGACGTGACGGAACGGAATAATCAGGCAATGCCCTGGATTGACCGGGTTCTTGTCAAACCGAACGTACGCCAAGGCATTGCGTAGAACCACGACGCCTTCCGTGTCGCAAAACGGGCAGATACATCCTTCGTCCATGTTACTCAGACGCCAAAACGAGCGGAGCCAGCCAGTTCCGCTTCAATTTCCAGTAGCCGGTTGTACTTGGCAATCCGCTCGCTGCGGCACATGGAGCCGGTCTTGATTTGCCCGCCGCCCATGGCAACCGCGAAGTCAGCCATGAAGGCATCCTCGGTCTCGCCTGAGCGATGAGAAATGACGAAGCCCCAGCCGGCTTGCCGGCAGAGATGGATGCCGGCAACCGTCTCGGTCACGGTGCCAATCTGGTTGAGCTTGATGAGCGCAGCGTTGCAGGTCTTTTCCTGAATCCCCCGGGCAATGAACTTGGGATTCGTCACCAGGATGTCGTCCCCGACAATCTGTATCTGCTGCCCCATCTGTTCGGTCATCCGGGCAAAACCAGCCCAGTCGTCCTCGGCCAGGCCATCCTCGATGGAGACGATGGGATAGCGCTTTACCCAGTCGGCAAAGAGCGCAATCATTTCATCGCTGGTCTTCTCCCCTTGGCCACTACGCGTCAGCCGATATTTGCCGTCCTCGAAAAAGGAACTGGCGGCCGGATCGAGCGCAATCGCAATGTCCTCGCTCGGCCGGTAGCCGGCCCGCTCGATGGCGGCGACAATCAGTTCACAGGCCTGTTCGTTGCCGCCGTCGAGCTGCGGCGCGAAGCCGCCTTCGTCGCCGACAGCCGTCGACAATCCCTTGTCGTGCAGTATCTTCTTCAAAGCCTGGAAGGTTTCGGCACCGTAGCGCAGGGATTCAGCAAAGGTCGGTGCCCCCTTGGGCATAATCATGAACTCTTGGAAGTCCAGGCTGCTATCGGCGTGCTTGCCACCGTTCAAGACGTTCATCATCGGCACCGGCAGATGCACGGCACCGACCCCACCCAGATAGGCATAGAGCGGCAAGTCGCAAGACTGCGCGGCGGCTCTGGCCACGGCCTGGGAGACGCCGAGAATGGCATTAGCGCCCAGGCGCGACTTGTTCTGGGTGCTATCCAGTTCGATCAGGGTGGCATCGATCACGCCTTGTTCAGTCGCCAGACGGCCAACCAGGGCAGCAGCAATCTCGACGTTCACATTCTGGACCGCAGTGAGTACGCCTTTGCCCTGGTAGCGCGAGGCATCATCGTCGCGCAATTCGGTGGCTTCATTGGCCCCGGTCGACGCGCCGGAAGGGATCGAGGCAGTTCCGATACTGCCGTCCTCCAGGGCAACGCGGACGCGGATGGTCGGGAAGCCCCTTGAGTCAAGGATTTCAAGCGCATTGATGGATTGGATACTGCGTTTCATGATGATCTCCTTTGGAACGTTTATTTCTTTCGATGACTACCGGGCGACCAGCACGGCACAAGTCGCGTGATGCATCACCTGCTTGGCGATTGAGCCGAGTAGCCAGCGCCCCATCAGCCCATGACCGCGATGGCCGATCACGATCAGATTGGCGCCCCATTGTTCCGCTTCAAGAACGATGCGCTCGGCGGGATGGCCGACGACAACCTCGTATTCCACGGCGAGCCCGAGTTTTGTCGTGCGCTCCTTGAGGTGTTTCAACTGGACTTGGTAGTGGTGGCGCGAGTTCTCCAGCACGACTTCTGTTTCAACCTCGTCGCCAAATTCAGGTGGCCGTGCAACGGCGAGTACCCGCAACGCCGCGCCGTATTTGCCGGCCAGATCAAGGGCCAGGTTGAAAGCCTGTTCCGCTGGGTCGGAACCGTCGTAGGCCACCAGGATTTTCTGGAACATGAGGGTCTCCTTTTATGAGGAAGGGGTCGTCTGCTCGGCTGCTGGCAACAGATGACGCGGCAGAAAGAAGGCGTTGGCGATCAGGGTCGGCACTACCGCACTACCAATGACGGCGGCCACCAGATAGGAATACTGGGCCTGATCAATCACTTCGTGGGACAGGCCGAACAGCGCGGAGATGGTGCCGAACGTCAGGCCGGTGGACATCAGCAGGGTGGTATAGGTCGCTTCCTGCTTCGGTGATTTGTAGAGCCGCGCCACAGGATAGACGCCGGCAATCTTGGTCGCCATCTTGGCCACCAGCAACACAACGAAAGCCATCGGCGCGGCGATCAAGGCAGGCATCGAGACCAGCGAGCCGGCGCGGATAAAGTAGAACGGCGTGAGCAGGCCAAAGGTCAGGGTTCGCAGCCGGCGCACCAGCACATGATCCTTGCCGACGGTCCCGGCCAGCACCATGCCCATCAGGTAGGCGGGCAACACGGCTTCGCTGTCGGCCCAGGCGGCTAGGCCGCCCATGGCGAACAGCCAGAACAGCAGAAACTTGGCCTCCAGTTCAGACGGGCGGTTACCGTAGCGTTTGAAGAAACGCGGGGTGAGCCAGGGCAGTGCTGAGAAGACACCCGCCGAAACGGCAAAGAAAATTACGGTGCGGAAGGTGAAAGGCGCAAAGATGAACCCAAGGGCCAGCACCGTGGCGAGATCGGTAATGAAGCAGGCCGCCAGCACCGTTTTGCCGTAATCGGTGGTGTTGAACCCGAACTCCAGCATCACCGCATAGACGACAGCGACCGAAGTGGTCGACATGGCGATACCGGCCAGCCAACTGGCCTGAACGGACCAGCCCAGCCCCCAGTAGGCCACGGCCGCACAGCCAAAAAACGGCGCTGCGAAGCTGATCAGGCCGACGGCCATCGATTCCTTCCAGTTGCGCCGCAATACATGCGGGTCGAGTTCGGCACCGGCCAGAAAGGTTAGGACGATGGCGCCGGTGCCGGCGAGAAAGCGCACCCAGGATTCCCCGGCGCCCAGCGTCACGCCACCGATAAAGGCGCCGATCAGCAACTGGGCGATGGCACCAACGACGATTTCAGAGAGGGCCGTGGCGATGCGCAGCCAGATCGAGATCAGGCTTGCCACCAAGGCCAGTCCCAGCCAGAGGGCGGCCTGCAGCCAGATGTCGGTCATTGGTCGGGCTCGCCCAGTACCCCGAACTCGACCGGTGATTTGACGTAGAAGCAGTGCACGCCCTCTTTTTCAAGGAGGGCAAAAAGCTGGTTCGCTTCCTCCTCGTTCAAGGCCATCACCACTTCCTGAGGCTGATCAGCCAGTTCAAAGAAGTGCGCGGAGTGAATGCGGCGATGGTGTCCGTAGCCTTCACTGCCGGCAATAATCGTGGCTCCCCGGATGCCGAGGTCACGGGCCGCGAGCATCAGCCATTCCGCCAACGGTGTGTGGCCGTGCCGCCGATCCTGCTGGGTGAAGAAGGTTATCTGATAGCCTTTCATATCTGTCTCCTCAGGTGGTTTTGAATAGCTGCCAAGTGGCCAAGCCGGCAAAGGTGCTGGCCAGCGATCCGGCCAGGTGGGCACTGACCGTTCCCATCGCCCACATCAGCCGTCCCTCCTGGAGCAGCGTGACGACCTCGGCCGAAAAAGTGGAGAAGGTCGTCAGCCCGCCACAGAACCCGGTCACCAGAAAGAGACGCCATTCCGGCGCAATTTCCGGCGCCTGGGCGAAATAAGCGATGGCCAGGCCGATAACGTAGCCGCCGACCAGATTGGCCGTCAGCGTACCGGGCGGAATCAATGGAAACGCGCTGTTGAGCCGGATGCCCAATTGCCAGCGCAGCAACGCGCCAAGGGCTGCCCCCAGCGAGATGGCGATGATCGGTTTCCACATGATCCTCTCCGTTCTCCGATTTAGACCGGCACTTCGCAGCGAAAGAGCAGCACACGGACATGATGCAGTTCCTCGGCATGCTCGGTCAGGAAGGTCCGCAGGCGTTCCTCAAGATCGATCAACTCGATGCATAGCGGATGCTGGGCCGGGGTACTCTCGACATGCTGGTGCGTCATTTTGTGCCCCTGGAGATAGCCGGCATGCACCAAATGCAATAACGCTTGCTGTATGCCGCTGCGACGTGCCGCCGTCAGCAGGCGATGACTCAATGCCGGCGCGGACAGGTGGTGCCAGAATCGGGTGGGCTTGGCGCGGGCTGCTTGGGGAAAATAAAGGCGCAGTGCGGTCAGTTCAGTCATGGCTTGCTTCCTCGATGACAGGGATTGCTTTCAACTTGGCATCTTCCATCTGCTGCTTGCGATAGGCGGGCAGTTCGCCCAGTTTCATTCCTTCCGGTGCATGCCGATGCTTGGCATGACCGACGCGCTGCGAACGGTAGATGCCGGTATGACCTGAGAACAGGTAGCTGACCACACAGGCAATCCCGGCATAGACGCCGACCTCGGCCCCAAAGATCTCCATGGCCATCAGGGTCGAAGCAATTGGCGTGTTCGCTGCCCCCGCGAATACCGCCACGAAACCGATGCCAGCCAGCAAGGGGAAAGGCATATTCAGCAGCGGCGCCAAGGCATTGCCCAGCGTGGCCCCGATGTAGAACAGGGGCGTGACTTCGCCGCCCTTGAAACCGCTGCCCAGCGAGGCAATCGTCAGTACCATCTTGGCCGCGAAATCGTAGGCCGGAAGCGGCTTCTCGAAGGCTTCGACGATGGTCGGGATACCCAGGCCAATATAACGGTCAGCGCCCAGGAACCACACGACCGCCGCGAATACGATGCCGCCAGCCAACGGGCGGAGCGGTCCATAGCTGATCTGTTGCTTCATCCAGGCGCTCAGGGCATGGGTGGCATCGGCGAACACCTTGCCGGTCAAACCGAAGGCAGCGCCGGCAATGACCATGGCGGCAAGCCCCCAAGCCGACACGTGGGGAACGGACGGGATAATGTAGTGGGTGTGTTGTACGCCCCAGAGCAAGCCGACCTGATCGGCAACAATCGCTGCCACCATGCACGGCAGGATGGCGTCGTAACGCAGACGGCCAATGGCCAGCACCTCCAACCCGAAGATGGCGCCCGCCAACGGCGTCCCGAACACCGAGGCAAAGCCGGCACTGATGCCGGCCATCAGGATGATGCGCCGGTCCTCGTGCTTGAGTTTGAAAAGGTGGGTAAATTGGTCGGCGAGAGCGCCGCCCATTTGCACGGCCGTTCCTTCCCGGCCGACCGAGGCGCCGAACAGGTGGGAAATGACCGTTGCGCCCCAAATGAGGGGGGCCATCCGCAGGGGAATGATTTTTTTCGGGTCGTGAATCTCGTCGATCAGCAGATTGTTGCCGGCCTCAACATGCTGACCGAATTTCAAGTACAGCCAGCCAACAGCAAAACCAGCCAATGGCAACAGCCAGATGAACCAGCGATGGGCAGTACGGGTATCGGTCGCCCAATCCAGTGCCAG
>CAIUDG010000133.1 GCA_903897925.1 uncultured beta proteobacterium | reverse complement strand
GACTGAACCGGCCCCCGCGCGCGCGTCCCGACTGCTAGATCGCCACGTAGCGGCCCTTGCGGTGGTTCACGGCGATGGTCTGGTTCATTACCACGGCGCCCAGTACCGAGAGTGCAATGTGCCAGCCGTCGGTGAGTGCGAACGCCAGGATCACGATGCAGCAGTCGAGCGCCATCTGGATCAGGCCGGCACGCCAGCCGAAGCGCTCCTGCAGGTACAGCACCAGCACATTGAAGCCGCCCAGGCTGGCTTGGTGGCGAAACAGAATCAGCATGCCGGTGCCCATCAGCAGGCCGCCGGCAATGGCCGCGAACAGCGGATGGATGGGCCCCAGCGTAATGACCAGCGGCAGCAGATTGCTGATACCGGCCATCAGAGCCACAGCGGCAAAGGTTTTCAAGGTGAAGGGGCGGCCCATGCGCTTATAGGCCAGTCCGTAGAACGGCAGATTGATGAGAAAAAACACCAGTCCGAAATTCCAGCCGGTGGCGTAGTGCAGCAGGAACGCGATGCCGGCGGTACCGCCGGTGAGCAGGCCGGTGTGGCCGAACAGCACCACGCCGAGCGCGACAAACAGGGTGCCAGTCAGCAAGGCCTGCAGGTCTTCGTGCGGCCGGTGGCGCAGGCTGCGCGGTGTATCGGCCATCAGCCGGCGTTGGCCACGGACTCCTGCGCGCCGACGCTGCTGGCCGGGCTGCAGGTGTCACCGCCGCAGCCGTGGATTGGCGTGGCGGGCAGGGCTTGGGGCTGGCTGATGACGCCGGTTACCGGGTCATAACCGGCCGAGCGCAGGTGCAGTGCCAGTGAGGCGTCCATGCTTTGCGCGTGTTGCGGGAACCACAGGCCGAGTTCGTGCGCCATCTGGCGCACGATGGCCAGATCGCCGTCGAGGCCGCGCTTGCCGCCTTCGCGCATGACCTGCAGGATGATGTTGTGCTGGCTGGCGTGGCAGTTGCCGGGGGCAAAGCCGGTGGCTTCCATCCAGTGGTCTTCGCGGTCAAAGTGGGCCTGGGTGTGGTCTATCAGTGCGGCCCAGAGTCCGAGCAGGGTGTCGTCCGGCGCGCGCACGACCTGGGCCAACAGGTCGACAAACTCCTGGTGCGTCTCGTCCATCAGTGGCATGTCCAGGGACAGGGCTTCGCTCCATTGCAGGGGGTTGGTGGTCATCGCGCAAATCTCCAAATCGGGGGATCAGAGCATACCGTGTGCGGCGTGCGAAAATCTTGACCCAGGTCACATGGCGCGTACGGGCGCGGACGCAAAATGCACTGCTACACTGGCCGTTCAGCCAGGGTTCATTTATGACAATTACATTTTTTGCGCCGCCCCAGTCGGCGAGCGATACGTTTGGCGACGACTTGCGGCAGCAGGGCTATGCGGTATTGGGCGCGGCCCAGGTAGCGGCACTGGCGGACGTTGACCTGGCAGTGCTGGACGCCTGGCGCGCCAGCTGGAACGATTTGCCGGCGGATGGCTATTTGCGCGATGGCGGCCGTTACCGGCGCCGGCGCCACAGCAGTTTCATCTTGGCGGAGGCGGCGGTGCAACAGGTGCCCCACCGGGCCCATTGGCAACCGCTCGAATACAACGCCCTGCACGGCGGCATGCAGCGCCATTTTGAACCGATGGCGCCGGCATTGGTGGCGCAGGCCGACTGGCGCAAGCTGCTGCTCTGGCTGGCCTCGGTGTGTTCCGAATTGCGTGGCGCACAAACCTGGTATGCCGAGGCGCACCAGTTCCGGATTGACACCACCGATGGCATTGGCCGCCCGACGCCCGAGGGCGCACACCGCGACGGTGTCGACCTGGTGGCAGTGTTCCTGGTGCAGCGCCATGCCATCAAGGGTGGCGAGTCCCGTGTGTTTGCCGCCGATGGCCCGGATGGACAGCGTTTCACGTTGAGCGAACCCTGGTCGCTGCTGTTGCTGGACGATCTGCGGGTGATCCATGAATCGACCCCGATCCAGCCGGAAGACGGATTGGGTTTTCGCGACACCCTGGTGCTGACCCTGCGTGCAGGTGCGTTCCAGGACGAACCGGAGCTGACGCCTGCCCATGCATGAACTGGTCAACGGTCTGGCACATTTGTGCAGTTTGCGTGATCGCGATGCGCTCGACCACGCCTTGGTTGCGCTGCTGGTGCAGACCGGACAGGGACGGGTGGACAAGGTGCGCTTGCTGCGCGTGCTCGGCGATGCCGATGACCTGCACTGCCTGACCCGCGCCGAGCGCCAGTACGGTGTGCCCGAGAGCGAGCGCCGCGCCGGCTGGCTGGACTGGCCGGACTTGCCGGCGCTGTCGGCGCAACCGGCGCTGGTGCAGGCACACCGCAGCGGCAAGCTGGTGCAGCTGGCCGGCACGCCGTGCCTGACGGTGCTGCCGCTGGGCAATGGGCCGGCCTGCATGAATCTGCTGGAGTTCAGTTCGGCGCAGCCGCTGTCGGACGACATTTTTGGCACCCTGCAGGGGATTGCACGGCTGTACCAGAACTTTGAAGGTCTGCTCGATTACGGCGAGAAAGATGCGCTGACTGAGTTGCTCAACCGCAAAACCTTTGACGGTGCTTTTGCCAAGGCGGCGATCCAGCACGTGGCACCGCAGACCGAGCAACCGGCGGACCGGCGTGTCATGCCCTCCGAAGAGGGCTTCTGGCTGGCGGTGCTGGACATCGACTTCTTCAAGCGCGTGAATGACAACTACGGGCACCTGATTGGTGACGAAGTGCTGCTGTTAATGGCGCGCCTGATGCGCGCGCATTTCCGTTTTCAGGACCAGCTTTATCGCTTTGGCGGGGAAGAGTTTGTGATTCTGATGCGTTGCGCCAACCCCCTGGACGCGGCCGGCGCGCTGGAGCGCTTTCGTACCACGGTGGAGGCCTATGAGTTTCCGCAGGTTGGCAAAATCACGGTCAGCATCGGCTTTGCCGCCTTGCGCGATGATGACACGCCGGGCGGCGCATTCGACCGTGCCGACAAGGCGGTTTATTACGCCAAGGGCCATGGCCGCAACCAAGTGCGCAGCTACCAGAGCCTGATTGACGCCGGCGAACTCAGCGAAGAGTCGGATGACGCCAATGAAATTGACTTTTTCTAACGCCGATTAACACCGACGCAGGTCGCCACAGGCCGACTCAGGCAAGGCCGGCGTGGTTTAGCGCTGGCGCCGGAACAGCGCATAGGCGCCGGCCAGCATCAGCGCCGAAAAACCGCCCAGGCGTGCCAGCGCCGGCAACACGGCGCTCAGGTCGGCGCCGCGCAGCAGCACATCGAGCAGGCCTTCCAGGCCCCAGTTCATGGGCGAATAGGCGGCAATCTGCTGCATCACTTCGGGCATCACGAACAGCGGCACCATGATGCCCCCCAGTGCCGCCATCAGCACATTCAGAATCGGACCCAGGGTCGAGGCCTGGGCGTGGCTGCGCACCAGACAGGCCACTGCCAGTGCCAGGCTGACCGCTGCCGCGCTGATCGCCAGCAGCACCAGCAGCAACGCGCTCCAGCAAATGCCTTGCAGCGAGAGCGCGTCGCCGCCGAGCAGCGGCATCAGCCAGACCCCGACTGCCAGCATCAGAGCCGCCTGCACGCCATTGACCAGCATATAGGGCGCGATCTTGGCCGCCAGCAGGGTGGCCGGTGTGGCACCCAGGCTGCGCAGCCGTGCCAGCGCACCGCAACTGCGCTCGTCGACAAACAGGCCGGCGATGGAGGTGACGACAAAGAACATGCCGAAGACCAGCCAGCCGGGCACGCTCTGTTGTACCGCGCTGGGGCGCAGGTGCTGGCCGGCGCGTTCGGTACCGACCAGGGTGTTGCTGAACAGCGCCTGGCTGGCCTGCGCCGCGTCACCCTGGGCATCGATTTGTGCCAGCATGCTTTCGGTGCGCAACTGCGCCACGTGCATGATCAGGCTGGCCTGCAGGCTTTCGAACAGGCCTTTGTCCAGGCCCGGTTCGGCGATGAAGTGGACGCGCTCCGGGTGCGCGCCCTCGGGCGTGTTGTCCAGTGCCTGGGCAAAGCCGGCGTCCACCTGCAGCACATATTTCAGGCGCCCGGCGCGCACCGCCTCTTGCCAGTTGCGGTTGTCCACCGGGGCGCCGTGTTCCGCGCGCCAGGCCGTGAGCAACTGCGTGGCTTGGCGGCTGCTGTCCTGTGTCACCACGGCATAACGCTGCGCCTGCAGCCGGGGGGCGTAGACGTCTTTCAGGGCCATCGACATCACCACGATGAAGACCATGGGCAGCAGGAACAGGGCGGCCAGACCGTGCAGGTCGCGCGACAGTGCCAGCAGTTCTTTTTTGGCCAGGGCAAGAAACATGGTCAGTCCCGTAACGAGCGCTGGGTCAGCGACATGAACAGCTGTTCCAGGTCGGTCTGGCCATAGCGCGCCTGGCGCAGGCGCAGCCCGGCAGCACTTACTTGGCGCAGCAGCTCCGGCAGTTGCCCAGCGTCGGCCAGCGCCATGCGCGCGCCTTTGCCCTGGGCGCTGGCTGTGCCAAAGGGTGCCAGCACAGCGAGCAAGGCGTCCAGCGTGGCCGGCGCTTCGACTTCGATCTGCAGCGTTGCGTCGCCGGCCAGCAGCTCGTGCAGCGTGCCCTGGCACAGCACCTGGCCCTGGTCCAGTACCACGATGCGGTCGGCAATGGCCTGTACTTCTTCCATGTAGTGCGAGGTGTAGATCACGGCACAGCCTTGGCGCGCCAGTTGTTGCACGGCCTCGAGCAGGAAGGCGCGTGATTGCGGATCGACGCCGACGGTGGGCTCGTCAAACAGCACCAGTTCCGGCTGGTGCAGCAGCGCGATCGACAGGTTGAGCCGGCGCTTCAGTCCGCCGGACAGACGCTGGGCCTGCACACGCCGGTAATTTTGCAATTGGGCAAAATCCAGGCAGGCGTCGATGCGGGCCGCCTTGTGCTGGCCGCGCAGACCGCCGACGCCGGCAAAACAGTCCAGGTTTTCGGCCACGCTCAGGGTCGGGTAAAACGCATACTCCTGGGGGGCGATGGCAATTCGTGTGGCTTGGGTCTGGCGCAGTTGCGCCAGTGCTTGGCCGTCGATCTCGATCTGGCCTTGCTGCACTGCCAGCATGCCGGCGAGCTGGGCGATCAGGGTGGTCTTGCCGGCGCCGTTCGGTCCGAGCAGGCCAAGCACCTGGCCGCGCGCCGCGCTGAACGACACCTGCTGCAGCGCTGCGCTGGCGGCGCCGGGATAGCGGTAGTGCAGGTCGCGGATGTTCAGCATCATTGGACGGCCTGGCGCAGGGCCAGGAAAAATTCCCGTTCCTGCGCGGCCAGCGCGCGTAGCGCTGCGGCGAGCGCGGCAAAGTTGACCGGGTCGCGGCCCTTGATCATGCGCACCGCCTGCAGTGCGAAGCTGCGCCAGTCGTCGCCGATGCTGTTGAGGCGCTCGGCCAGCAGTTCCAGGGATGGCAGCGCACAGAGGGTGGCGGCTTCCTGCAGGAAGCTGGCGTACAAGAAACGGAAGCCGGCGCCGCCGGTGCCAATTTCTTCCTGCATGCGCACGATGTGGCCGATGAAGTTCAGGCCATATTCGTCGGCCTGCAGTTTGTCGATTTTGTTCGCCAGCATGCGCATGCCGCGGACTCCGACCAGCGGGATCGGCCCCACCATGATGCGGGTGGTTTTGATGATGGCTTGGCGCACGGCGCTGGCGCTGGGCGCTTTGCGGCGCGGCGTGTCGGGGTAGTAGAGCAGGCCTTTGGGCGCCAGCGTGCCTTTGGCAAAGCGTGCGCGCTGCAGATCGGCGCTGGCGCAGCGCTGGGGTTCTTCCGCCACCGGGTCGCTGATCAGGTAGTCGTCGCCCTCTTTGCCATAAACCAGCAGGTTGTGGGCGTTGAAATGAAAGCGCATGTCCTGCGGGAAATAGGGCAGCCAGAAGACCGAGGTTTGCAGTCCGACCACGCGGCCCTGTTGCAGCAACTGGTCGAGCCGCAGCTGGCCCTGTTGCGGCGTGACAAAAGTTTCAAAATGCAGCCGCACGTTGAAAGGCTTGCGCAGGCCCTTGAGGATGAAGCGCGGCGGCATGCGGTAGGCGATCAGCGGGAAGCCGGTCAGCTTGATAAACGGCAGGTAGGCAAAAGACAGCGCCGAAGACAGGCCAAAGGCCATGGCTTCGCTCAGCGGTGCGCCGTAATGGGTGAATAAATTGGCGGCGACACCGCTTTCGCAGTGGGCGGCATGGCGGTGTTGGAACGGCCTGGCAGGTGTGGTCAGGGCAGGCGTGGTCATGGCAGGTGCTGGAGTTGTTCGGGCTGCAGCCCCAGGGCGTCGGCGTAGCGCTGCAGCAGGGTCGAGGACAGGCGCGCAAAAATCGCCGGGCGCAAGTGGCGGCGGATGCGCCACTGCCACAGGCCGGTGCTTTGCGCCAGCAGCGGTACATCCATGCGCCGGGTCCACATCCAGACTTCCAGTGGGGCGGTCTGACCGGCCAGGCAACGCGCGCGCGCGGCCTCGGCCAGGCCGTGCAACCGGTCCACCGCTTGCAGCGTCACGGCCTCGTCAAGTTCCGAGCCACGCGAGGCAACCAGTACCAGGCGCCCGTTTTCATCTTTGGCATACAGCGCTTTGCGGTGCGGACCCAGGGTTCGGTTGCCTTCCTGAGGCACGTCGGAGATATCCATCAGACCGCTTCCATGAAGATGAAGCCGCTGGAGAAGCGCCCGCTCTCCGGTGCAAACAGCAGCAGCGTGTCGCCGCGTTGCAGGCGCCCGGAGCGAAACAGCTCGTCGAGCATGATGAAGGGTGAGGCGGAGCCGGTGTTGCCTTTTTCGCTCAGGTTGGTAAACCAGCGTTCGCGCGGAATGTCCAGGCCGACCTCGGCCAGGCTGCGTTCGATCGGCTGGGCGAAATAGTGGGACGACATGTGCGGCAAAAACCAGTCGATGCGGCGTTGCTGCAGGCCGCGCTTGTGCACCAGTGCCTGCAGCGGTTGCGTCAGGGTGCTGCGCACCACGTGTTCGTTGAGCAGCCGCACGTCTTGTTTGACTGTAAATACCGAGCGCCGGGCCCAGTCCTGGGCGCTGAACTGCTGCCAGCCGGCCAGGCTGCCGTCGTCGTTCTTTTCAGCGCCAGAGTACATGCAGGCGGGCAGTTCGTGGGCCGCCGACGAGAGCTCGATCCAGTGCACGCGCAGGCTCAGGCTGGTGCGTGGCGCGTTTTCCAGCAGCACCGCGCCGGCGCCATCGGAGAGCATCCAGCGCAGAAAGTCTTTCTCGAAGGCCAGCTCCGGGCGCCCTTCGAGCGCCTCCACGTGGTGTTCGTACTCGGCGTCGAAATTGCGTGCGTGCAGCCCCAGCGAGGCCAGCTCCGAGGCCACCGCTACACTGCGCCGGGCATCGCCCGCCTTGACGTTGAGCCAGGCGTGCTTGAAAGCAGCGATGCCGGAGACGCAGATCCCGGCCAGCGACACCACCTCCAGCCGTGGCCAGCCAAGTTCACCATGCACCATCACGCCATGGCCGGGCATCAGCTGGTCGGGCCGCGAGGTGGCCGCCGCCAGGCTGTCGACCTGGCCGATGTCGCCCAGCGCGCCAATGGCACGCGCGGCCAGCTGGGCATTGCTCATGACAGCCTGGCCGGTGTCGCGGTCGATGGCGTAATGGCGATGGCGGATGCCGTTGTTGCGCAACACCAGGCGCCGCGCCTTGGACGGCTTGCCGCCGACCATGCCCAGCACCTGTTCTATTTCTTCGTTGCCGACGGGCTCCAGTGGCAGATACGATCCGGTTGCCGTGACATAGACCTCAATGCTCATACATTCCCATTCGCTCGTCCCCAGCCCCGGAAGGCATCTCAAAGCGTTGTTTTAATTGTGCGGACTGAATTTTTAGCAGCGGGCGCAGCAGCGCCTGCAGCAATAGGCTAAGCGGGACCACGCTGAGAATCAGAGCGATCAAAAAGACCACATAGACCAGCAGCAGGGGTTTGCGCTGCGGTGCCTGCGGTGCGCCGGCCGCGCGCAGCAGTTTGCCCCAGAGATAAAAACTGCGCGTGCCGGCCCGTTCGCTGAGGTACAGCCGCGGGTCGGCGCGGCAGGCCTGCAGGCCGTGCAGCATCGGCGCGGTCTGGCGTTCGGCGTGCTGGCGCAGGCCGTCGCGCAGCGCCAGGCCGAAGCGTGCCGTGCCGGCAATGCTCTGGGCATCAATGCCAGCGGCGGGCAGCCCCGGGAAGTGGCGCCTGCCGGTCAGCAACCAGTACGGCGTGGTGATCAGGGTGACCAGCGTCGGGCTGGGGTCGGTCAGCACCACGTTGTCGATCAGGCGGGCACCGCAGTCGGCCAGCAGTTGCTTCATTTTTTCCTGGGCCAGCATCCACATATTGCGGCAGGCAATCAGCGTGACCACTGGTTTGCCATGCAGCAGGCGCTGCGCCAGCGGGTCTTTCAGGAACGCCGTGACCGGCAGCGCCGGCGCCAGGAACCAGACCTGGTAGGGCAGGATCACCAGGTCAAAGTTTTCGTCGCCGCGCAGGCCCAGCGGCTCCAGTGCCGGTGGCACCAGGTGCGCGGATTCAGGGAAGGCGTCGAAGAAGCGGAAGAAAGTCCAGGGGAAAGGATAGGGCTGGCGTGGGCGCAGCGTTTCCACATGCACCTCGATGTCGTCGGCCTGGCGCAGCGGTGCCAGCAGTTGCTCGGTGATGCGTGTGAGTTGGCCACTTTGCGAATAGCGCACCAGCAACACGCGTTTCACCGGCCGGGGTGCGGTGCTGTCCTTGGCTGCGCTGGGCTGGCTTAGGCTTGAATTCACAGGGGGATTTTTCTCATCGATGGACAAGTTTTCGTCGATGTAGTAGGCGCTCATGATAATACGTCCAAGCGCCCGCTTTGCAGTCGCAAATGGCTGGCATGCGCCAATAGGCTGGCGAAGTCGCCGGCAGCCTGCCAGGGGCCGCCCGGATCGGGCACCGGCTGCAGCCGCAGCCAGACGCTGCGTTCCTGGGCCAGTTCGTTGACCCAGCCCACCAGCAGGCCGTCGGCATGGTTGGCGGCCAGGCCCAGGCGCAGCAAGGCGAGCGCATCGGGGTGCGTGATGAAACGTGCATCGCCGCACCAGTGCAGCTGGGCCGACAGTGTGGCCAGCAGCTGGCTGGGCTGGGTTTGTAAAAACGTCAGTGGCAGCGGCAGGTCTTCGCGGGCTTGCTCCAGGGCGCTGTGCAAGGCCTGCGCCGGGCCATGCTGGCTGCTCAGCACCAGTCCGGCCTGCGCCGCCAGCGTACTTTCGCCGTTGCCGGCCAGACATTCCAGCGCGCCATACAGACCGAGTTCGGCCCAGCGTCCAAGGCGCCGGGGTCGGCTGCCCAGGCGCGCGGCCAGTTGCTCACGCCAGTCGGCCGGTGCCGGGTCGGCCAGACAGCGTGCCTGAATGCGGTACACCGTCATGCGCCATGCTCCAGCACCACGGCGGCATGGCTGCCACCAAAACCGAGTATCGCCGCCAGCGCGTAGCGCACGCGCGCCGGCGCCTGTGCGGCCAGTTGCAGCCCCAGGGCCGGATCGGCGGCGTCCGGGTAGCGCGGCCACCAGTCTTGTGCCAGGCACTCCAGCAACAGGGCGATCTCGGCAGCGCCGCTGGCGCCCATGCAGTGGCCGATCAAGGGTTTCAGGGAAACCAGCGCCGGCATTCGGTGGAATGCCGCGCGCAGGCCTTCGGCCTCGCTGGCATCGTTGCCCGGACTGCCGGCGGCCTGGACCTTGACCAGGTCCAGCGCATCAGCGTCCAGTTCGCTGGCGGCCAGTGCGCGCCGGCACATCTGCGCCACCGCCGAGGCCGAGGCGGCGGTTGGCAGCAGGCCATCGACCACATTGGCGCCGCCCAGCACGCGCCAGGGCGCGCGCGTGCGGGTGGACAGGCGCAGTGCCGCGACCGCTTCGCCCAGCACCAGGCCGTCGCGCTGCGGCGCAAAGGGGCGGCTCTGCTGGGCACTGAGCAACTGCAGGGCGGCGAAGCCGGGGACCGTGAGCTGGTTGTCCAGTTCCAGGCCCAGCACCAGGGCCTCGCTCTGCGTTCCGGCGCGCAGCCATTCCATGGCACATAACAAGGCCTGCATGCTGGAAGTGCAGGCACTGCTGACCAGGAATACCGGGCCGCGCCAGTCCAGCCAGCCGGCGATGCGCTGGGCCAGGGCATGAAAATCCATGTCGCAGTGCGCTTGCGCCGCTGCGCCGTCCTGGCAGGAGGTGGCGATGAACAAGGCGCCGTCGCGTGCCAGCGCGGCACCGGCCGCCTCTGCGACACCTGTCACCAGCTTACGGGCGCGCGTGTCCCAGCCGCCTGTCGGGCCGGGGATGCGCAGATACGGGAGCGGGTCGTGCGGACCCAGCACATAGGGGGTGGCGGCACCGGCGCTGGCACTGGGGCTGTCGGTGCCGCGGCGCAGGGTTTGCAGTGCCTGCGCCAAGTCCAGCCCCAGCACCGAGGCCAGGGCGCGGCCGGTCAGATAGACCGGCGTCATTTCTTGTGCGTTGCGATGTAACCGGCCAGCGTGGTCAGCGAAGCCAGGGCGCGGCGCAAGTCCTTGCTGTCCGCCAGGCGGATGCCGTAGCGCTTTTGTATGGCTACTGAAAGTTGCAGGCCATCCAGCGAATCCAGATCAAGCCGAGCATCCGGGCCGAACAGGGGCTCGTCCAGGCGCAGCCCGCCGGGCGGTTCGGTGGTATCGACCGCCGCCAGCAGGAGTTCCTTGACTTCATCTACAAACGCCAGATCCAGGGCTGGCGTTGGATTGCTCATGCCGCGCCTTTGCTTCAGGCCGTGCGCTCAAAGATCGCCGCAATGCCCTGGCCGCCGCCAATGCACATGGTTACCAGCGCGTAGCGGCCATTGATGCGTTCCAGCTCGTACAGCGCTTTCACCGTGATCAGGGCACCGGTAGCGCCGATCGGGTGGCCCAGCGAAATGCCGGAGCCATTCGGGTTGACCTTGGCCGGGTCCAGGTCCAGATCGCGGCTGACGGCGCAGGCCTGGGCGGCAAACGCTTCATTGGCTTCGATCACGTCCAGGTCGTTCACGCTCAGGCCGGCCTTTTGCAGCGCCAGCTTGGACGCCGGCACCGGGCCGATGCCCATGTATTTCGGATCCACGCCAGCGTGCGCATAGGACACCAGGCGTGCCATCGGCTTCAGGCCACGGGCCTTGGCAGCACCGGCTTCCATCAGCACCACGGCTGCAGCAGCGTCATTGATGCCGGAGGCGTTGCCTGCGGTGACGGTGCCGTTTTCCTTCAGGAAGGCCGGCTTGAGCTTGGCCAGGTCGGCCAGGCTGCAGTTGCTGCGGAAATGTTCGTCGATTTCGTAGGCCACATCGCCCTTCTTGCTTTTCAGCATGACCGGCATGATCTGGCTCTTGAAGTGGCCGGCTTCGGTGGCGCGCTGGGCGCGGTTGTGGCTTTCCACCGCCAGGGCGTCCTGGTCGTCACGGCTGATGCCCCACTTGGCGGCAATGTTCTCGGCGGTGACGCCCATGTGGATGTTGTGGAACGGGTCGTGCAGGGCGCCGATCATCATGTCGACCATTTTGGTGTCACCCATGCGTGCGCCCCAGCGCATGTTCAGCGAGGCGAACGGCGCGCGGCTCATGTTTTCGGCGCCGCCACCAATGGCGATGTCGGTGTCGCCCAGCAGAATGCTCTGGCTGGCGCTGATGATGGCCTGCAAGCCGGAGCCGCACAGGCGGTTCACGTTGAACGCGGGGGTGCCTTCGGCGCAGCCACCGTTGACGGCAGCCAGGCGCGAGATGTACATGTCTTTGGGTTCGGTGTTGACCACATGGCCGAACACCACGTGGCCGACGTCTTTGCCGTCGACATTGGCGCGCTTGAGCGACTCACGCACGACTTGCGCTGCCAGTTCACTTGGCGCGATGTCTTTCAGACTGCCGCCATAGGTACCAATGGCGGTACGAACACCACTTACAACAACTACTTCACGTGACATGCGACCATCTCCTAGGAAATTAATAATTACAAAGCGTTGGGCGCATCAGTTTACTTCCTTCGGCGCACTTTTTCGCAGCCGTGTGCTCAGGTGTCTATTTCTCGTACATCGGCAACTGGGCGCTGGCCGAAGTCCGGCCGTGCCAGGTAGGCCAGCACGCGCTGTGCCGCCTGCTCCGGGCTGCTGAGCTGGCCCTGGGCGTGCAGGCGGGCAAAGCCGGGCTGGTCGGGGCACTGGTCCGCGTCGGCGCTGCGCAGCTGGACTTGCATGGTGGTGTCGATCACACCCGGGGCCAGCGAACAGACTTTGGCGCCGTGCTGTTGGCTGGCTTCTTCCAGCGCCAGGCAGCGGCTGAAATGGTCGAGGCCGGCCTTGGCGGCGCAGTAGGCGGCCGATGCGGCCATGGCGCGCCGGCCCAGGCCGGAAGAAATATTCAGCAGTTTGCGCGGCACCGTGTGCCAGTGCTGGGTCGCCGCCAGGAAGGCGGCGCTGAGCAGCAAGGGCGCTTCCAGGCCGACGCGCAAGGCTTGCGACAGGTCTTCACGGCCGGACTTGTCGCTGGCGTGCAGCGGCAGCAGCGGCGCCATTTGTGCGGCGTTGTTGATCAGCGTGGCGCTGGCCAGCGTGGCCGGGTCGCACTGCGCCAGCCAGTGTTGCAGGCGGCTGGCCAGCGCTGCCGGGTCGCTCAGATCGGCCGGCCATTGGCTGAGCAGGGCGCCGCACTGTGCCGCCTGGGCGCTCAGGCCCGGGCTGCTGCCACGCGAAATACATAGCAACAGGGCGTCGGCATTGCAGCATTGCTGCGCCAGGGCCAGGCCCAGGCCGCGCGAGGCGCCGGTAATGATGGTGAGGTGGAGCGGCATGGTGTGTGCAAGGGTGGGCGAAACGGAACGACATTGTGCCTGTCACGTGCATCCGGCGGGCGGCGCAACGATAATCGCCGCCATGCCTCTCAAAACCCCTGAACTTCTCGCCCCGGCTGGTTCCCTGACCATGCTGGAAACTGCATTCGCCTTTGGCGCCACCGCCGTGTATGCCGGGCAGCCGCGCTATTCGCTGCGCGTGCGCAACAACGATTTTGGCGACCTGGCGGTGCTGAAGCAGGGCGTGGACCGGGCCCACGCCCTGGGCCACAAGTTTTATCTGGTGTCCAACATCTACCCGCATGACAACAAGCTCAAGAGCTATGTCAGCAATATGAACCCGGTGGTGGCGCTCAAGCCGGACGCCATGATCATGTCCGACCCCGGGTTGATCATGATGGCGCGCGAGGCCTGGCCGGATATGGAAATCCACCTGTCGGTACAGGCCAATACGGTGAATTCGGCGGCGGTGAAGTTCTGGCACAGCGTCGGCGTGGCGCGTGTTATTTTGTCGCGCGAGCTGTCGCTCGACCAAGTGGCGCAGATTCGCCAGGAATGCCCGGATACCGAGCTGGAAGTGTTCGTGCACGGCGCCCTGTGCATTGCCTATTCAGGCCGCTGCCTGTTGTCGGGTTATTTCAACCACCGCGATGCCAACCAGGGCAGCTGCACCAATTCCTGCCGCTGGGACTACAAAACCCTGCCCGGCGTGGTTGACGCCAGTGGCGACGTGATGACCCAGAGCGCGGCACAAAGCCAGGGTTGCGGCTGCGCCTCGCAGCAGGCCGCACCAGCGCCGGCCCCGGTGCACGACACCAATCAGGTGTTCCTGATGGAAGAAAGCCAGCGCCCGGGCAGCTACATGCCGGTTGAAGAGGACGAACACGGCACTTACGTGATGAACTCCAAAGACCTGCGCGCCATCGAGCACGTGCAGCGCCTGGTCGAGATCGGCATCGATTCGTTGAAGATTGAAGGTCGCACCAAGAGCCCGTATTACGTGGCACGCACGGCCCAGTCCTACCGCCGCGCCATTGACGACGCGGTGGCCGGTCGTGCGCTTGACCCGGTGTTGCTGGGCCAGCTCGAAGGCCTGGCCAACCGTGGCTATACCTCGGGCTTCTTCCAGCGCCACACGCCGGAGAGTACGCAGAATTATTTGCGCGGCTATTCCGAGTCGGGCCGCAGCCTGTATGTCGGCGATGTGGTGGCCTATGACGCGGAGCGCGGTCTGGCCCAGGTCAATGCGCGCAACAAGTTTTCGGTGGGTGACTGGCTTGAAGTCATCCACCCCCAGGGCAACCACGATGTGCAGCTGGACCGCATGGAAAATGCCGAAGGCGTGGCCGTGACGGTGGCCTCCGGCAGCGGCCACGTGGTCTGGCTGCCGCTGCCGCCGCAAAGCGTTGGTGCTTTTGTGGCGCGCTATCTGGCAGAGCCGGTGGCGGCGTCCGCAGCGGCGAGCACAGCAGACACCGCTGCGGCAAACCCCACCAGCGCAGACGCGGCGCCGGCCCCGCGCTAAGGCCCGGGCGCCGGCGTCAGAGCTCGGCGCCTTCGATCAGAAACTTGACCTTGCGCACGCCGTTCCATTCCTCGGCATCGAGGCGGAATGCCAGCGTGACTTTGGGCGGCAGCGGTGTGGTGTGACCAAACCAAATGCCGTCTACCGGCTGGCCGCGGTGCTTTAGCTTGAGTTGCAAATGCTTTTCGCCGACCAGGCGCTGTGACACCACTTCAACTTCTTCGCTGAATGTCGGCGCGGCAAAACCCTGGCCCCAGACTTCCTTGTGCAGGCTGTCGACCAGATCAACGCGCAGGTAATGCGGCTCCAGCGGGCCGTCGGTCTGCAGCTGGCGCGTCAGGGTGCCGGCATCGAGCCACTCCTGGGCGATTTCGGTCAGGCCCTGCTCAAAGGTGTCGAGCGCGTCTTCATGGATGGTGCAGCCGGCGGCCATGGCGTGGCCGCCAAAGCGCAGCAGCACGCCCGGGTGGCGCTTGGCCAGCAGGTCGAGCGCATCGCGCAGGTGGAAGCCGGCAATCGAGCGGCCCGAACCCTTGAGCTCATGTTCGCGTCCGGGTGCCTGGCTGGCGGCAAACACGAACACCGGGCGGTGCCACTGGTCCTTGATGCGCGAGGCGACGATGCCGACCACGCCTTCGTGAAAGTCCGGGTCGAACACGCAGATAGCGGGCGGCGGTTCGTCGCCCGCGTCAAACAGCCCAGCCACGATTTCCATGGCCTGTTCGCGCATATCGCTCTCAATCACCCGGCGCTCGCGGTTGATGCTGTCCAGTGTGTGTGCCAGTTCGTCGGCGCGCGCGGCATCGTCGCTGAGCAGGCATTCGATGCCGAGTGTCATGTCGGCCAGGCGGCCGGCGGCATTGATGCGTGGGCCGAGCGCAAAGCCCAGGTCAAAGGTGTTGGCGCTGGCGCTTTGGCGCCCGGCGGCGCGGAACAGCCCGGCCAGGCCGGGCGGCAGGACGCCGGCCCGGATGCGTTTCAGGCCCTGTGCCACCAGGCGCCGGTTGTTGGCGTCCAGGCGTACCACGTCGGCCACCGTGCCGAGCGCCACCAGCGGCAGCAGTCGATCCAGCTTGGGCTGTTCGGTGGCCTGGAACACGCCGCGCTGGCGCAGTTCGCTGCGCAGGGCCAGCAGTACATAAAACATGACGCCGACGCCGGCCATGGATTTGCTGGCAAAGGCGCAGTCGGGCTGGTTCGGGTTGACGATCACATTGGCGTCGGGCAGGCGCACGGTGTCACCCTGCAACTGCGGCAGGTGGTGGTCGGTGACCAGCACCTGCAGGCCGAGCTGGCGCGCGTGCGCCACGCCTTCGATGCTGGCGATGCCGTTGTCCACGGTGATCAACAGCTGGGCACCCCGATCGGCGACGCGCTGGGCGATGGCAGCGGTCAGGCCGTAGCCGTCGACCACCCGGTCCGGCACCAGGTAACTGATGTTTCGGGCGCCCAACAGGCGCAGGCCGCGCAGTGCCACGGCGCAGGCGGTGGCGCCGTCGCAGTCGTAGTCAGCGACCACGCAGAGGTGCTGGTTTTGCGCGATGGCATCGGCCAGCAGGCGTGCGGCGGCTTCGGCGCCGTGCAGGGTGGCGGGGGGCAGCAATTTGGCCAGAGCATCGTCGAGTTCGTCGGTGCCAAGCACACCGCGGGCGGCGTACAGGCGCGCCAGCAGGGGGTGGATGCCGGCCTGTTCCAGGGTCCAGACGGTGCGCGGCGGAATTTCGCGGGGGGTGATTTTCATAGGGAGCGCAAAAGAGTCTTGGGGTCGGGAGCGTGCCAGCGATGCTGCAGGCCTTGCCAGAAGCCGGGTGCGGCGCCCCGAATCTGTTGTGCCGCCTGGTCTCCGCACAGGGTGAGCTGCACCGCGTTGCCCTGGCGTGCCGCCTGCAGGAGCGGCGCAATGTATTCCTGGTCCAGCGCTTGCCAGGTCTGGTACCAGCCGGTGGCGTCGTCGGTACGGGCGCAGGCGCTGAGGCGATCGACCAGGCGTGGCGATGCAACATCGGTGACGCTGGTGGTGCTGGCGGAGGCGGAGGCGTGCTGCTCCGGCGCCAGGGTGCCGGTGCCGCTGACCCAGAACGAGCTGACCAGCGGGCGCCGGTCGGCGGCGCGCGCAGTATTCACCGGGTGGGTGTAGAGCAGCATCTGCATTTCGTTTTGCAGGCGCCGCAGCGCCCGGGCCTGGGGCTGGCGGCAGAGCCAGCGGTCCACGCTGGCGCCGCTGACGCGCGCTAGCGCGGCAGTCGGCAAATCTTTCAGCGCGGCACCGCAGGCCAGCCAGCGGCCCGGCTGGTTGCCGGGGTACAGCGCCAGGCCGTCTTCAGCAAAGTAAGCGCGCATGGCCTGCAGCAGGGTGTCCGATTCGCTGGCGTCCAGGGCCAGGGTCTGCGGGTCGCGCATGCTGACGTGGTCACTGTGAACCTCCCATTCGCAGGGCGTGATCCAGGCCCAGCCATGGGACGCCGGTGCCGGCGGCAGTTGCAGCCGGGCGGCGTCCAGCGCGGCCCAGGGCAGCAGTCCGTCGGCGGCTTGCAGGCCGAGACTTTCGGCGTGCAGCTGTTCGCTCAGCGGGCTCAGGCTGCTGGCATCCGCCGTACGGCGCTGCCCCGCGCCGAGCAGGCGCAGCAGGGTTTGCAGCTGCGGTAGTTGCAGGTCGGCCAGGGCGGCCTGGCAGTTCGGTCCGGCCGGTGCCACGTGGGTGAGCAAAAGGTGCATGGCCTGTATTGTCGTTGCTGCTGCACCAGCGTTGCGGCGCCGGTCGGCAGAGATGCCACAATTCGCCTGTGAAACAAATTCCTTACGAACTGCTGCTTGGCTGGCGCTATACCCGGGCCGGGCGCGCAACCCGGCGCAATGGCTTTATCTCTTTTATTTCCGGCGTCTCCATGCTGGGCATTGCCCTGGGCGTGGCGGCCCTGATCATCGTGCTCAGTGTCATGAACGGCTTCCAGAAGGAAGTGCGTGACCGCATGCTCGGGGTGGTCTCGCACATCGAGGTGTACCAGGCCGACGGCCAGGCCTTGCCGGACCTGCAGCAGACGCTGCGCGAGGCACGCACCGAGCCGGAAGTCATCGGCGCAGCGCCGTTTGTCGCCGGACAGGGCTTGCTGGCGCGCGGCGAGGACATGAAGGGCGTGATGGTGCGCGGTATCGACCCGGCACTGGAGCCCCAGGTCAGCGACTTTGCCGGCGGCGCCCAGGGCCAGGTGTTGAACCAGTTGCAGCCGGGGGGCTTTGGCGCCGTGCTGGGCAGCGAGCTGGCGCGCAGCCTGGGTGTGCGCATCGGCGACAAGGTTACCTTGGTTGCGCCGGGTGGCGAAGTCACGCCGGCCGGGGTGGTGCCGCGCCTGAAGCAGCTGACCGTGCTGGGCACGTTTGATTCCGGCCATTACGAATATGACGCTTCGCTGGTGATGCTGCACTGGCAGGATGCGGCGCGCATTTTCCGGCTTCAAGGGCCGTCCGGGGTGCGCCTCAAATTGCGCGACCTGCACCAGGCCCGCGAAGTGGCGGCCAAGCTGGGTGGCAAGCTCAGCGGCGAATTGCTGATCCGCGACTGGACCCAGCAGAACCGCAGCTGGTTTGCAGCGGTGCAGGTGGAAAAACGCATGATGTTCATCATCCTGACCCTGATCGTGGCGGTGGCCGCCTTTAACCTGGTCAGCACGCTGGTGATGACGGTGACCGACAAACGCGCCGATATCGCTATCTTGCGCACGCTGGGGGCCAGTCCGGCCAGCATCATGGGCATTTTTGTCGTGCAGGGGGCCTTGGTCGGGGTGATCGGCACGCTGTCTGGCCTGGCGCTGGGGCTGCTGGTGGCCTGCAATATTGATGTCATCGTGCCGGCGCTGGAGCATTTGCTGGGCGCCACCTTTTTACCCAAGGACATTTATTTGATCAGCCGAATGCCAAGTGACCCGCAGCAGTCCGATATCCTGCCGATCACCCTGATTTCCCTGGTGCTGGCCTTTGTCGCCACCCTGTACCCGAGCTGGCGCGCCAGCCGCGTCAATCCGGCGGAGGCACTGCGCTATGAGTGAATTGCCAGTGGTCCCGCCACTGCGCGTGGCCGGCGAAGTGATGCTGGAATGCCGCGCCCTGGGCAAGCGCTTTCAGGAAGGCCGCCTGGATGTCACGGTGCTGCAAGGGGTGGATTTGCAGGTGCGGCGCGGCCAGACCCTGGCCATTGTGGGCGCCTCCGGCTCCGGCAAGAGCACCCTGTTGCACCTGCTGGGCGGACTCGACGCGCCCAGCACCGGCCAGGTCACACTGTGTGGCCAGCAGCTGCACGGGCTGGACGCCGCGGCGCAGGGGCGTTTGCGCAACCGGCACCTCGGTTTTGTGTACCAGTTTCACCATTTGCTGCCCGAGTTCAGCGCCCTGGACAACGTCGCCATGCCCCTGACCATTCGCCGCGTGCCTCGGGCCCAGGCGCTGAAGGCGGCGGCGGCCATGTTGGTGCAGGTCGGCTTGGGTTCGCGGGTGCAGCACCGGCCGGCCGAGTTGTCGGGCGGCGAGCGCCAGCGTGTGGCGATTGCGCGGGCGCTGGTCTGCAATCCGGACTGCGTGCTGGCCGACGAGCCGACCGGCAACCTGGACCGGGCCACCGCCGATACCGTGTTTGAACTGATGCTGGAGCTGGCGCGCCAGCAGGGCACCGCCTTTGTGTTGGTGACCCATGACGCCGCGCTGGCGGCGCGCTGCGACCGCCAGCTGCGCCTGGTGCAAGGGCGCCTGCAAGCCGCTGATTAAAGGAATTGGCGATGTGGATCGACACGCATTGCCACCTGGACGCCACCGAGTTTGCGCTGGACGGCGCGGAACAACGCGCGCTGGCGCGCGCCCGAGGCGTGCGGCATTGTGTGATTCCGGCGGTGCAGGTGGCCAATTTTGCGGCGGTACGCGCGCTGGCCCAGGCCGGTGGCGACAGTTACTGTCTGGGTATTCACCCGCTGTACGTGGCGCAGGCGCAGGAATCGGACCTGGCGCTGCTGGACGCCGCGCTGGCGCAGCAGCACGATGACCCGCATCTGGTGGCGGTGGGAGAAATCGGCCTCGACTATTTTGTGCCGGCGCTGTGCCAGAGTCCTTTGCGGGAAAAGCAGGAACATTTTTTTCATGCCCAGCTGTTGCTGGCGCGGCGCCATGGTTTGCCGGTGGTGCTGCACCTGCGCCGGGCGGTGGACCGGGTGCTTAAACACTTGCGCGACACCGCACGCAAAGGCCCGCCCTGGAGCGGCATTGCGCACGCTTTCAATGGCAGCGAAGTGCAGGCGCAGGCGCTGCGCGCGCAGGCTTTGCATCTGGGCTTTGGCGGCGCGCTGACCTACGAACGCGCGACCCAGCTGCGCCACCTGGCGCAATGGCTGCCCGACGACGCGCTGGTGCTGGAAACCGATGCGCCGGATATTCCGCCGCACTGGCTCTATGCCAGCAGCGCGCAGCGCCAGGCCGGGCAGCTGCAAGGACGCAACAGCCCGGCAGAATTGCCGCAGATTGCTGCTGTGCTGGCACAGTTGCGCGGTACGCCGGCGGAGCAACTGGCGCAGCATTGTGTTCGCAACACCTGTGCTGCGCTGCCGCGCCTGGCACGCTTGCTGGTATAAATCCCCATGGCAAAAACAGAACAAATCACCTTTCCCGAAGTCAATTTTTCCGAAGAAGGCCCGATCCGGCACCTGCATCTGGGCAGCGAGTGGATTCAGGGCTCGATGCTGGTCGATGCCCCCACGGTGCTGGTGCACGAATACATTCAGCGCATGATGGCCTGGCTGCTGTTCATTGATCCGGCCAGCGTCGGCCAGCGCCAAGCCATGCAGCTGGGCCTGGGCGCGGGTTCGCTGACCAAATTCTGTTTCAAGGAATTGCGCATGAAAAATACGCAGGTGGTGGAAATCAATCCGCAGGTGCTGCATGCCTGCCGTGGCTGGTTCAAATTGCCGGCCGACAACCCGCGCATGCAGGTGGTGCTGGCCGACGCGGCCGAAGAAATCCGCCAGCCGCGCCTGTTCGGCACCATTGATGCGTTGCAGGTGGACTTGTACGACGAAGAAGCCGCCGCTCCGGTGCTCGACAGCGCCCACTTCTATGCCGACTGTCGCCAGCTGCTCACCGACGAAGGCTGCATGACGGTGAACCTGTTTGGGCATACCTCGAGTTTTCAGGGCAGCGTGGACCGCCTGTCCGAAGCCTTTGGCAAAGACGCCGTGTGGGCCTTCAAAGCCACCCGCGAAGGCAATACCGTGGTGCTGGCACAGCGCACGCCGCGCCGGCCGAACCGCAATGTGCTGATGGAGCGGGCGCGTTACATCCAGTCGCACTGGGGCCTGCCGGCGGAAAAATGGGTGCGCGTGTTCAAGCCGGTGCAAGCATGAAAATCGCGCCCATCAAAGTCGCGCCGGCCCAGGCCGATTACCAGGGGCCGCTGGACTGGCGCATGCTGCTGCAGTGGTTGCTTATCGATGGCGTGATTTCCAAAGAGGTCGCCGAGCGCACCACGGCACGGTGCGCCCAGGCCGAAAGTGCGCAGCACCCGCTGGTGCGCCTGGCGGCGGTGTCCATGGCGCGCTCCAGTGACCAGAAGCCGCTGGATGTGGAAATGCTCACGCAGTGGCTGGCCCAGCGTGTGGGACTGCACTATTTCCGCATCGACGCGCTGAAGGTCGACGTGGGCAAGGTTGCCGACGCCATGAGCGCGGCCTATGCCGAACGGCACCGGATTTTGCCGGTGGCGGCGAGCAGCACCGAAGTTACGGTGGCCACCGCCGAGCCCTTCATTACCGACTGGGTGCAGGAAGTCGAGCGCCAGAGCCGGCGCACGGTGCGCCGGGTGTTGGCCAGTCCGCAGGAAATTCTGCGCTATACCGCCGAGTTTTATTCCCTGGCCAAGTCGGTGCGCGCGGCCAACAAGGCGGGCGCCAACAACGGCGGCAGTTTTGAACAGCTGGTGGAATTGGGCCGTAGCAACCGGCAGCTCGACGCCAATGACCAGGGCGTGGTGCAGGTGGTCGACTGGCTGTGGCAATACGCATTTGACCAGCGCGCCAGCGACATCCACCTGGAGCCGCGCCGCGAGCAGGGCGTGATCCGTTTCCGTATTGATGGCGTGCTGCATCCGGTGTACCAGATGCCAATGGGCGTGCTCAGCGCCATGACCGCACGCATCAAGCTGCTGGGCCGCATTGACGTGATCGAAAAACGCCGCCCGCAGGACGGCCGCATCAAGACCCGCAATCCGCGCGGGGAAGAAGTTGAAATGCGTCTGTCGACCTTGCCGACGGCGTTCGGCGAAAAAATGGTGATGCGGATTTTTGACCCCGACAACGCCGTCAAGGACCTGGATGCGTTGGGCTTTTCCAGCCACGATGCGCAGCGCTGGGAGTCGCTGGTGAAGCGGCCGCACGGCATTATTCTGGTGACCGGACCGACCGGCTCCGGCAAGACCACCACGCTGTATTCCACCCTCAAGCGGGTGGCCACCGAGGAGGTCAATGTCAGCACGGTGGAAGACCCGATCGAAATGATCGAGCCCACCTTCAACCAAACCCAGGTCCAGCCACAAATCGATTTCACGTTTGCCCAGGGCCTGCGCGCCCTGATGCGGCAGGACCCGGACATCATCATGGTCGGCGAAATCCGCGACCAGGAAACCGCCGACATGGCGGTGCAGGCGGCGCTCACCGGGCATCTGGTGTTTTCCACGCTGCATACCAATGACGCGCCCAGCGCCGTGGTGCGCCTGATGGAACTCGGCATTGCGCCATACCTGATCAATGCCACCTTGCTCGGTGTGCTGGCGCAGCGCCTGGTGCGCACCCTGTGCCAGCGCTGCCGGGTGCGCGACGAAACCACCACGCGCGAGATGCTGGGCGAAATCGTCAAGCCCTGGAGCATCAGCGGTGGTTACAAGCCGTACAAGCCGGTTGGCTGTGTCGATTGCCGCATGACCGGTTTCATGGGCCGCATGGGCCTGTACGAGTTGCTCGAAGTGACCGAAGCCTTCAAGGCCAAGGTCAACAAGCAGGCCGATATGGACAGCCTGCGCAAACAAGCGGTCAGCGACGGTATGCGGCCGCTGCGCCTGGCCGGTGCCCTGCGGGTGGCACAGGGCCTGACCGTGATGGACGAAGTCCTGTTGTCCACGCCCCCTCTGGAGTAAGCCACTGATGCAAGGTTTGAATGCCCATCCCATGCGCCTGGAACTGCACAACGAAGTGCACGCCCGGCCGCCCGAAGCCGCTGCGGCGCCGATGCAGGTGTCGCACCTGGTGATGCTGTGCGACGCCGCGCAGCGCGAAGCCAGCCGCGCGCATCTGGCGACTCTGGCACGTGAGCGCCACCTGCCGGTGCCGGACGCGGCGTCAACCCATCTGCGGCTGGACCTGGACGGTTTTCGCCTGCGCTGGGAGTTGCACACCGAATTTGTCAGCTGGACTTTTACCCGCACGGTCGACACCGACGTACTGGCCACGCTGGCGCCGCCAACGGCGCTGGACGCGGTGCCGCAGGCCTGGCTGGCCGGTTTGCCGGGCAGTGCGCTGGTCGGGCTGCATGTCTGGGTGCTGCCGGCGCAGTCGGCGCCGCGCCTGGTCAAGGGCCTGTTGCTGGAAGAGTCGCTGGTGGCGTCGTCGGTGGCCGACGGCATGGCCGAGCTCTATACCGACTTTGTGGTGCACCCGGATGGCTTTTCGCGCATGCTGGTGCTGGCCGGCGGATTGTCGCCGCGCCGTCTGGGGCGGCTATTGCAAGGCCTGTTGGAAATTGAAAGTTACCGTATGGCGGCCCTGCTCGGGCTGCCGGCTGCGCGCGAGGCCTCGGCAGTGCTGGCATCGGCCGAGCGCGAACTGGCCGAGCTGGCCGACGCCATCCGTTCGGCCCAGCGTGCGGACGAGCCGGCCCTGCTGGACCGCCTGACCCGCCTGGCCGGGCAGGTCGAGAGCCAGCATGCGGCGACGCATTCACGTTTCTCGGCCAGTGCCGCCTATTTTTCGCTGGTTGACCGGCGCATTGAAGATTTGGGCGAATCGCGCCTGGCCGGGGTCCAGACCATGGGTGAATTCATGGACCGGCGGCTGACGCCCGCGCGCAGCACCTGCGAATGGTCCGGCAAGCGCCAGGACGCTTTGTCGCAGCGCGTTTCGCGCATCAGCAACTTGTTGCGCACCCGGGTTGAGATCGAGCAGCAGCAAAGCAGCCAGGACCTGCTGGCCGCCATGAACCAGCGCCAGGGCGTGCAACTGAAGATGCAATCCGCCGTGGAGGGCCTGTCGGTCGCGGCGATTACGTATTACATCGTCGGTCTGATCAGCTATTTGTCCAAAGGCGCCCAGCATCTGGGCTGGCCCTGGAGCCCGGAGCTTACTGCGGCGGTGGCGATTCCACTGGTCGCCGCCTCGGTCTGGTGGTCACTGCGCAGCCTGCACGCCAAGGTGTTCAAGCACTGAACAGCGCGGCAAACCCGTCCACCGGTTCAAACCGCTGATTCCGGTACACCAGGCGGGTCGGTCCGGGCATTGCCCGCTCGGCCACGCTGTGGCGCACGTCGCCCGGATAGCACAGCACGCGCTCGCCCTCCAGGTCAAACGGCTCCGGCTGAATCAGGCGCGGCAACGCCGCGCGCGCGCTGTCCATTGCGCTGGCCACCGTAGCGTGCCGGCTCAAGTGCGCCAGCGTCATGATCTGCGGTGGCGCCAGCGCAATTTGCCGGCTCCAGTAGTGTTCCAATGCCAGGCGCGGCGGCAGCCAGACGCTTTCGGTGGTTTCCACATCGTCGTGCCGGGCCAGCTGCGCCGGCGGCATCGCGGCGATAAAAAAACGCGTATCGAAGCGCTTGCTGGAAATCGACGGCATGGTCGGCGTGATCCAGCGCGACCAGGGCAGCACGGCGCGGGCATTCAGGCGCAATTGCAGCGCCGCCAGCAGCGGATTGAAAGCACTGCCGGCGCGCAGCATCTGAGCCGCCTGCTGCAGTGCTTCGGGGCTGCCGTTCAGGGCAAACAGCACGCCACATTCTTCGAACGCTTCGCGCAGCGCCGCCACAAACAGGCCTTTGGCGCGCGGCGCCGGGGTGTCCGGCTCGCCCAGTGCCGCATGCAACTGGGCCTCGTCCTGGTCCAGGTGCAGGCTGGCGTCCAGCGCATCGTCGCTGGCGTCGAGCTTGCCGCCGGGGAATACGTAGGCGCCGCCCAGCACATCGGAAAGACCGTGGCGTTTGACCAGAAAAACTTCCAGTCCGGCCGCTGCGTCACGCACGATGATGACGGTGGCGGAGTCGCGCGGGGTGTCGTTGATAACTTTGGAATGCAGTTCCATGGATGCCTGATATTGGGTCGCAGGGGGGTGCACTTGGTTTAGAGTGCAGGGGAAGAGGAAAGTATCACCCATTTGTTCAACAAAAATAGGAATCTCCCATGTCGACTCCCCGCTTGCTCAACAAAGTCTGCCTGATCACCGGTGCCGCGCAAGGCATAGGCCTGGCAACCGCACTCAAATTCGCTGCGGAAGGCGCGCTGGTGCTGGTTTGTGACCTGCAACAGGCCGGGGTCGATGCGGCGGTTGAACAATGCCGCCAACTTGGTGCCAGCGCCGAAGGCTATGTCATGGATGTGACACAGCGCAGCATGGTCAACGAGGTGGTCGCCAGCGTCAAGGCCAAGTTTGGGCGCATCGACGTGCTGGTCAATAACGCCGGCATTACTGCCGATGCGCGCCTGCAAAAAATGACCCAGGAACAGTTTGACCGCGTGATCGATGTCAATTTGCGCGGTGTGTTCCATTGTTCGCAGGCGGTTGCCGACACCATGGTGGCGCAGGGCAGTGGCGTGATCCTGAATGCCAGCTCGGTGGTCGGTATGTATGGCAATTTTGGCCAGACCAACTATGCCGCCACCAAGTTTGGTCTGGTCGGCTTCACCAAGACCTGGAGCCGTGAACTCGGACCCAAGGGGGTGCGGGTCAACGCCGTGGCACCCGGCTTTATCGCCACGCCGATGGTTGCCGCCATGCCGCAACCGGTGTTGCAGTCGCTGATTGACAAGGTGCATATGCGGCGCATTGGCAAGCCGGAAGAAATTGCCAACGTCTATGCCTTCCTGGCCAGCGACGAGGCCAGCTATATCAATGGCGAAGTGATCGAAGTCTCGGGCGGTATCTCGCTCTGAGTCGCCTGGGTGGCGACAGGGCGGAGCGGGGCGGGCTTCAGTAGCCGGTGGTGCACTCGCTCAGCTCGTCGTCTTCCAGGGCTTGCTGGGCCAGCCGCTCGGCTTCGTCAATGACCTGTGCCGGGTTGCTGGTGTTGGCCGTGACGGTGAGCGCGCCAATGCTGAACTGGGGCTGGAAGACATGGTTTTCAGCGCGCCAGCCGGTCACCGTCAAAGGCTTGTTCATGACAATGCGCAGGCGGTTCAGCAACTGCTCCGAGACCCGGGTCTGTTTTACCGCCGAGATGACGATGACAAAGCAGCGCGGGTGGTAGAGCCCGACCACGCAGCGAAAGCCGACGGCACGCCGGATGCGTGCCGTCATCGACGACAGAATCTGCTCATCGACGCTGTGGCCGGCAATTTCACTGAGCTCGTACAGGTTGCGCAGGTGCAGGCAGATCACGGTGCATTGGGTATTCAGGCGGGCGCTGCGCCAGAACGCATCGTCCACCTTGGACAGCAGCACCGAGCCCTGCGGCAGACCGGTGGCGCCATCGTTTTCTTGCGACATGCCGGCCAGGCGTTCCAATTTGCGGTTTCGGTGGCTGTGCCGAATACCCAGGTTGACCAGGGTCAGAAAGAACACGATGGTGCACAGCGCGGTCAGCGACCAGATCAGCGGTCCGGTGGCTTGGTGGACCACCTCGCGGCCGTTGAGTCCGGCTACCGCTAGTGAAAGAAACAGGCAGGGCAGCACCAGTTCGCGGCCCAGGGTGTCGCCCAGATGGGCTGCGCGCAGCACGGTGGCGGTGGTCAGCAGCACCGCCAGCACATTGATCAGCACCGAAGCCAGCACCAGTTCGTGCGCCAAGTGCCCGGGTGCGGTGACAACCAGGATGGCCATGATGAGGGCGCTCAGGATCAGTGCCGTGGAGCCCCAGACAATCGCGTAATAGACGATGCGGTCTTCGGCCGACTCGCCCAGCCATTGCCATAGACAGGCCAGCGCCAGTGCCCCGCTCAGCGGTGCCAGCCCGGACTTGAGGGTCAGAAAGGCCAGTGCAGGCAGTTCCGGGAACAGATATTCCGGCAGGCCGGACAACAGCACAAAGCTGGCGCCGCTCATGAGCAGAAAAAACAGATTGCGCAGCGACGCCGCGCGGCGGTGGATCAGCAGATCAACAATGGCGGCCATGGCCAGCGTGATCAACCCTCCGAACATTGCTGACCATATAACCAACTCCGGAATATTCATCGGCGCATTATTTCTGTGAACGGCTATCCGTCGCCCCCGGATAAACCTTGCG
Organism: uncultured beta proteobacterium; assembly: GCA_903897925.1. Taxonomy (GTDB): domain Bacteria; phylum Pseudomonadota; class Gammaproteobacteria; order Burkholderiales; family Burkholderiaceae_C; genus Allorhodoferax. The sequence goes on along the minus strand of CAIUDG010000133.1, from coordinate 12,134 downwards.
TCAAGGGCTGTATTTGATAAAACCGTCCGATAACGGACGGATTGGCGGATTTTTTACGCGTTGGGCGTGCCGGTGTCGGCCTGCAGTGCGTCTTTCCAGATTCGGTGCGAGATGTGGGTGCTGAGCTTGGTCACGGCCAGCGTGACAAATTCGGCCGGAATTTCGTGCTGGACAAAGGGCAGCACTTCGGCGGTGATATCGACGCCGAGGTCGCGCAGATGGTGCGCCGCCACGACGGTGTGCTGGTAGGGAATCACCGGGTCTTCCTTGCCGTGCAGGAAGTGGATGGTGCCGGTGTAGTTGCCGTCCTGTGGCAGATTGGCAAAACGCCCGGACATGGAAACCACGCGGCTGGCCGGGCTGTGCGCCAGTTTGCTGGACTCCAGCGCCATGATGGCGCCCTGCGAAAAACCGATCAGCGCGGTGGCCAGTGGCGCTACGCCGGCCTGTGCCTGCCAGTGCGCGATGCAGGCACTGAAATCCGGCATCGCCTGATCGACCCGGGACTGGCGGTTGTCTTCGGTGATGCCGGCGACGCTGAACCACTGGAAGCCGCCCGGGTTGCCGGCAGCATATGGCGCATTCACGGCGACCACCATGGCTTGTGGAAAAGCACTGGCGATGGATGCGGCCAGGGGCCGCATTGCCGCCGCATTGGAGCCCACACCATGGAACAAAAGAATCAGTTGTGCCGCCTTGGCGGGCTGTTGAACAAGTATTGCGTTGCCGGTCATTGAAATCTCCAAAACGGTAACAATCTAACCGCAAAATCGCTGGTCTGGGCGTTAGCAATCGCTTTGCAGTCGGCGTATTTTCTGCCGCCCAGGCGCATCAGTCGGCGCGGCGCTGCAAATTTACGGCGCTTGTGTTAACTTTGCGCCCCCGACAGAAGGATTACAAAGGGCCACAGGTATGGACAAGAAAACGCAGGGCCCGGGAGTGCTCAACGCAAAGCAGCTGAATGGCATTCGCCGCGGGCTGGAAAAAGAGAGTCTGCGCAGTTTGCCGAATGGCCAGCTGGCGCTCACGCCGCATCCGGCCGCGCTGGGCTCGGCGCTGACACATCCGCACATCACCACCGATTTCTGCGAGTCCCAGGTGGAGCTCATCACCAGCGTGCATACCGACGCCCAGGCCTGTATTGACGAATTGGAGGATATCCAGCAATTCACCCTGCGCGCCCTGGACCAGGAAATGCTGTGGGTCTCCAGCATGCCGTGTTGCCTGCCCGAAGACGCGCAGATTCCGCTCGGCCAGTACGGCAGTTCCAATGTCGGACGCGCCAAGACGGTGTACCGCAGCGGGCTGGGCTACCGCTATGGGCGCCGCATGCAGACCATTTCCGGCATCCATTACAACTGGTCGGTGCCGGAGCTCAGCAGTGCCGACTATTTTGGCCTGATCCGCAATTTCCGACGCCAGGCCTTTTTGCTGCTGTACCTGTTTGGCGCGTCGCCGGCGGTGTGTTCCAGTTTTGTCGCCGGGCGCCAGCACCAGTTGCAGCCGCTGGGCCAGGGCAGCATGTATTTGCCCTATGCCACCTCTCTGCGCATGGGGCGCCTGGGGTACCAGAGCGATGCCCAGTCGGCGCTGGCGGTGAGTTACAACAGCCTGGACGGTTATGCGGCGTCCTTGCAGTCGGCACTCACCGAACCCTATCCGGCCTACGAAGCCATTGGCGTGATCGGTCCGGACGGCGCCTATCGCCAGCTGCAGACGTCGCTGCTGCAGATTGAAAACGAGTTTTACGGCACCATCCGCCCCAAGCGCGTGATCTTCCCGGGCGAACGCCCGCTGCATGCCTTGCGCGAGCGCGGCGTTGAGTATGTGGAAGTGCGCTTGATGGACCTGGACCCGTTCGAGCCGGTCGGCATCAATGCCCAGACCCTGCGTTTTCTTGACGTGTTCCTGTTGCATTGTCTGCAGCAGCCGAGTCCGCCGGACAGCCCCGCCGAGATCGCCGCGCTGTCGCGCAACCAGCAGCGCGTCGCCGAACGCGGACGCGAACCCGGCTTGCGGCTGGAGCGCGCCGGTGCCGAGGTGTTGTTGCACGACTGGGGGCTGGACATTGTGCAGGCCTTGCTGCCGATCGCGGCGCAGCTCGATGCCAGCCACGGTTGTAGCGACTATTCGCAGGCGGTGCAGGCTGCCATGCACGGCTTGCAGCAACCGGATTCACTGCCCTCGGCACGCGTGTTGCAGGCCATGCAGCAGGAGTTTGACGGTTCTTTCGTGGCTTTTGCACGGGCCCGTTCGCTGGCCATGCGGGCGGCCATGCTGGCGCAGCCGCAACGTGCCGAACCGGCGCAGGTGCTGCGCGCGCAAAGTGCCAGTTCGCTGCACGAGCAGGCCAGCGTGGAAGCCGGTGACAGCCTGACGTTTGAGGCCTACCTCAAGGAATACCTGTCAGCGCACCGGCTGGTGCCGAAACGCCCGACCGCCACCGCCTGAGTGCCGCGGGCGACCGGGGCACTGCCATTCCAGCCGACAATGCGGGCTGGATGTTTTAGAAAAAAGTAGCGCGACAATGTCAATTCAATGGTTCCCAGGGCATATGCACCTGACCCGCAAGGCGATTCAGGAGCGGGTCAAGGAAATTGACGTCGTTATCGAATTGCTCGACGCGCGTCTGCCGGGCTCGAGCGCCAATCCGATGCTGGCCGAGCTGACGCGCGGCCGTCCGGCCCTGAAAGTGCTGAACAAGCAAGACCTGGCCGATCCGGCACGCACGGCCCTGTGGCTGGACCATTACAACGCCGAGCCGGGCGTGCGCGCGCTGGCCCTCGACGCCAGCATCACCAGCCCGGCCAAGGCCCTGGTCCAGGCCTGCCATGCACTGGCGCCGAACCGCGGTGGCATGGCCAAGCCAATGCGGGTGCTGATATGCGGCATTCCCAATGTCGGCAAATCCACCCTGATCAATACGCTCAAGGGCAAGCGCGCGGCCAAGACCGGCGACGAAGCCGGCGTTACCAAGCTCGAACAGCGCATTACCATTGCGCCCGACTTTTATCTGTACGACACCCCCGGCGTACTGTGGCCGCGCATCATCGTGACGCAGAGCGGCTACAACCTGGCCGCCAGCGGTGCCGTCGGGCGCAATGCTTTCAACGACGAAGAGGTGGCGCTGGAGTTGCTGGACTACCTGCGCCAGCATTACGCCAGTGCCCTGGAGGCGCGCTACCGGCTCAGCGCCGTGGCGGACCAGACCGACACCGATTTGCTCGAAGCCATAGGGCGCCAGCGCGGTGCCTTGCAGGGGGGCGGCAAGGTCAATCTGACCAAGGCGGCGGAAATCGTGATCCATGACTTCCGCAGCGCAGCTTTGGGGCGCATCACGCTGGAAACGCCGGAACAATTTGCCGGTTGGCTGCAGGCCGGCCAGGCCCGCGATGCCGAACGCCAGCTCAAGAAAGACGCCTTCGAAACGGCGCGTCTGATCCGCCTGAAAAAAATTCCGCGTCCGGCGCGTCCGCGCCATGCCGACGAGGGTGGCGATGCGCCCAGTGATTGACCCCGGCCAGGTCAAACGCATTATTTGATGTGCGTCAAGAAAGTGAATTTCACCCAGGCGCATGATGCGGCTAAATCAACAGCACTTTGCGAGGTCCTTATGTTCAAAAATATTTTGTTGGCTACCGATGGTTCTGCAGCGTCCGAACATGCGGCAGGGCTGGCGGTCGGGCTGGCACGCACGCACGGCGCCCAGCTGACGGCGCTGTTTGTGTCAGATCCTTACCCTTATCTGGGCGTTGGTGAAGTCAATCCCATGGGTTACCAGGCCTATGCCGCCGCCGCGCAGCAGCATGCGGCCCAGGCGCACGCACATGTGGAATCCTTGTGCACCACGGGCGGTGCTGCGGTGCCCCTGCAGGTGCGCCTGGTGGAAGACGTGGCTGCGGCCAGCGGCATTGTTGAGTCGGCCAAGGAGTTGGGCGCCGACCTGATCGTGATGGGTTCGCATGGCCGCTCCGGCATTGCGCGCCTGATGCTCGGCAGTGTTGCCAGCCGGGTGGTGGCGGAGTCGCCGATTCCGGTGTTGGTCAGCCGCTAAGCGGATGCGCCCGGCAGGCGCCGGGCGCAGGGCAGTTATTGCAGTCCCAGGAATTGTTCCAGGGCGGCGGTGTCCATCGCCCCGGCGTAGTTGACGACGGCGCCGGTACGCTGGTTTTTCGCCACCACAAAGGGCACCGATTCGCCGCCCAGGCGGTTGAACAGTGCGGTGTTTTTCTTGATGGCCTGGGCAATGTCGTCCGGAATACTGGACGAGGCGGCAGTGCCGCCGGTGCCGGCCAGCAGCGAGGCTTCGTGGGCACTCATGGCTTCCACCGGGTTTTCGGCGGCCAGCAGTGCGGCGCCCTGGGGTGCACTTTGGGCGCCAATGAAGGCCACCGGCATCCAGACAAATTTGACCTTCTTGTGCAGCGGCAAAGACGCCTGCCAGAGGTGGCCGCAGTGCGGGCACTGCGGATCAAACAGCACATAGACCGTGTTCGCCGTCATCATGGCGCCGACGCTAAAGCCACGCCCTTCGTGGGCCAGCAGCGTGTAGGACTGTTCCAGCGGAACGCTGGCGCTTTCGCCCTTGGCGTCTTTGTCCTCGGGGGAGCAGGCGCCCAGCCCCAGCGCCAGGCAGGCCAGGAGGCCCAGCGTGGCGTGGCGGCGATGGAGCGGTAGGGGGGCTAGGGTGCGCACCGAAGGTGCGTCAGGCATAGGTGTTGTGTTCATGGCGAGGGCAAGGATAACAATATTTCAAATATTTTTTTCCCCTGTCTAATTCGGAGGCACTCTGGCGCAGCCCAGTGCTGGCGTGGCTTTCGCCCCTTTTGAACACGGTTATCCCCAAGGTCGCCCACAGGCGGCGGGGGTAAGTCGGTCGGGCGCATGTGCTAGGGCCTGCGCGGCACAATAGGCGACGCGCATTGGCCTGCAAATGCGCGATGATCGGGCGGCATGCATATCCAACACCCCCACCCCCCCCAACACCCCACCCCCGACAAAGATGCCATTGCCCTGTTGCCGCCGTTCGAGCGCCTCGGCCTGAGCGACATCACCCTGGTTGCCACTGAAGTCCAGGCGCAGGCCGCCTATGCCGCGCTGCGGGCGCTGCCGGCCTGGGGCTTTGACACTGAATCGAAGCCGACTTTTCGCGTTGGCGAACTGTCCGACGGGCCGCACATCGTGCAGCTCTCGGGGCTGCGCCATGCCTGGGTATTCCAGTTGCACGAGCCGGGTTGCCGTGCCGTGGTGGCGCAATTGCTGGCGCTGCCGGGCGTGCCCAAGGCCGGATTCGGCCTGGGCGACGACCGCAAGCGCATCATCGCCAAACTCGGGGTGCAGCCGGCCGGCATTGTGGAGTTGAACACCTTAATGCGCGAGCGCGGCTACCGGCGCGAAATTGGCGTCAAGGGCGCGGTGGCGGTGTTGTTCCAGCGCCGCTTCCTGAAGTCGAAAAAAGCCGCCACCAGCAACTGGGCCCAGCCGCAGCTGAGCGAAGCGCAGCTGCTATATGCCGCGAACGATGCCTACGCGGCGCTGCGGGTGTTTGACGTGCTGGGTTAGACATCACGCCGGGGGCCTGGAGGGCGCCGCCATATCGGCCAGAAAATCAACCGCCAGCTGGGCCATGAGGGAATAACTGCGGCCCTTGAGTGACACGATGCCCATGTCCGAATAGATTGGCGGCGTGTCGGTCAGCGAGAGCCGTACCAGGGTGCCTTGCGCCACCTCTTGCTGCACGCCAACTTCGGCGCAGGCCAGGACGGTGTCCGTATGCATGGCAATCGACTTCAGCAAGTGCAGGTCGTCGCACTCCACCGCCAGCGGCAAGGGCTGGCTTGGGGGATGCTGCAACTGGGCGGCCAGCAACTTGAGGACGGATTCGGGCACCTGGGCGCTGGCCAGGCCATACGCCAGGGTGTCGCGTGTCAGCGGCTGGGTCGCGTCCAGCAGCGGGTGTCCGGGGCGCACATACAACCCTGCCATGGCCTGGCCAATGCGCTGAATCGAGAGGTCTTGCACGGCCGGCACACTGCGCACATCGGCGATATAAAAATCCAGCTCTTCGGCGCGCAGGCGTGCCAGCAGGTATTGGGCGTTGTTCACTTCGACCCGCACTTTCACGGCGCCGTAGTGGCGGCGAATTTCCTGTAACAACTGGGGCGCCAGGGTGGCGGCGGGGTAGGGCGAAACGCCAAACGCCAGATCGCCGATGAGCCGTTCCCGGTACAGGCTGACATCGCGTTCCAGGCAATGGTTCTCAAAAAGCAGCTTGCGCGCCCGTTCCACGACAAAGGTGCCGGCGGCACTGCAGCGGACCTCGGCGTTGCCCCGGTCAAACAGCTGCAAGCCGAGTTCTTCTTCTGCCGACTGAATGCTGCGGCTAAACGCCGATTGACTGATATGGCAGGCCTTTGCTGCACGCCCAAAATTGCGTGCGTCGGCCAGTGCCACCAAATGTTTTAAGCGTCGCAGGTCCATGGGAGTTCGGGTTTGTACGGCCGAATTATGTAGTCAGTGCACCAATTTTTCTTAAAAAATGCATTGGACGAATACAAATCGAAAAATAACAATCCTGCCCGTGTTCGGTGCGGGGTCCGAACTGCCTTCAGATGTCAGGAGCGAACCTTGGAAATGCTGGACTTTGATTATGTGGTGGTCGGTGCCGGTTCGGCCGGTTGTGTGCTGGCGGCCCGTTTGAGTGAGGATTCCCGGGCGACGGTCTGCTTGCTGGAGGCCGGCGGTCCGGACAGCAGCGTGCTGATCCACGCACCCGCTGGGGTGGCGGCCATGGTGCCGACCAAAATCAACAACTATGCCTACGAAACGGTAGCCCAGGCCGGACTGAATGGCCGCAAAGGCTACCAGCCACGTGGCAAGACGCTGGGGGGCTCCAGTTCCATCAACGCGATGCTTTACGTGCGCGGCCACCGTTGGGACTACGACCATTGGAGCAGCCTCGGCAACCCCGGTTGGAGTTACGACGAAGTTTTGCCTTTGTTCAAGCGTGCGGAAAACAACGAACAGTTTCAGGACGAATTTCACGGCCAGGGCGGTCCGCTGAATGTCACTTACCCGCGCTTCAATAGCCCGCTGAGCCAGCAGTTTCTGCAGGCAGCAGTAGCCCAGGGCATTGCGCTGAACCCGGATTACAACGGCGCCAACCAGGAAGGTGCGTTTCTTTACCAGGTCACGCACCGCAACGGTGAGCGCTGCAGTGCGGCAAAAGCCTATCTGACGCCGAACCTGCAACGGCCCAACCTGAAGGTCATCACCCGGGCCGTAAGCGCCAAGATCCTGCTCGACGGCAAGCGCGCCACGGGGGTGCAGTACTACCATGGCAGGCAGTTGCAGACGGTGCGTGCGCGCCGTGAAGTGATTGTCTCGGCGGGCGCTTTTGGCTCGCCCCAGCTGTTGCAGCTTTCCGGTATCGGGGCGGCGGCGGACCTGCAGCCGCATGGCATTGCAGTGGTCCACGAGCTGCCTGGCGTAGGCAAGAATCTGCAGGACCACATCGACTATGTGCAGGGCTGGACCGTGCCCCAGGACGCCGCCTCCTTCGGTGTTTCGGCGGGCGACGCGTGGCGCTTGCTGAAGGCGATTTTCGAATGGCGCGAACACCGCCGCGGCATGGTTACGAGCACCATTGCGTCGGCCGGGGCGTTTTTCAAGTCGCGTCCGGAGCTGGCCATACCAGACCTGCAGCTGGTCTTTGTGCTGGCCTTGGTGGATGACCATGCCCGCAAAGTCCACCTCAGCCACGGCATGACCTGCCACGTTGACGTGCTGCGGCCCTTTAGCCGTGGCAGCGTGGGGCTGGCGAGCGCCGACCCGCATGTGGCACCGCGCATTGATCCGGCCTTTCTGTCGGACGAACGGGATGTGCAGTTGCTGGTCCGGGGCGGGCAGTTGCAGCAACGCATCATGGAGTCGCCGGCCCTGGCGCCGGTGCGTGGCCGAATGCTGTACCCGGTGGACAGCGCGGATGTGCAGAGCCTGGAGCAAGACATACGCCGGCGTGCCGACACCCAATACCACCCGGCGGGAACCTGCAAGATGGGCCCGGACAGTGATCCGATGGCGGTGGTGGATGCCCAGTTGCGCGTCAAAGGCCTCGCCGGCTTGCGTGTGGTGGACGCCTCGATCATGCCGACCCTGATCGGCGGCAACACCAATGCACCGACCATCATGATCGCCGAGAAGGCGGCAGACCTGATCCGCGCCGCCAGCCAGGCCCGCGCAACGCCCCATGAACCCCGCAGTAACGCCTCTTAACGTATCGGTAAAAAAAAGGAAGACCATGCAGAGTGATATTGAAACCCGCAACAGCATTCCCCGGCCCTGGCTGGCAAGCTATAGCGCCTACGGCATTCCGGCGGAAATTGATGCGGACGCCTGTCCCAGCGTGGTGCATTTGCTGGAACAGGCCATGCGCACCTATGCCGACAAGCCGGCGTTCCGTGCCTTTGGTCAGACCCTGCGTTACAGCGATGTGGATCGGCTCTCTGCGGCCTTCGCGGCCTGGCTGCAGCAGCGCCTGGGCGTTGTCAAAGGGGACCGCATTGCGGTCATGATGCCCAATTTGCTGGCGTTTCCGATTGTTCTGCTGGGCATCGCCCGGGCCGGTGCAATTCAAGTCAATGTCAATCCGATGTACACCCCGCGTGAGCTGGAACACCAGCTCAAGGACTCGGGCAGCGAACGGATTGTGGTATTTCAGGGCGCCACCCCGACACTGGCCGCCATTGTTGGCAAGACTGCCGTTACCACGGTCATTACGGTAGCGCTTGGCGATGGCACCCAGGCCGCAGTGCCGACACCCGCGGTGGACCCGGCTCTGGTGGGGGCCATTGCCTTTGCCGATGCGCTGGCCGAGGGCGCCACATTGGTACGCAAGCCGGTGCCATTGCAGGGCCAGGATTTGCTGTTTTTGCAGTACACCGGCGGCACCACCGGATTGTCCAAGGGGGCGGCCTTGTCGCACCGCAATCTGGTGGCCAACGTAATGCAGTACAAGACCTTCATGCCGCAGTCGCTGCGTGTTGGCGAAGAGGTCATTGTCACGGCGCTGCCGCTGTATCACATCTTTGCGCTGATGGTGAACTTGATCACCTATTTCTCGGTCGGCGCCGACAACTGGCTGGTGGCCAATCCGCGTGACGTGAGCGGATTGGTGGAGGTCTTCAGGCAGGCCCGGCCAACCGCCTTTCTGGGTGTGAATACGCTGTACGCCGCATTGCTCACACATCCGCAGTTCGCGGAACTGGATTTTTCCCGCTTGCGGCTGGCCGGCGGCGGCGGTGCTGCGGTGCTGGCGGCGACTTCGGAAAAATGGAAGGCCGTGACCGGCACCTTTATACGCGAAGGTTATGGCTTGTCGGAGACTTCTCCGGTGGTGTCCTTCAACCCGGAGTTCATCGATGGGTTTACCGGCACCACGGGTTTGCCGGCACCCAGTACCGATGTCAAATTGCTGGACGAAGAAGACCGGGAAGTGGCCTTGGGTGCCAGCGGTGAGATTTGCGTCAAAGGCCCCCAGGTGATGGCCGGCTACTGGAATCAGCCGGCAGCGAACGCCGCCGCATTTACCGCTGATGGCTATTTCCGCACCGGCGACATCGGCATGTTCAGCGCCGAGGGTTATCTGAAAATCATGGATCGCAAGAAAGACATGGTGATCGTCTCCGGCTTCAATGTATTTCCCAACGAGGTGGAAGCCGTGGCCAGCGCGTGCCCGGGCGTGGTGGAGTGCGCCTGTGTCGGGGTTTACGACGAAAAAACCAGCGAAGCGTTGAAGCTGTATGTGGTCAAGGCTGCCGATGCGGCGCTGGACGCCGACGCCGTGGTTGCGTTTTGCCGCCGCGAACTGACTTCGTACAAGGTGCCCAAGCAGATTGCCTTTGTCGACACCCTGCCCAAATCCGCCGTTGGAAAAATACTGCGGCGCGACCTGCGCCAGGACGCCTGAAGCGCTCCGGCGCAGCGCCCGCTGCCGCGCTACCGCCCCGGCTGGCGGTGCGGCAGGTTTATTTACCCCAGCTGTCTTTCAGGCCCACGGCAAAGTTGAATACCGGGGCGCCGGGGCGGTGGTCGACGCGGTCGGCAACAAAGTAGCCGTGGCGCTCGAACTGGAACTTCTGGTCCGGCGCCGCGTTCGCCAGCGACGGCTCGACGATGGCGCGGATGGTTTTCAGGCTGTTCGGGTTCAGGCTGGACAAAAAGTCTTTGCCACCGGCGTCCGGTTGCGCGTCCAGGAACAGGCGGTCGTACATGCGCACTTCGGCGCTGACGCCATTGGCGACGCCGACCCAGGTGATGGCCGCCTTCACCTTGACGCTGTCGCTGCCGGGGGTGCCGCTCTTGGTGTCGGGCACCATGGTGGCGTTGACCTGGGTAATCTGGCCGCTGGCATCTTTCTCGCAGCCGCTGCACTCGATCACATAGCCGCCCTTGAGGCGCACTTTGTTGCCCGGGAACAGGCGCTTGTAGCCTTTGGGCGGGACTTCTTCAAAGTCTTCACGCTCAATCCAGACTTCCCGGCCGATGCTGAAGTGGCGCTCCGGCGGAAGTGCCTGGCCTTCTGGCGGATGCGGCAGGGCGGGCTGGGTGCAGGGCTCCAGGTGGCCGGCGCCCATTACGGCGTCCCAGTTGCTGATCACCAGTTTGACCGGGTTGAGCACCGCCATGCCCCGGTGGGCGCGGTGTTCCAGATCTTCGCGCAGGCAGCCTTCCAGGGTGGCGTAGTCAATCCAGCTGTCGCTCTTGGTGACGCCGATGCGCTCGGCAAACAGTTGCAGGCTTTGCGGCGTATAGCCGCGCCGGCGCAGGCCGACGATGGTTGGCATGCGCGGGTCATCCCAGCCGCTGACTTTGTTTTCATTCACCAGCTGTGCCAGTTTGCGCTTGCTGGTGATGACGTAGGTCAGGTTGAGGCGGGCGAATTCGTACTGGTGTGGTGGCGGGCTGCTGAGCAGGCCGCCTTCGCACAGGCGCTCCATGAGCCAGTCGTAGAACGGGCGCTGGTCCTCGAACTCGAGGGTGCAAATGCTGTGGGTGATTTGTTCCAGCGCATCTTCGATCGGGTGCGCGAAGGTGTACATCGGATAGATGCACCAGGTGTCGCCGGTGTTGTGGTGGGTGGCACGGCGGATGCGGTAGATGGCCGGATCGCGCATATTGATGTTCGGGCTGGCCATGTCGATTTTGGCGCGCAGCACCATGGCACCATCGGCGTGCAGGCCGTCGCGCATTTCACGAAAGCGTGCCAGATTGTCGGCTGGGCTGCGGCTGCGAAACGGGCTGTTGACACCGGGTTTGCTGAAGTCGCCCCGGTGAATGCGCATTTCTTCGGCGCTTTGTTCGTCGACATAGGCCAGGTCGGCGCCGATCAGGTATTCGGCGGCGCGGTACATGAAGTTGAAATAGTCGCTGGCCTGGTAGGGCGCATCGTTGCCGGGCTGGCTCCAGCTGAAGCCGAGCCATTGGACTGCGTCGATGATGGAGTCGACGTACTCGGTGTCTTCTTTTTCCGGATTGGTGTCGTCAAAGCGCAGATGGCAGACGCCGCCGTAGTCGCGCGCCAGGCCGAAGTTCAGGCAAATGCTTTTGGCGTGACCGACGTGCAGATAGCCGTTGGGTTCGGGGGGGAAGCGGGTGCGGATTTTGGCCGGGTCGGGTTCGCCTTGGGCCTGGTGGGCGGCATCACCGGGGCTGCCGGCCCAGCGGCGCGCGGCGTAGGTGCCTTTTTCGAGGTCGGACTCGATGATTTGGCGCAGGAAGTTGCTGGGTTTGACGGTTTCGGGGCCGTCGCCGGGGACGCTGGTGGGAGTGGTGCTCATGGCCAGGATTTTAGACTGGCGCGCATGGGTGTAAGCATGGCAGTCACGGAATGGTGTGGCGTTTTCCAGTGCCTTTGTTCCTGGGGGGCTCTCGTTGCGTTGCTTTGTTCGCTTGTGCTTTTTTCCTCCCGCTAGGTTATTGGCGCGCGCTGCATTGCTTGTCTGCTTGCGCTCTTTTCCTCCTGCTACGTTATTGGCGCTTGCTGCGTTGCGCGTCCGCTCTTGGTCTTTGCCTCCTGCTGTGTTGGCGTTTGCTGCGGTGCGCGTCTGCTTGTGCTCTTTTCCTCCTCCTGCTTT